>DASTPZ010000197.1:0-10809 GCA_035761965.1 Flavisolibacter sp. | reverse complement strand
AATTTATCCGTATCCTGGCTAAAGGATGCCCAGCCTACCAGGGGCAGATCGAGCGCTACAGCCTTTGCAGCACCGGTTTTGGTATCTACCGTATAGAGCTTCTGGCTGGTCTTTTCAAATGCAGTTAAGAAAAGGCCCTGGCGGTTCCAGGCCACTACGTTCTTGTTCTCATCCAGTGCGGCAGCGATCTCGGTGCTGCTTCCTGTTTCCAGGTTGTAGATGAAGAGTCTGTTGTTGCGGTAAAAGCTCGAAACCGAATCGGCCAGGCTGCTGCTATAAACAAAGGCCTTTCCGTCCGGATGTATGCGGGCTATGTTATCGCTCATGGGATTGCTCACGAGGGTCTTTGTTTCCTTTGTATCGGTATGAACAAAGGCAATATCTGACCTGAAGCCTGAAAGAATAAGCGGCGACGGTTGCCGGTTAAAGAATATGCGTTTGCTGTCGGGGTGCCATACAAAGCCGCTGACGGTGAAATCGCCGCTGGTGATCCTTTTTGCCACCGGCAGGCTGAAGCAGGCCTGGGCAGGAGAGGTTTTGAGCGAGTCGGCCTGCACCGTATCCTTTTTTGAACCATAACAGGGAAGCTGTCCGGCCATAACAACGGAATCGTAATGAAAATCGATCATCCATAAATGACTATGACGGTATTCTTCACCTTCGACTCCAAAGGCGCCAAAGCGTTCTTTGACGGTCTTATCGCGTTTGCTTTCCGGATCGGTCTTTACATAGGCGATGCGGCGGCCGTCGGGACTCCATTCATAGCTGCCTATGCCATCTTCGTCCCTGGTTACCTGCAGTGCCTCGCCACCGGCAACCGAAATAATGTAGAGCTGGGTCTTGTCGCCACGGTCGGCGAGGAAGCTCACAAACCGGCTGTCGGGTGTAAACCTGGCAGCCGTGCTGCTGCCTTTAGCGGTACGGGTGAGCTGAAAGGGCTCTCCGCCGTCGCGCACCATCCAAATTTCGGAATCGTAGCTGTTGCTGGCCCAATCGGCAGAGTTGATGCTGTACACGATGGTGCGGCCATCAGGCGATATCAGCGGACCGCCGGCGCTTTTCAGGCTGATCCATTTTTCAAAGCTCACGGAGGCGCCTCTTTGGGCAGTGGCAAAAAAGCCGGCAAGCAGGAGGAGAAAACAAAAAAGCGATCGCATAGCTAAAAAGGTTGTATAGCTAAATGTAAGGAATAGAGGGGGAATGACAAGGAAGCAGGACCAGGGCCTGTAACAATTCATGGTATGCTTTTAGAAGCTGCTATTTCCATGCAAGTAAAAAAACTTCCTGTTGCTTCGTCCCGCGAGCTTCGCCACATGGACTACCTGGCCAGGCTCATGGATTCGCAGTTTCGCATACCTGGCACCGAGATCCGTTTTGGTTTAGATGCGCTCATAGGATTGATCCCTGGCGCCGGCGATCTTTCAACATTCGCCGTATCTGGTTATATGCTCATCATCATGGCCCGCAATGGCGCCAGCGGTTATGTGCTGGCCCGCATGGTCATGAACGTGATGGTCGATGCCATTGTCGGTTCTATCCCCTTTATCGGCGACCTCTTCGATATAGCCTTCAAGGCCAATACCCGCAATATGCGACTGATGCAGCAATATTATAAAGAAGGCCGCCACCGGGGCAGCGCCTGGAAGGTGATTTTCCCGGTGCTGCTGGTGCTGCTGCTTTTTATACTGGCGCTGATCTATGGGGTATACAGGCTGCTGGCCTGGATATTCTAACCGGCTGCCGGCATTGAGCATTGACAATGGCTTTCTTAACAGCCTGATTGAAAAGTCACCTATTTGAGCTTTCTGAGCAGACGCCCAAGCACCACCATTTTACGGCCATCATCCATTTCAACGAGCATGGAGCCGTTCCTCCCCCTGCGGCATTTGCCATCGGGTCTTCGCAGGGCTTTGCAGCGGCGCTGCCTGAGCAGGGGATCGGTAAGACGGTCGCCCAGGTAGATATATTCCATATCAGGAGCCAAAGGAGTACTGGTATTCGATGCGGCCTATAGGCGTACGCTTGTCGTCCTTGCTGTAGATGGCTTCTTTGGTCTTGAGCCCGGCCTCGTTGTACTGGTAACGCCAAATGAGATAGTTGCCACTGGTTCCGGGTACGGTAATGCGCTGTATCACCTGGTTGGCAGCCGAATATTCGAACATGGTTTCAGGGAGCAGGCGGCCGGCCTTTTGGTTATAGCGTACAATATCGGTGAGAAGGTTGTTGTCGTTATAGTAATAGTACACGGGCTGAGACCTCTTCTTGCGGCGAACCTCCACTTCTTCAGCGATATTGCCCTTTTCATCAAGGGTCAGCTCGATCATTGAACTGTCTACGCGGTTCCTGATGCGGATCATCTTTGAAGGCTGATCGGCCGCCCATTGCCATAGGTGTTCTTCCGAATTCGTAAGGCTTCCCGACGAGTCAATGGAGCTGCTCGATACGGAAACGAGCCTGCCCGCCTCATTATAGCCATAGAGGGTGGTGCTCACCAGTATGCGGCTGCTATCAACGGTTTTGATCACACGGCCTTCGGCATCGGCATAAGAAAAAAGTACGGAGGGAAAGCCACGGCCCGCGCGGGTGGTGGTCTTCAAAACACGGGTGGCAGGATTGAACTGCTGCTCCGCATAAAAATCATCGTTGGCGGTATTGCCTGCACCATAGCTCCTGATCACCACACGGCTAACCTTGTTCTTGAGATAGTTCTTCATGAGCGTGGTCGATTCGGCAGAACCAACAATATCCTGGTAGTAGAACTGGGCGGGAGCAGTAAAAGAAAAAAACAGGGCGACAGCCAGGAGGATCGTTCTCATGAAGATATTGTTTGCTCAAAAATAGAAAATGCTTTTGGTCAATCCGAATGCTATTGAAGGAACTGGAGTTTTTGTCCCTATTTTTAAGAAAAAATTTGCGTGTCCCACCAACCGGAAAGAAAGGAAAAAGACTGTCTTAATTGCGGCGTGACCGTTGCCGGGCGCTATTGCCAGGTTTGCGGACAGGAGAATATCATCGCCAGGCAGAATGTATGGGGTCTTACGAAGCATTTTGTCTATGATATCTTTCATTTCGATGGCAAGTTCTTCGATACGCTGAAAACGCTCTGCTTTAGACCCGGGCTCATCCCCAGGGAATATATAACCGGGAAGCGTCAGCGTTATCTCGACCCCATACGGATGTATCTTTTTACCTCCGCCATTTTTTTCCTGTTCTTTTTCAAGTTGGCCAACCCTGTCAAGATTAATGCAACAACCACGACGATGGGGAAAGGGGAGCGGCTGGATTATGCTTCCCGTCTTTACGGGAATAGCGGCGACAGCCTGGCTGATCGTAAGCTGCGTTTCCTTCTCGACAGTTCTTACCGGATAGTGCTGCGGCAACCCGAGCCCGCCTCGAATGATACCAGCTTTCTGGTTCAGCTGCGCGGGCGCGATTACCTGATGGTGGCAGCCAGGCGCACGGGAGATACCTTCTATATCGCCCCCGCCACGGGTTGGCTCAACCAGCGCGCAACCGAAAGATGGAGGGCATATAAAGCGAGTTTTGGCGACGACAGCCAGGCCCTGTTCAAAGACCTGGCGAACAACTTCCTGCATAAGCTCCCTTATATTTTTTTTATCTCCCTGCCTTTTTTTGCCCTCATCCTGAAGCTGCTGTACATACGCCGTAAACAATTCTTTTTCAGCGATCACGCGGTGTTCACGCTCTATAGCTACATTTTTGCCTTTATTGTATCGCTGATCGCCATTTTTGTAGACAGCTTGGATGGCTTGCTCAACTGGAAAGCTTTTGATGTGCTTGCCGCCATACTGTTCCTGGTGCCCATCTTTTACCTGCTTATAGCGATGAAGCGCTTTTATGTGCAGGGCTGGGGCAAGACCGTGGCCAAGTTCCTGCTGCTGAACGTGGCCAGTTTCTTCCTGCTCATGCTGCTTATGGCGATATTTGTATTATTGTCGATCTTTCAATTCTGATCTATGAATACAACGGGCGAAGCTTTTGTAAAACTGGCAACGATCATGAACGAGCTCAGGGAAAAATGCCCCTGGGACCGGAAGCAGACGATACAATCGTTGAGGCAGATGACCCTCGAAGAGACCTATGAACTGGCCGATGCCATAACCGAAAGCGATTGGAAGTCGATGAAGGAAGAGCTGGGGGACCTGCTGCTGCACATCGTGTTCTACTCAAAGATCGCCTCGGAGCAGGGACAGTTCACACTTGAGGAGGTGATCGAAGGCATATCGAAAAAGCTTATTGACCGGCATCCGCATATCTACGGCAATGTGCAGGTAGAGAACGAGGAGGATGTAAAGCGCAACTGGGAAAAGCTGAAGCTGAAGGAAGGAAAAAAATCTGTGCTCTCCGGCGTGCCCCGCACCCTGCCCGCCCTGGTAAAAGCTATGCGCCTGCAGGAAAAAGCAAAGCAGGTGGGCTTTGAATGGGAGAACAAGGACCAGGTATGGGAAAAAGTAAAGGAAGAAGAAACAGAATTGCAGGAAGCCATCGCCAGCGGCCGGCAGGACCGGATGGAGGAGGAGTTTGGCGATCTCGTTTTCTCGCTTGTGAACTTTGCACGGTTTTTGAATATAGACGCCGAGAACGCTGTAGAGATCACCAACAAAAAATTCCTCAGCCGCTTTACCCAGATGGAAGAAGCGGCGATGGCCTCAGGGCGCGACCTGAATAACATGACCCTCGAAGAAATGGACGCCATCTGGAACAAGATCAAACGGAACAAGGATTGAACCTCCCCACTATACATAGCCGCCTGCGGGAACGCAGCCTCCTGCTGTTTGCCGCGGTACTCTTCCTGCTGTCCCTGGTATCGGCCTGGTATTTTCAAGAGCAGCCCTCCATCAATTACCACCAGAAACAGCTGCAGCACTATGTGCAGAAGCAGGAAGAAGACGCCAGGGGCCTGCTGGCCGACAATGCCCTCATGCGCAGGCTGGCACTCAAAACCGAAAGCCTCGAAGAATTCAAAAAGATCGCCGCGAAAGAGTACGGGCTTTTTTTATTTGCCGAGACCATTTCCGAAAAGCAAGACCTGCTTTTCTGGAACAACCAGAAGATACTGCCGCCTACGGCGGATTTTTCGCTTAGGGACGGTGCCTATTTCCAGCGACTGGCCAACGGGTATTATGTAGTGCTCAAAAGCAGGCTGCGTTTTGCAGGCATGAGCAACAATATCGTGGCCTATGTGCTCATACCTGTGCTCAACCAGTATTACCTGGAAACCGATTACCTGCAAACCCGCTTTGTGCACGACCGCCAGGCACACCGCCAGGTGGCACTTTCGTCCGACCGCACCCCTTACCCGGTGGTATCGGCGACAGACCGCGTTTATTTTTACCTTAAGCAGGTAACGCATCCGAACCTGGCTTCCATGGACCGCCTCACCTTTATATTCCGGATCGTGGCGCTCATTTTCCTGCTCGTCTATTTCCACCTTGCTGCCGACCGCCTCACGCGGAGGAGTCGTGCCCTCTATGGCATACTCTTTTTTTCAGGTGTGCTTATACTGGTTCGCTACCTGCTCTTTCAATTCACGGGCATATTCTCTTTCCGGCAGTTCGAGCTCTTTGACCCCAATGTATACGGAGCCTCGGAGTTCAATCCCAGTCTCGGCGACCTCCTGATCAATACGGTCTTTATTTGCTGGATAGTGCTGTTTGCCTGGTACAATGCCGGGCCCAAGCAGCGCATGCCTGCAATGCTGAAGGGTAACGGCCTGTATGCGGCGGGTGTTGCGGCCCTTTTTGTGCTTATCTTTTTCACCTTCCAGCTGGCCAATATCGTTCGCAGCCTGGTGCTCGATTCCAATATCTCGTTCAATGTCACCAATTTTTTCAGCCTTGATTTTTACACCGTCATCGGCCTGATCGTGCTGGCCCTGCTTTCGCTGAGCTATTATTATTTTACACGCCTGCTCTTCCGTTTTATTTTTCCTGCTTTCGGTTACCGTTACCTCTATATCTATTTTGCGCTTGCGCTTACCGGGCTTTTTTTCCTTACCATCCGTTCGGGCAATACGATCGTGCTTTTTCACCTGCCCGTGCTTTGCTGGCTGCTCGTTTATACCCTGCTGGTAAGCCAGGAAAAATTTATTATCAACCGCTTCCGGATCACGGTGGCCGGTGCGCTTTTCTGGATCTTTGTATTTTCAATATCGCTGGCTGCCGTTATCCTCCAGGGTAACCGTCAGAACGAGCTAAGGGTGAGAAAAGGCATAGCGGAGAAGTTCGACCAGATCACCGATCCTTCCAACGACCGCACCATCAGCATAGCGATCACCTATCTCGACAACCGCTTCCTCGTCAGGAATTTTCACCGCTTCCAGAACGAGGCGCAGAACCGCGTGATCAGGGACAGCATCCTGCGCCAGAACTTCATGGGCTATAGCACCCGCTACGATACGCGCATCTATGTGTTCGACTCGCTCAACCGCGGCATCAACAACGACGATCCCATGAGCTTCCCGGAGCTCAATACCATATTCACCGTGCAGAGCAAGCCAACGGGCGTGCAGGACCTCAACTACCACGAAAACTCCTATGACCGCTTTACCTACATTACCAGGCGGATGGTGCGCGACAGCAATGGCCTCATAGGCAGCTTTTTCATCCTGTCCACCCTCAGGCAATACGGCAGCACCGATGCTTTTTATCCCGAGCTCTTCCGGCAGGTGAGCAGGCGCGATGACCCGGAGAACTCACCCGTGTATGCCTATGCCATCTACAACAACGGGCTGCTTATTTCGTCCTCTACCAAATACCCCTTCCAGATCACACTCACACCGGAACAGGTACCCAAGAGCGAATTTGAAACGGTTCACAACGGTGAGTACGATGAGCTATGGCATAAGGCCAACAACAAAAAGATCGTGGTGATCGCCAAAAAAAGGGATTCGCTTATCGAAAGCATCACGCTTTTCTCCTACCTGTTCTGCGCTTTTCTTTTTATGGTGGGACTGCTGCAGATCATTGCCTTTATCCTGCGGCTCTTCGGCGATCATTCCTTTAATTTTTTCGCGCAGATCAATATCCGCTCGCAGATCCATGGCACGGTCATCTTCATCAGCATACTTTCTTTTCTCATCATAGGCGCGGCCACGATTTCGTTCTTTATTTCGCGCTATAACCGCAACAATATCGACCGGCTGAGCCGCACGGCAGGCATCATGGTAAAAGAGCTGCAAAAACGCCTGTCCGATACGGCGAGCTTCAGTCCTGGTGTTTCCGACTCCGCTGCAGGACTCAACCTCCAGCGACTGGTGGATGAAGTGGCCGATATACATAATGCCGATGTGAACGTGTACGACCTCGACGGCAACCTGCAGGTATCGTCGGAAGACGAGGTTTACCGCAAGGGCATACTGAGCACCAAGATGCACCCGCTGGCCTATTATCACCTCGACAGGCTTCGGCAGGTGCAGCATGTGCAGAAGGAGGTGCTGAGCTCACTCGACTATTGGAGCATCTACTCGGCGGTGCGCAACGAGAAAGGCGAGGTGGTCAAATACCTGAACATACCTTATTTCTCCTCGCAGATCGATCTTAAGCAGGAGATATCCAACTTCCTCGTCACCATCATCAACCTCAATGCATTTATTTTCCTGATCGCCGGTGTGATCGCCCTCTTTATCACCAATAAGATCACACGGTCCTTCTCGGTGATCGGCCAAAAGATGAAGGAGATCACGCTTGGAAAGACCAATGAAGAAATCGTTTGGGACCGGAACGACGAGATAGGAGAGCTGGTAACGCAGTACAACAAGATGGTGCACCAGCTGGAGGAAAGCGCAGAAGCGCTTGCCAAGAGCGAGCGCGAAGGTGCCTGGAGGGAGATGGCGCGCCAGGTGGCCCATGAGATCAAGAACCCGCTCACGCCCATGAAGCTCAGCATCCAGTACCTGCAGAAGGCCAGCGATTCGGGCCAGGGCAATATCAAGGAGCTCACCGCGAGCGTGGCCAATACCCTGATCGAGCAGATCGACCACCTCTCCAAGATCGCTGCCGATTTTTCGCAGTTCGCCAACATCGGTAATAAAAAGATCGAGCTCGTAGATCTTCACCAGGTGATCGGCATCCTTGTCGACCTTTACAGCTCCAATCCGAAGGTCGACATCAGCTGGAAAAAAATTCCGGGCAGCGTGGTGATGAAAGCCGATAAAACGCATATGAACCGTGTGTTCACTAACCTGCTGGCCAACGCGGTGGATGCCTGTCACAACAATGAGCGGTGTGTACTGGAGATCAATGAGGAGCAGAAGGGCAGCTATGTGGTGATCCGCATTACCGACAATGGCGAGGGCATACCCGAAGGCATGCGCTCCAAAATATTCACGCCAAACTTCACCACCAAAACATCAGGCACGGGCCTTGGACTTGCCATGTGCAAGAGCATCGTGGAGCAGGCGCAGGGACAGATCTGGTTCGAGACCGAAGAAGGCCGCGGCACCAGCTTTTTTGTGCAGCTGCCTGTGATCAGCTGATGGTAGATAACAGGCTTGAGCTGCCCCGGTGCTTATCTTTTCCTGCTGTTAAGAAAATCTTCAAACTGCCTGAGCGAAAAGCTGCTGAGGTTATTGGCCGCGGTAAGTCCGCCTTTCTGCGCAACCAGCACACCATACTTGATGTTCCTGAATTCGTCGGTAGTATGGGCATCGGGGTTGATCGAGAGCAGCACATTTTTTTCCATGGCATAGTCTATCCAGCGCCAGTCCATATCGAGCCGGTTGGGATTGGCATTGATCTCTATGACCACGCCATGATCGGCACAGGCATCGATGATCTGCCGGTGGTCGACCGGGTAACCCTTGCGGCGCAGGAGCAGGCGGCCCGTCATATGACCCAGGATGGTGGTGTATGGATTGGTGATGGCACCCAGCAGCCGCTTCATGGCCTTTGTTTCGTCCATCGCGAGGTTGCTGTGAACGGAGGTGATCACCAGGTCGAAGGTGGAAAGCACCTTGCTGTCGTAGTCGAGCGCGCCATCGGCCAGGATATCGCATTCAATGCTTTTGAAGATCCTGAATGGCGCAAGCTTCTCGTTGAGCGCATCGATCTGCTGGTGCTGAGCCCTGATGCGCTCTTCTGTAAGTCCGTTTGCATAAAAGGCCGCTTTTGAATGATCGGAGATCACGAGGTATTCAAAGCCCTGGCTGATGAGGGCTCCGCACATTTGCTCGAGGGTATGGGCGCCATCGCTCCAGGTGCTGTGCGAATGAATGAGTCCTTTAATGTCGCTTACCTGTACAAGCCTGCCGGGATCATTTTGTTTTGTTTTGCCAATGATCTCACCGCTTTCGCGCAGGAAGGGAGGGATGTAGGCAATCGAAGCGGCTTCAAAGATCTGCTCTTCGCTTTCGGCCGGCCCGAGCGGAAAGGAGGCCTTCCAGGTTTCGAGAAAATGGCTGCTGCAGCTCGTTTCGAAAAGCAGGGTTTGAAAATGGGCATCAGTGGTGATATGGAAGGAGAGCAGGAGCGCATTTGCCGCACTGAAGATGAGCAGTCCGTCGCGGTCGGTCACCAGCTGGGTATCTTCGTTCAGGAGAAAATTTTTAAGATCGGCGGAGGGTACCGTGGTTACCCATTCGAGCTGCTCGATGATCTCGAGCTGCCTGCGGAAGGCCCCTGTGAGGGCGGTTTGATGGGCAGTAAATTTTTCCTGCAGCTTAAGTGTCAGGCCTTCGGCAAAGGGCTCGATGGAGGCGTAGAGGTATTTGCCTGCGTTCTCCTGCTGAAAGGAGATGGCATCGAGAATGTTCTGCTGGGTCTTTTCACCAAAGCCTTTTTTTTCGGCTATCCTGTTTTCTTTACAGGCCTTTGCGAGTTCGGAGATGGTGTCGATCCTCATTTCCTTCCAAAGGAGATTGATCTTTTTGGGTCCGAGGCCTTTGATGTTCATCATCTCGAGCACGCCTTCGGGGGTTTTGGAAAGATAATCCTGCAGGGTTTGAAGCGAGCCTGATTGGAGGAGTTCTACGATCTTTTTGCCAACGCTTTCGCCGATGCCCTTGATCCCATAGATCTTTTCTTCGGGCAGGACCGAAAGATCCTGCGGCAGCTTTTCGATGGCGAAGGCGGCGGAAGCATAGGATTTTGCTTTGAAGGCGTTCTCACCGTGGATGTCCATCAGCTTGGAAAGAAGGGAAAGCTGGTCGGCAATTGCGTAGTTGTCCATGGCTGCAAAATAAGGAGATTAAGGGAGAGCGGGAGTGAAGCGCGGATAGAAGAGGGCTGAAAACAAAAAGTCCCGGCGAGCCGGGACTTTGTATAACCTTTACAAACGAGGTCTTACTTCTTCTTAGGGGCTGCTTTCTTAGCGGCTTTTTTAGGAGCTGCTTTCTTAGCTGCCTTCTTTGGAGCTGCTTTCTTAGCTGCTTTTTTAGGAGCTGCCTTCTTAGCGGCTTTTTTTGGTGCAGCTTTTTTAGCTGCTTTTTTTGCTGTTGCCATTTTGTTTTGAATTTAATGGTTAGAAAAAACGTAACGACAGTAAAATTAGAAACAAATTTTAAACTGTCAAACTTTTTGCTAACAATTCAATAACAAATATCAGGCCGTTGCTTCAGAGGCGGCAGCTTCATTTACAGATACGAATGTTCTGTTCTGCCTTCCTTTGCGGAATTCAACCACACCATCAGCAAGTGCAAACAGTGTAAAGTCTTTTCCTACGCCAACATTTTTACCGGGATGATAAACCGTACCACGTTGACGGATGATGATGTTACCGGCAGCAGCAGGCTGGCCACCAAATATTTTTACGCCCAAACGTTTGCTGTTTGAGTCGCGGCCATTCTTTACG
>DASTPZ010000196.1:0-4822 GCA_035761965.1 Flavisolibacter sp. | reverse complement strand
CATCAGTACCAGCGTCGCCAGGGTCCACAAGACCTGGAAGCTTAAGATCCGGCGGCCATAAGTATTTACAGCTTCATTGTGACGATGTTTCCGGAAGATCATTGCCGGTACCAGGATGTTTGAAAGCGGGAGGACGACAATACTCAGCGCGCCGAGGTTCAGCAGCTTTAATGGCTGGAGGTCGTAGCTATTTGTGGCCAGCGGGGCTTCGGGAATACCCGCCCCGGTAACCTGCAATTCTGCAGGCAATAGGTCAACGGTATCGATGTTTAGTGTTTTGGCTAAGGTGCTGATCGTATAGGCGCTGCCAGTTGACAAGCCTTTCTCGATCCTTTGAATGGTCCTGATGGAAATGCCAGATGCTTCCGCCAGTGCTTCCTGCGACATTCCGCTGATGCGACGGTAATGCTTGAGTCTTTCACTGGTCTCTTTTTGCATATCAATATGGAGCTGTTTGTAAATGCTTTTGTCTGAAAATCCTTAAAATGATGCAGATCGCGGGCAAAGGATGTTCAATGCCAGGTTTTCTACCTGCTGCGGGACAAAATAAGCGATTCCCGGTGAAAGCAACTGCCTATTATGATCTGGCAGCATGAGCAGGATAGCTTTGGCAGGCAGTTGGCCATCTTTTTACAATGGGAAGCTGGCAGAGGCAAACCGTCTATGCCGATAGGAACTGCTCAGCTTTTATCATTATCTTCAACATCAGCGTTTAACCAGCCGCGCTTATGGGCCACTCTGCAATATACCGGCACAGTAATAAGCTCTAGAATTGTGCTCATGTTTTGGCAAGGGAGCTATCACTGACCGATAGATAGGGACCAGATTGGATACTGATACCTCAAAAGTGGAAAGCCGAAACCGAAAAGAATCAGCATAACTTAAAAAAAAACTTGATGACCATGAAACCTAACTGCCAATATGTTTTTGTATTCTTTCTGCTGCTGACGATAACGATCGCCGGCTGCAAGAATCGCCAGGAAGAAAACAATTCCTCAATGACCGAGACAGAATTGCTTGCGGCGGCAAACCGGCTGGATAGCATGTTTCTTGCTGCATTCAACAGGGGCGATGTGAATGCATTCATGGAATTGTATTGGAATAGTCCGGATTTAACTGCCTATCCTCACGCACCTTGCAGCTGAAGGGGTATGAAGCGATAAGGGATTTTTATACAAAGGATTTTGCTTCGAATAAAGGAGCAAGGCTTGAATACACGAGCAACAGCAACATACCATTCAAGGATGTCGTAATCGGGCATGGAACTTTCAAATGGACAATGCCGATAGCAGGTGCGGAGCCCATTGTCTTGGAAGCACGCCATACCGAGGTTAAAGCCATGAAAGATGGCAAAATGGTAATTGTCGTTGACCATACCTCCGCACCAATGAGGGTGGAGGCCCAGGGCGGCCCGTCCCAAAATAAATAAGATCGTTCTAGTTTTTGCCGGCGCTGAAATCTTCCCGCACCGGGTAGAATACATTAATGACCTTGCAGTCGGACAAAGCCCTTGCGCTATGCCATACGTTTGAAGGCACGTGGGCGACGGAGCCTGCGGTCATTTCAATGGTTTCTTCGCCGATCGTCATAAGGAGCGTTCCTTCCTGTACAAAATCTATGGTTTCGTGTACATGCTGGTGAGTGGGTACTTCCGCGCCTGCCTTTAGCTCGTTGAAAGCCACGGTCATGTTTTCGGTATGGATGAAACGCACATCAAACAGGTCGCTTGGCACGTTTAGCTTTGGCAGTTCTGAAAAATCAAAGAAGTATTTCATTGTTTGGAGGTTTGATCTGATGAGGATGTAAAGCTATGTCGGCAAACGAGCGATCAACTGCCCGGAAATGATGTTCCCTGCTCACCGATAACGGGCAAAGAGAGATTGCTCCTATTGAAAGGTTTGTCCGGCTTTTTTGTGTATGTTTTGACTAACAGGTGGACAAGTACATGCAAGATCAAATCATTACAGATTCCCGATAACAAATAACCTGCTAACTTATGGCCAAAATACCGGCCATGGATCTTCCCCAGTCCTACATTTTCGACACGAATTTTATAGACGCCGTCATCTCGGGTGAGATCGATACGGAAGCGGTGGACGCTTTTCGGCGGCGTATAAACGGCACTTACTTTATTACCCACGTCCAGGTAGATGAGATGAATAGAACGCCCGATGAGGAAAAGCGTGCGCAAATGTTCTTGCGGGCGCTGAAATTAAAATTTGAGATCGAGCCAACCAGCTCATTTATCATTGGGTATTCGAGAATCGAAGAAGGCGAGATTGGAGAAGACGATGGTTTGTATGAACGGTTGATGGGTGAGAATATCCGGCATGTAGAGGATGCTATGATTGGCGAAACAGCAATAAAAAACGGAATGACACTCGTTACCGGTGACATAAGGCTATATAAGGCTGTAAAAAGGGAGGGCGGTCAGGTAATTTACAATACTGGATTTGCTGAAATGGTAAAGCGCGTTGTGGGGATGGATATCTTAGGCGAGGGCGGACAAACGGAGTAGGGCTATGGCTGGATAGTAACATGACGGCTTCCACAGGAGAAGTGCTTACATGCTCAAGCACTGTTGTAATATCCTTCTCTCGGATGAATACCTGCGCCCTAAGTTATAGGAAAATTATTGAGTATATACCTTATCCCAGCGCATAACCCGATTGGTATGAAAGTACGCCCGACGGCCGGTCTTGATCTGAAATATGAGATATTCTGCTATAGGCATATCTTTACCGCGTATGTGACAGCGAGGAAAACGGGAAGCATTTCCTGCAGCCTTAGATAATTCACTAACCTTAAATTTAATTTTATGTCGAAAAAGACAGCTGAACCAAAAAAGAATAAGCCTACCAAAAAGAAAAGCTCAGCGCAAAAGAAGGGGCATCCAAAAACAAAAGCCCGTTAAGATTTAACGCAAGAGCCCGGCTAGCAGCCGGGCTTTTTAAATGAAGCAATCACAAACGGCGGCGAAGATCGCAAATGTTGAACCAGGAGCCTACGCATAACAGCGCCCCAATAGAGCTGGAAGAAAACAGTCTTGCCGGCATTACGCACAAAGTTGACAAATCATCTTTCGATATAAATGCTCTTAAACTCCTCATTCCAGGTAATGGGTAAAACGCGTACAGAGAAGATTCAATCGGGAGAAAAAAGCTAAGGACGATGAAAAACAAAAAAGAGAAAGAGTGCGAGGTGTTCTCTGCTCTCTTTCTCTTTTTTCCCTCGTGCCCGGGATCGGAATCGAACCGATACATTCTTGCGAACGGCAGATTTTGAGTCTGCTGCGTCTACCAGTTCCGCCACCCGGGCTTGTTTCTCAGGGTCTTTGAAAGGCTTGAAAGAAGCGCCTGATGGGCTTCTTCCGCCGTTTCATACCCTGATCCGGCTAAAAGAACGGACGGCAATGTTACGACTTTCCGCTTAATTGCCCCCGGAGACGATCCAAATATTTTTTCTGGAAATAATAGTGCTTTACCTGCAGCAAAGCTTGCTCGGACGTATGACCCTCGCTATAATTTTCAATAATTTCTTTAACCGGCTCATAAATTTCTTTTTCCAATGTCTCGAGCTGCTGCTCTATTCCTTCCCGGCGGGCATCGTCTCCCGGCTCCATCTCCGCCAGCTCTTCGTTCACTTCCATCACCTGCATAAGAAAGGCCGGCGGCAGCGTATACTTTTCTTCTTCAGTGATCAGCCCTTTGAGCTCAAGCACGTAACGGATGGTCTCATCCGCATCGCCCAGCGTCTTCAGACCCTTATTTAGCAAAGCTGAGGATTCCAGCGCTTTTTCCTGCTCTGCTGCTCCTTTATTAACAAAATAATCGGGATGGTGCTGGCGGCTTAGCTCGAGGTAACGTTTTCGAAGCAGCTGCTTGTCGACCTTCAGCTGCAGGGGAAGTCCAAACTGTTCAAAATAGGTCATGCACGAATGTAGCGCCTTTATTTTTCCCAGCTAAGCGAAGCGCTTCACCAGGGCCTATGCAGCTATGGTATTGGTACTCTTCCGTAAAAGAGCAAACTCGCTTATTTTTGTGCATGACCAAGATCGGCTTGCTTAGAGAAGGTAAGGTCCCTGCCGACAACAGGGTGGCCCTTACCCCGGCCCAATGCAAATGGCTCTTCAAACATTTTCCTGATCTCCACATCCTTGCCCAGCCCTCGCCCGGCCGGTGTTTCAAAGATGCCGAATACGAGCGCACCGGCGTTGTGCTGAAAGAAGACCTGGCGGAATGTGATATCCTGCTCGGGATCAAGGAAGCACCGGTGTCAACCCTTATTCCCGGTAAGACCTACCTGTTCTTCTCTCATACGCGCAAAAAGCAGCCCTATAACCAGAAGCTGCTGCAGACCATCATAGAGAAGAAGATCACCCTGATCGATTACGAATGCATGGAGCATGAAGACGGCCAGCGCATCATCGGCTTTGGCTTTTTTGCAGGCGTTGTTGGCGCACACAACGGCATGATGGCTTATGGTGAGCGTACGGGCGCATTCAAACTGGACAGGGTTTACAGGCAAAAGGACCTGAAGGAGCTGATCCACTGTTATTTCGGACTCAAGATCCCTAACATCAAAATCGCCGTTACCGGCTCGGGCCGTGTTGCCCATGGCCTGTTGGAAGTAATGAACCTGATGGAAGTGATCGAGGTGGAAAAAGAGGAATACCTGTCCCGCGATTTCAGCTACCCGGTATATGTGCAGCTCAAGGGCGCCGACCTTTATGCGCACAAGGAAACGGGTAAATACAACCGGGAAGATTTTCACAAAAACCCCGGTGAATACGAATGCCTTTTCCATCAATACCTCGCCCACA
>DASTPZ010000195.1:0-5149 GCA_035761965.1 Flavisolibacter sp. | reverse complement strand
GTAAGCAGGTAAATGACCGTGGCATTGAACAGGGCCGGCAGGTACCAGAACTGGTCGAGTCCGCGGGGCTGGTAAAATATCATCGTATAGTCCATCAGTGTCCGCTCCGAGTTGGTAAAGCGCGACAGTACGATCTGCAGGCTGATCTGCAGAAAGGCCCAGACGAGGTAAGGATAAAGCAGGCTTTCGAACTTATTATAGACAAGCCTATTCAATGGCTTTTTGGCTATGCTCGCACTGATAAAAATACCGGACAGGATAAAGAAAAGCGGCATCCTGAAGCTGTAAAAGATCATATTGGCCCTTTCCATCAATACCGGTATATCGTGCGCTCCCCTTTCAAGCCCGATCAGAACATGGCGGTATACGACCAGCAGGATGGCTATGCCACGGAGGTAGTCTACCCAGGCCATGCGGTTCTTTTCCAGTATGGAAGTATTAAAGGCCTTATTCCACAAAGCTTTGATATGTATGCCCTGCCTGCTCATGCTGTGTTGGGTTGACTGCGCTTGGCCTTTTCCCAAACAGCCGACTGGCGGCCCCGGATGAACCTGAAAAAGCCAAGCACGACCGCAAGGTTCATGAACGTGAAATAATAAGGAAGCTTGAAAGCCTTAAGCTTGCTGCCGCGAGGCGTAAATCCCAGTATGGCCATGCAATAGAACAGGAGTTGGATCGCAAAAAGGAACTGGTATACAGGTCCGCCCGACCCAATGCAAAGCATGGCATTGGACACAAAAGCAAGAATAAAACAAAGCGGGCTGAGGGTCCAGCGCAGCAACCGGTGCGAAATATAGAGAAAAGAGAGCTTGGGCTGTTTCCAGAAATAAAGCAGTGAAGAAAAGATACCGATCGCCTGGAAGCCGCCGGCAGCTATCCTTACCTTTCTTTTCTTTTCATCTCCAAGGGAAAAGGAAGGCGATTCCATTGCATAAGCTTGGGGTTCATAAACAATGCGATAGCCTTTTTGCGCCGCCTTGATCGAAATAACGAAATCGTCAAGGATGATATTGTCGGGGATAGGCTCGTACAGCTCTCTGCGCAGCGAGAACAGCTCGCCGGCAGCGCCCACTACGGAATAAAAGTCCGAATCCAGCTTCTTCAGTGTGGATTCATACTTCCAGTAAAGGCCTTCACCCACACCTACGCCGTCTGCGGACCCGGCATCATCAACGACCTTTTTCTCGCCGGCCACTCCACCAATTCGCGGGTGATGGTAGTGACGGGCGATATAGGCTGTTGCCCCTTTGTTAAGCATGGTATTGGCATCGCTGAAGATCAGTATATCGTTGCTTGCCGCCTGTACGGCCCTGTTGATGGCCGCTGATTTGCCCCGCCTGGCCGGCTCGTGCATGAGCTGTATGGGAGGATACCTGCTGATGATCCCTGCCGTATTATCGGTAGAACCATCGGTGATGAAGATGAACTCGATGAGCTCACGCGGGTAATCCTGCTCGAGCGAATTTTCGATCTTTTTCTGGATGAAATCCTCTTCGTTATAGGCCGCGACGATGAACGATACAGAAGGAAGGTAGGTTTTGATTTCCGGCGGCGGGGAAGATTTTTTGAACTTATTCAGCAGCCAAATGATCAGGGCATAACCCGCGTAATTGTAAAATGCGATGGAACAGCTGGCAATAAAAAGTATTTCCCAGAACAACATCCGGTGGCGGCTTTTGTAAACTAAAGGCCTAAAAGTAGCGCTAGATTTTTTATGAATCAAGCAATAGGCTGGTTTTCAGATTATTTTCAATATTTTTATCCTGTTCAAAACCAGTTCTGATGCCCCAAAAGAAAACATCCTTTCATGAAACCATAATGGTTTGTGTTTGTGCAGGTACCATGATCTTCATTTTCTTTAAGGTATTATTCTTTTAAACCTCACAATGCCCCGAGACAGTTTTAGCGGTTCAAGGCCCAGGTTGTCCGAAAGCCTGGTGCAATTCCTCGGCAAGACCTTTTTTCAGAAAAAACTGAATAACTGGTTCGGCTATCTGTTTATTGCCGGGCTGGCCCTTGTTTTTGGCTTCCTGCTGGCGAAGAACATGATGATGGGCATAGGCCTTTTTGCAGGCATCGTGGGTTTGTTTATTGCAGTGATCTGTATCTCGAGCGCAGAGGCGGGACTATATATCATCCTCTTCTTTTCCTTTTTTGCTTTTTTCTTTTCGCGGCTCTTCTTTAAGGGAGAAATGCCGATCGGGGTCATGTTCGACGGGCTGGTGGTAGCCACTATGCTCGGCATGCTGATGGGCCGGACAGATTTCAAGAAGAACGTGCGCAATTTCACCAGGGTGCCATTGGTGATCTTCATTTTTTTTACGCTGTTCTATAATGCGGTGCAGGTGTTCAATCCCAACTCCATGTCTTCGGGAACAGACTTCCTTGCTTTCAGAAAATTCCTTGGTTATGTTTTTGTGATGTTCATGGCCTACACGGTCTTCGATACCAAGCAGAAGATCAAGAACTATATCGTAGCGCTTTTCATCGCGAGCACGCTCAGCGCATTCTATGGCTGTATACAGCAGTTCCATGGCTATTTCAATTTCGAAATGGAGCTCATCCTTGCAGATCCGCATGGCCTCGGGCTGATCTTCGTGAACGGCGAATTCAGGAAGTTTTCCACCATGTCCGATCCTTCGTCGTTCGGTATCCTTATGGCTGTTTGCGCCGTATTCTTTCTCATCATTGCCATCAACCAGACAAACAAGCAATACAAGTATATCCTGATCGCCGGCTGCATTCTCATGGTGCTGGCCGTTGGCTATTCGGGCACACGTACGGCCTATGCCACCGCGGTTGCGGGCCTGGCATTTTTCATCTTGCTGAATTTTGAAAAAAAGTCGACGCGGGTCTTTGGCTTTGTGTCTGCCCTGGTGCTTGCCGTACTGCTGTATGGACCCTCGGGCGGGAATAAGACCATCCAGCGTTTTCGTACCACCTTTATCGGGGCCGAGGATGAATCATATAAAGTGAGACTGATCGCGAGGGCCTTTATCCAGCCTTATATCCGCAGCCATCCCATAGGAGGTGGTCTTGGAACCACGGGCTTTAACGGGGCCAGGGAACATCCCGGTCATTACCTCGCAAATTTCCAGCCCGACAGCAGCTATATAAAACGCGGCGCCGAAACCGGGTGGATCGGACTGGGGATCGTTTGCATCCTGTATTTTTTTACACTTAAGGTCGGGCTAAAGGAGTATTTCAGGGCCCGGAACGAAAAGATAAAGGTGCTGGCCGCAGCCTGTGTGACCAGCCTTTTTGCGTTTTACATAGCAGAGTTCGCGCAGGTGGCCGTGGGCGGTGTATCAGACGTGCTGGTATATTATCCTATACTGGCCATGCTCCTGCGCATGAACGAGCTTGACGATGGAGAAGAAGACGAAGAAGTGCCCGAAGCCGCATAAGGCAATATCGGACAGGAATAAAACAGGAAGCGGCGAGCCCGCAAAAGGACCAAAACCAAAACTGAATGCTTGATCAAACTCCGGCTAAGAGAATTTCATCCTCTGCTTTTCCGCTTGTGCTCGCACTGGCTGTAACAGCCCTGGCCGTATTTTTTTTGCAGCGATCCATTCTTAATTCAACGGGCGGCGTTTTTATGTACCCGCTCGACGATCCGTTCATCCACATGCAGGTAGCGCGAAACCTGGCCTTTAACCAAATATGGGGAATCGTACCCGGGGAATTTGGCTCAGCTTCCTCGTCCATTCTTTATACCCTGCTGCTTACCGGCATATTCAAGCTCACCGGTGTGAACGTGGCGGTTCCCTTTGTGCTCAATTGCATTGCCGCTTTTTTCCTGCTTCTCTGCATACATCGATGGCTTGTAAGGCAGGGAGTCCGAAGCACCGCCCGCGCCATCGTGCTGCTGCTGGTTGTTGTACTGGTGCCGCTTCCGGTGCTCATCATCAGCGGTATGGAGCATACGCTTCAGTGCCTGTTCTTTTTTCTTTTTCTCACCCGTTTTTCAGCCTGGCTGGCTGCATTGGGCAGATCGAAGACGGCCATACCTGTCGATGTTCTCCTGTATGCTTTACTGCTCACGGCCATCCGTTATGAGGGATTGTTCCCGGTTGCGATCGCGAGCTGTCTTCTTCTCTACCACCGCAAAATAGGGCCGGCTTTTCTGCTGGGCGCCGCGGCGCTGCTGCCTGTGATCGTTTTCGGGGCTGCTTCCATTGCCAAGGGAAGCTATTTTTTGCCCAACTCCGTGCTCGTTAAATCGGAAGGCATGGAAATGTCGCTCAGGGGTATCGCCGCTTTCGTCAACAATATTTTAGTCAATAAGCTCACCGTTACAAAAGCACAGGGTTCGGTAGCCGGTGTTCCGCCTCCGGGTATCAGTCTCTTATCTGCGCAGCGGCTGCTGCTGATCTTACCGCTTGTATGGCTGGCTTGCTGGACAAGATTAAAAACGCATCGTGCCTTAGGTCATATGCTGGCACTGCTGCTGCTTTCCACCCTGCTTCACCTGGCGCTTGCTTCAACCGGCTGGTTCTACCGGTACGAAGCCTACCTTATTGCTGCAGCTGTTGTGTTGGTACCGGCAGTGCTGCTTAAATATACAAGGGAAGATATCATGCGGTTTCCCAAGCCGGTATGGGGGCCGGCCCTGGTGCTGGCCTTTGCCCTGCTTTTCCCGTTTGTTTTAAGAAGCAGCGCTGCTTTTACAAAGGCCAAGCAGGCATGCGTCAACATATATGAGCAGCAGTACCAGATGGCCCGCTTTCTGGGTACTTACTATGATAAGGATGTTGTAGCCGCCAACGACATCGGCGCCATTTCCCTTTACACTAATGCCAGGGTCGTAGACCTTTGGGGATTAGGCAGCATAGAGGTTGCCCGAAGCAAAAAAGGAAAATACTGGACACCTGCTTATCTCGATAGCTTTGTAAGGGCAAAAGATGTAAAGCTCGCCATCGTATACGATGAATGGTTCGACCCGGCCCTGCTTGGCAAATGGAGCAAAGTGGCTACCTGGCAGGTAGGCGATAACGTGATATTGGGTGGTGATACGGTAAGCTTTTACGCCATCAATGCAGCCGATAGCGGAGAACTGCAGCGCAATCTCCAGGCATTTGAGGCACAGCTTCCTGCGGGTGTGGCTGTAAGATATGAATGAATGCAGGCCTGTACTGGTCGCAAC
>DASTPZ010000194.1:0-9537 GCA_035761965.1 Flavisolibacter sp. | reverse complement strand
ACCGGTGTTGGCTAGGCATCAACTATTATAAACGTAAAATCGTACACAGAATATGGCTCGTATTGCCGGCGTTGATTTACCAAAAAACAAAAGAGGGGAGATCGGTCTTACCTATATCTTCGGTATTGGACCCTCCACCGCCCGTTACATCCTTGACAAGCACGGTATCGACCGCAGCAAAAAGGTGAACGAATGGAATGATGAGGACCTGAACAACATCCGTACTACCATTACGGAAGAGTTCAAGGTGGAAGGACAGCTGCGTTCCGAAGTGCAGATGAGCATCAAGCGCCTGCTCGATATTGCCTGCTATCGTGGTCTTCGTCACCGTAAGGGACTGCCTGTAAGGGGTCAGCGCACAAAGACCAACAGCCGTACGCGGAAAGGAAAGCGTAAAACGGTTGCAGGTAAGAAGAAGGCACCTAAGAAATAAGCAATAAGCTTGTTGGCTATTAGCTGTTGGCTCCGGGCTGACAGCTAATAGCTTTCGGCTTTATATATGCACCTGAATTACCGCAGCAGCTACGGATACCCCGGTGCAGGGAGGAGGGCTGATGCGGCTCCGCGATACGGAGATTTTTTAAACAGAAAGATTACCTCAGTACAATGGCAAAAGCACAAGCAGGTGGCAAAGGGCAGCAAAGCGCCAAAGCCGCCGCAAAAAAGAGAATCGTTAAGGTTGACGCCTATGGCGACGCCCACGTTAACGCAACTTTCAACAACCTCATCATCAGCATCACCAACAAGCACGGACAGGTCATCTCCTGGTCCAGCGCTGGCAAGATGGGCTTCAGGGGTTCCAAGAAGAACACGCCGTATGCAGCCCAGATGGCATCTTCCGACGCAGCCAAGGTTGCGCTCGATGCCGGTGTGAAAAGGGTGGACGTATTTGTAAAAGGCCCCGGTGCAGGCAGGGAAAGCGCTATCCGCGCTCTCGCCCAGTCTGGAATCGAAGTGGCTATGATCAAGGATGTGACCCCGCTGCCGCACAACGGCTGCCGTCCTCCCAAGAAGAGAAGGGTATAAGCGCTATGGCCGGTGGCAATGGCTTCCGGCTTCCGCATTTACATAAAGCCAAATTGGTTTCATTTCAAAAAAGGGTACGCGATTGATTTTTTTAAAGCTTTTTACTGATCGTTGTACCGGATTCTAAAAAAGCTTAAATGAATAAAAATTATGGCACGTTACAATGGTCCAAAGACCAAGATTTCCCGCATTTTCGGTGAGCCTATCTTAGGCAATGGCAAATGGTTAGGCAAAAATTCCAACCCTCCCGGTCAGCATGGTGCACAGCGCAAGCGTAAAACGCTCGGCGAGTACGCACTCCAGCTCCGCGAAAAGCAAAAGGCCAAATACACTTACGGTGTACTGGAAAAGCAATTCCGTAAAACTTTCGAAGAAGCAGCACGCCGTAAGGGTGTAACCGGTGAGAACCTCATCAAGCTCCTCGAAGCCCGTCTCGACAACACGGTTTTCCGCATGGGCATCGCGCCTTCACGCCCGGCTGCCCGCCAGCTGGTAAGCCATAAGCACGTTACAGTGAACGGCGAAGTGGTGAATGTGCCTTCTTTCCAACTGAAGCCAGGTGACATCATTTCCCTCAAGGAAAAGTCAAAGGATAACAGCGCTGTTACCAGCCAGGTTCGCGGAAAGAACCCCAAGTTCGGCTGGGTAGACTGGAATGAAACTTCTTTCCAGGGTACTTTCATTACCTATCCTGAAAGGGAAAGCGTACCTGAAAATATCAAGGAACAGCTGATCGTGGAATTGTACTCCAAGTAAGCTGCCGGCTGATGGCCCCGGGCCATCGGCTTTAACCATTAACAATAAACCCCGAAATAGCAATGGCAATTTTAAATTTTCAGAAGCCCGACAAAATCGTTCTTCAAAAAGTAACTGATTTCGAAGCCCAGTTCGAATTCCGTCCGCTGGAGCCAGGTTATGGCGTTACCATCGGAAACGCTTTGCGCCGTGTGTTGCTGAACTCCCTGGAGGGTTTCGCTATCGTTGGTGTGAGGATTGAAGGCGTGGAGCATGAATTTGCTACCATCAAAGGTGTTTCTGAAGACGTGGTGGAGATCATCCTGAACCTCAAGCAGGTTCGCCTCAAGAAGATCGTGGACCACGATGTACAGAACGAGAAGATTACGCTTTCCATAAAGAACAGGACAGAGTTTACCGCGGGCATGCTCGCCGAAGGAACACAGTCCTTCCAGGTTATGAACCCCGAGCTGCTCATCTGCACGCTCGACAGCTCTGCCAAGCTCGATATCGAGATCTCTATCGGCAAGGGCCGTGGCTATGTTCCCGCGGAAGAGAACAAGCCTAAGGACGCTCCTCTCGGATACATTCCAGTAGATGCCATCTACACGCCGATCAAAAATGTGAAGTACAGCATCGAGAACACCCGCGTGGAGCAGCGTACCGATTATGAGAAGCTTGTTATGGAAGTGGCTACCGACGGTACAATCCATCCCGAGGAAGCCGTTAAGCAGGCCAGCCGGATCCTGATCCAGCACCTCATGATCATCACAGACGAAAACATCACCTTCGACAATAAGGAAGAGAAGAAGGAAGACATCGTTGACGAGCAGACCCTCCAGCTCCGTAAGGTGCTTAAGACCCCGCTCGAAGACCTTGATCTTTCTGTACGCGCTTTCAACTGTCTCAAGGCCGCCAAGATCAACTCGCTCAGCGAGCTGGTACAGTACGAGCAGGAAGACCTGATGAAGTTCAGGAACTTCGGACAGAAATCTCTTTCTGAGATCGAGCAGGTACTGAACGAAAGAGGCCTCCATTTCGGAATGGACCTTGGCAAGCTCGGTATCGATAAGGACGATTATTAAATCTTTTCAGCCGGCACTACTAGGTGCCGGCTGAGCTTTTTATAACAGCAGTACCCTGCAAATCCTTGACACGGTGCAGGGGAATCTTAAAATCAAACAGTCATGCGTCACGGAGACAAAATCAACAATCTAAGCCGGACTAAATCGCATCGCGATGCTTTGTTAAGCAACCTGGCCTGCCAGCTCATTGAGCACAAGCGTATCGTTACAACCCTGGCCAAGGCCAAGGCATTGCGCGTTTACATCGAGCCCCTGATCACCAAGGGTAAGCAAAACACCACGCACCAGCGCAGGGTGGTATTCAGCTACCTGCAGGATAAGCAGGCGGTTACCGAGCTGTTCAGCACGATCAGCGAAAAAGTTGCCGGCCGTCCCGGTGGTTATACACGGATCATCAAGCTGGGTACGCGTACCGGCGATAATGCCGAACTTGGCATGATCGAACTCGTTGACTTCAACGAGATCTATGGTAAAGGCAAGCAGGAAAAGAAAGAAGGTGCAAAAAGAACACGCCGCGCCGGTGGAGCCAAGAAGAAGGCTGCCGATGCTCCGGCTGCCGAAGCTGCCCCCTCTGCCAATGCGCCGGAAGCTGCAGAAGGCCAACCGAGCTAAGCATTTTCATAAGCATATTTTAAAAGCACCAGCCTGTCTGGTGCTTTTTTTATGTATTTCAGCGGTCAACGTTTCCACCGCTTCCTGGTAAAATGCTGCCTTAGGCAAATTCAGTTATTCTTCCTATTTTACCGCCAATAACTGCTTATGAAATCTTTACTACTAGCGCTGGGCTGCTGCCTGGCCCTCCCGGCCCTTGCCGGCAGCCCCGGAGACTCCGCCTCCCTTATTGCGGCCCAGATAAAACTGATCGACTCTATCGAGTCTTCGCTCCACTACAAAACCGGCCAGGTGACGATTGGAGACGGTTTAGCTACCATTAAGGTAGCACCGGGCTTCAAGTTCCTTGGGGCGTCGGAGTCCAAGTACATCATCGAAGACGTATGGGGCAACCTTAAGGGACAAAACCCACTTGGTATGATCGTTCCCGCCAATTCAGGCGCTTCTTATGCCGACTATGCCTTTATTGTAGAGTATGAGGAGATCGGCCACGTAAAGGACGACGATGCCGATAAGATCAATTACGACGACCTGATGAAGACCATGAAGGAAGAATCGGCGGAGGCCAATAAACAGCGCAGCCTTCAGGGGATTGCAGCGATGAACATCGTGGGTTGGGCCGCTAAGCCTTATTACGACAAGGAGCGAAAGCTGCTTTATTGGGCAAAGGAGTTTGCAGTAGAAGGCGCCGATGAAAATACGCTCAACTATGATATCAGGGTGCTGGGCCGCAAGGGTGTGCTGGTGCTGACCGCGGTTTCAGGCATTTCGCAGCTCGACAGCGTGAGTACAAGCATCAATCCAATATTGAGCATGGTTTCTTTTAACAAAGGAAACCAGTACAGCGATTTTGATTCTAACACAGACGAGATCGCTGCCTGGACCATTGGCGGACTGGTAGCCGGCAAGGTGCTGGCCAAGGCGGGTTTCTTTGTTATCATCCTGAAATACCTGAAGTTTATCCTGCTGGGCCTGGCGGCCGTCGGTGGCGCTGTCTGGCGCTTTTTCAAAGGACGCAGGAAGGAAGCCGAAGATCTGCAGCCTGTTGCCTATGATCAACAACCGGCCGAAACACCCCAAAGTTGATCTTTTGTGAATAATAAAATACTAAGAAGCTGGTACAATGTACCGGCTTCTTTATTTTTGCGCAATTTGTTTTTAAAATGAGCACATCAAAGCAAGCAATCTTAGTTCTCGAAGACGGAACAACCTGTTATGGCAGGGCATTTGGCGCTATCGGCACAACGGGCGGTGAAATTTGCTTCAATACAGGCATGACCGGCTACCAGGAAGTATTTACCGATCCCAGTTATTATGGACAGGTGCTGATCATGAACAATGTGCACATCGGCAACTATGGTGTGATGGACGCCGATGTTGAAAGTGATAGCATCAAAATAAAAGGACTGATCGGCAGGAACCTGGAGGAACTCTTTTCCCGCCGCAAGGCCCAGGGTTCCCTGGATGAATACCTTCGCAAGCAGAATATCGTAGCCATCGAAGGCGTGGACACAAGAGCGCTGGTTACCCAGATCCGCAGCAAGGGTGCTATGAACTGTCTCATCTCTTCGGAGATACTCGACCCCGAAGTGCTCAAAAACAAGCTCAAAGAGATCCCGGATATGTCGGGCCTGGAGCTCGCCTCTATCGTAAGCACCAAGGTGCCTTATGAACTGGGCGATCCCGCGTCACCCATACGCATCGCGGTGCTCGACTATGGCACCAAGCGCAATATCCTCAACTGCATGGTGGAGCGCGGCGCCTTCGTAAAAGTGTTCCCGGCAAAAACCCCGCTGGAGGAGCTTAAGCAATTCAATCCCGCAGGCTATTTCATATCCAATGGACCTGGCGATCCCGCTTCTATGGATTATGCGGTTAATACCGTGAAAGATATTCTCAGGGAAGAGAAACCTACTTTCGGTATCTGTCTTGGTCACCAGCTGCTGGCGCTCGCAAACGATATACCTACTTTTAAGATGCACCATGGGCACAGGGGAATGAACCATCCTGTTAAGAACCTGGTTACCGGCCGTTGTGAGATCACCACGCAGAACCATGGCTTCGGCGTGGACCCCGAGGCCATACGCAAGGCCTCGCATGTGGAGATAACGCATGTGAACCTGAATGATCAGTCTATCGAGGGCATCCGGGTCAAAGGCAAGCCTGCCTTCTCGGTTCAGTATCACCCTGAAAGCACACCGGGACCACATGATAGCCGTTATCTTTTTGATGAGTTCATCAACCTTATTTCAGAACATATCAAATAGCTGCCTGCTTTAGAAGGTTGGTCATATTCTTTCGACCGCCATTTTTGGCAGACTGCGATGCTTATGAGCTTTCCTCAACTTTTCGCCGGTCGTTTCCTGCTGGAGGAGATAGGCCCCGAGGACCAGGCCTTTATTTTTGAAGGCCTTAGTCATCCCAAGGTTATTCCCTACTATGGCGTACAGTATGCAAGCTTCGATGAAACCGGTGCCCAGATGGAATTTTACGCCTCGCTGCGGCGAGATGGAACCGGTACATGGTGGAAGATCGTGGACCAGGCCAGCGGACAGAAGCTGGGTGCCGTAGGCTATAATAATTACCAGCCGGCCCACCGGAGAGCCGAGATCGGCTACTGGCTGCTGCCTGCTTTCTGGGGGAAAGGCATCGTTACCGAAGTATTGCCAGTTCTCCTTCATTATCTTTTCGAGGAGATAAGAGTCCACCGTATAGAAGCCATGGTAGAAACCGCGAATAGTGCCAGCGCAAAGTTGCTGCAAAAGCTCGGCTTCACCCTGGAGGGCAGCCTGCGCGATTACGAGATCAAGAACGGACGCTATATCAGTCTCGAAGTTTATAGCCTGCTTTCGCATGAGCGGCAAAAAAGATAAGCGGTCTTCGGTAACCTTCGTTCGCTTCTCGCTTTAAACCTGTCCTTCTTATCTTAGCATGATGAAGATCGCCATCATCAATGGGCCCAGCCTGAACCTTCTTGGCAAAAGGGAAACAGATATCTATGGCAATATGCCTTTTGAAGAATACCTCGAATCGCTCAGGCGCCTTTATCCAGCCGTAAGCTTCAGCTATTTTCAAAGCAATGTGGAAGGAGAGCTGATCGGTGAGCTGCACCGCGTCGGCTTCGATCATGATGGAATTGTTCTCAACCCTGCCGGATATACCCACACCTCGGTAGCCATTGGTGACGCCATAGCCGCTATTAAAACACCTGTGATAGAAGTACATATTTCGAATGTGCATGCCCGCGAAGACTTCCGGAAGCTTTCTCATGTATCCGGCAAATCGGTGGGCAGCATCTTCGGCCTGGGGCTCAAGGGTTATGAGCTCGCCGTTGCTTATTTCGCCGGCAGGTAAAACACGGGTGCATCCCGGCTTCGTGTGCGCGGATCATCCTCTTTCAGCCAGCTTGTAGGCCTTGTCTATATCGACGATGAGCTTATAGATAAAGTCCAGCTGCTCTCTTAGCAGCAAATCGTCGGCACTAATCGCCGTTTGAAGGGAAGCCTCTTCATGCGGCAGATGTATCGCCTCTTCCTGTCCTGTGCTTCCTGCCGCCTGCTGCAGCATGGCCAGCGATTTTCTTGCACTGCGCACCAGGGGCAGCGGATGCAGCCTGGCTTCCTTTGACATAAGTGTGGTAGCCACATTGGCTATGTTGGAGAAGAGGATATGGCTCATTACCACGAACTGGTGGATCTGCTTGATGTTCTTCTGTTTGCTCTTGGGCTCCGATAACATGCGCTGGAAGGCAGCGGTGAGATTGGCGGAACTTACATACACCTCTTTGCGCACCAGCTTGTAGTCGAGCAGGCTTGGCCTTTTGCCCAACAGCCCTTCCATGATTTTTTGGAGATAGGCCAGGTTGGCGCTCATCATTCCTTTCATGTATGGCCTGATCTGGTCTGACTCCCAGGTCGGAAAAAGAAAATAGCTCGCGCTGAATGCGATCGCACAGCCTATGACCGTATCTATGATCCTTTCTGTGGCCACCTCGGCAAAACCGATTCCAAGAAAGCTGAACAGGATCATCACATAAGGCGTTACACAAACTACCATGGCCAGGTAATTTGTCCTGAGAAAAGAATAGGTGCCGATCATGAACAGAACCATCAGCGCAAAATGAAATTGCCTGTTTGGAATGAAGACAAGAATAAGTACGCCGATGGCGCCACCTGCAACAGTGCCTATGATGCGTTCGATATTTCTCTGTTTGGTGAGGCTGAAGGCCGGCTTAAGGATAAAGGCTATCGTAAGCAGTATCCAATAGCTATGATCGCCGTAAGCTATGGTTTGTACCATGATAAAGCCCACCGTACAGGCCATGGCCACCCTAAGTGCGTGTTTGAATACCGAAGATTCGAAGGTGATGTTGTTCCATAGAATGATGGGCTCCAGGGGCTGGTGCGATACAAAATGAGAGTGATCAAGACCGCTCTTTCTCTTTCTCCCTGAATCGTCGGGCTCAAAATAATAGTTGAGCTCATTCACGCGCTGTACCAGTTTCCTGAGATTGACGAGGATCTTTTTCAGTACGAGGTTGTTTTCGGTCTCGCTGTGCCGGAGACCATCTATTTCCTCTTTTAGTGCCTTCAGCCTGCTATCGTAATCCGTAAGGCCTTTGTAACCGGCGTTCAGCTGTATGGCTATGCCCATCCTGTCGAGCTCACGGGCGATCTGCCTGATGAAGGAAGATATCTTTTCAAGCGTACCTGTATGTCCGAACCGCTTTCTTAAAGCATAGTAGTCATAGTAGGAAGCCGTGATGTCCTCAAACAGATCGACGGTTTCCACGAAGGTCCATACGAGCTTACGGCCAGTGGGTGTTGTTTCCTTTACGATCTGTCTTGTTTTGAAAAGGATCTCGCGCACGGCATCCTGCTTTTCGCTTACCTGTATGTGACGTGTTACCAGGTTTTGGTAGTCCGCATCCAGGTTGGTTGCCGGGTTGTAAAAATCCGCCTTGATCAGCAGGTATGCGGCCAGTTCGCGGAGGCTTTCGCCCAGTACGCGCTGGGCCGGGCGATAAGGCTGTATATTATAGAACAGGAGGCTTACGCAAAGGTACCATAGGCCTCCTGCAAGGATCAGCAAGCTATGAAGGAAGGGAGCATCTTTTTGCACCGGCTGGTCCATGGTCAGGATCATGACCAGTATGGCGGCATTGCCGACGGCAGTGGCCCTGTTGCCGTAAACCGAGAACATGGAAAAGAAAAAGCTCACCAATACGATCTCAATACCCATGATCCAGGGATTGAGTGTGGCGAAAGGAGTAATGGCGGCAACCAGAAAGACAAACAGGGAGCAGATGAGCATCCCGTTCTTTTTATGAATGATGGGCCCTGGAGCATCGGTCAGGCTCACACAAAGCGCTCCCAACGAAATGCTCATCCCGAGGTCAAGAAAGCCATAATATAAGGAAAGCAGGGCCGGCAGTAAGATGGCAAAGCTGATGCGAAGTCCATCGGCAAAAGCCTGGCTATAAAAAAAATACCGGATCTCCTTGGTTCGTTTTTGCATGTAAGGGCGCTGTTGTTAGACCGATCTCAGCTCTTGCGGCCTGTGGGTTTGAGCCTTAAGCCTGCCTGTCGGGCTGGCAAAGGTCCTCAATAAATGCCAAACCTAGTGGTTCTGCAGCTCGCAGAATTCGGCCAATATCCTGGCGGTTTGCTTTACTCCATCGATAGACGCCGATTTACTGACCCAGCTTGCCCCGAGGTTACGGCAAAAGCTTTCGTCGAGCTCATTGTTGGAGGTAGTGTACATAACAACGGGAATGTTGCGGTAGCGCGGATGTTTACGGATAGCCGCAAGGGTTTCCTTGCCGTTCAGGCGAGGCATATTGATATCGAGGACAATCAGGACGGGCGTGCTGGCGTTGAGTGCAAAATCGTCCAGGAACTTCAGTACCTCTTTACCGTCTTTGAATTCCAGAACATGGGTAGTCTGGTCGTACTGTTTGAAAAAGCCGGTAATCAGTTCCAGGTCGTCCGCATCATCATCAGCAAAAATGATGTAGCGGCCTATCATGTCGTTAATTTAGCGTTTTCACTCATATAGTGCAAACTTCTATGCGTATTTT
>DASTPZ010000193.1:0-5989 GCA_035761965.1 Flavisolibacter sp. | reverse complement strand
AACGATCAGCCATTCATCTGACGCAAGGTTCTCGGCGGCGGAGCCTGTGGGCGGTATGAGCGGGGTGAGCTTGGGAAAATAATTTACAGAATCCTCGTACCAGCTGGTGAAATTGGTCGATTGTCTTTCGATCTGCCCGATGATGTCGTTCTTGAAGGTAACGAGTGCAAATTCGAAGGGCACATATTCGATCTTTTCTTTTATAAAAGCGGCTTCAATCTTATCGTAAAGCTCCTGGGAGGTAAAGCGCTGTCCTACATTGTAATACCTGGGCGATTCAAGTGAGAACCCATCGTTGGCACCGGGAAAGGACCTGAGCCCTGCGGTTGCCGAAGCGCCTTTGTACTGGGCTAGTTCTTCCCCCACATTGCTTGCGATCTGCTTAACTTTTTCCTCTACCTGGTCTTTCTTGAGCAGCAGCATGTTCTTCAGCCAGGAGATCTGGATGAGGATCGCTCCGATCAATGAGACGGTGATCAGGAAGATGATTATGGGAAAAATCCGTTTCACTTAGTGGCAAGATGGTGGAAAAAATCGTGTTGGCAAAAATATTGAGCCATTTTGCAAAAACGGTGGCATAAGATTGTTATGCGTTATTTTTAACAGATATTGCTTAATTATCATTATGACGCAACCCGGACCAGGCATTTTACTGATTGCAGACCCTTTTCTCAAGGACCCGAATTTCATGCGCACGGTCGTATTGCTGACCGAGCACCGGGACGATGGTACGATCGGGTTTGTGCTGAACAGGCAATACGAAAATACCCTCGATGAACTTATTCCTGAAGTGGAAGGTCACAAGCTGCCTGTATACTACGGCGGCCCCGTTCAAATGAACACCGTTCACTTCCTGCACCGCTACCCCGAGGAGATCCAGGGCGGCATAGAGGTTATGAAAGGTGTATACTGGGGCGGCGATTTTGATGCTGTGATCGATCTGATCAACAGCGGAAACGCAGACCCTGAAAAGATCCGGTTTTATATAGGCTACTCCGGATGGAGCGCAGGACAGCTGGATACGGAAATGAACGAAAAAACCTGGCTCACCGTAGAGGCTGCAAGAAAACTGGTCTTTCATCCCAATGCCGAGGAAATATGGAAAGACTCGCTCAAACACCTGGGCGGTGAATACGAGATGATGATCAATTTCCCGATAGATCCGCAATTAAATTGAACCTGCAGCCCCCCGGGCCGCAGGTCCCTTCTTTTATTTCAGGCTGAAGGAGAATCCAGCTTTAATAACGCCATGGCTAAGCCCATCGGCATCGTTGTATTTGAAAGGCATGAAATTGTACCCCGCAGCAAGATGGAAAGCGGATCTTCCCGACGCACCCAGGGGGATGTTCACACCCAGCTCGGGCTGACCGGCGAAGCGGAAGCTGCTCCGGCTGTCCACGAATTGTCCATAGTATTTACGGTAGCTGATCAGATTACCACCCGCAGCCAGAGAGGCAAATGGCTGAACCTTACCTGCCGAACCAAAGCGGTACTTGGCTTTTAACAAGATCGGCGTCGTCTGGATCGAATTGGTTACAACGGCGGAAAGATCAGAGCCGTTTTCGTTATAGACCGCCCTGGGGTATTTCTGGTAGAAATCCTGGTAACCCGACTGGATACCAAGCGCCAGCTTCTGGTTGATGTCGAACATGAGCGCTCCCTCAACACCTCTCCAGGAGGTTTGATCAACCAGGTTCCTGAGATTGCTCGAAGGAATACCGGCGGTATAGCTCAGCTCCAGCCTAACAGGCCTGTCCTGGGCCCGCGCAGCGACTGTAAAAAAGATCGCAACAAGCAATAAACTATATCTGTATGTTTTCATTTTCTGTTGTTTAAGGTTATTGGTATTTGAGGTAGGCAGATTGACTGAACAGGGACTGTACCTGGCTTTCAACCGTAGAAGCATTGAAAATGCCTGATCCGCGGATCATTCCGCTCCATACAGAACGGATCTGGTTGTTCTGCTCACTATTCATAAGATCGAAGATGTCGATCATCAATGCGGTTTCGCTGCTCTCATACACACCGTAATAGGAAGGGAAAAAATAAGAATAGCCCGGATAGTCCCAATAAAAAGGATCCCAAAATCCGCCATAAAAGCCACCATAATCGGGATAGCTCACCACATTAGTCGATGTATTGGTCAGCTGGCTGATGGCAACACCAAGATCGGGGTCCTGGTTTCTTGCAACCCTGACAAAACCCCTCGATTCAAGTGCTGTTGCCACGGCTTCAATAAAGCGTGCATCAACGGCACCCAGCTGGCGGCCAAGGAGCTGGTTATTCCTGATAACCGCCACGGAGTCTGTTATGCTGAACGTCCGGTAGGAGCCGAAGTTCGCCGTCGTGTCGTAATTGGTGATATAGATCCGGCTCTCTTCTTCTGTAAGATGATCGAGCGGTTCCTTAGTGCAGCTGATCATGAAAAAACACAGGACCGGGATGCACCATGCTAACTTTCTTTTCATAGATAGATGTTTATTTAATGAAGAATGATTGTATCCTGAACAAATACAGTACCCATTTCCGGGCCCTGCAAAAGGGAAAGTATCCTGGTTCAGTCGCCACTATAAGAACGAAAACAAAAACAATTGCTTGCTTCTTTTTTTGTTAAGGTTTTATTGCGTTATTGGCAAAAAATGAAATATGGATAATAAAAACTATGGTTCTTATAACCAAAGCGACACGCTCCTTTTCCCCGAGCAAAGGATCGTTTATGGGGGTTTTTGGCCGCGCTTCCTCGCAGCCTTTATCGATGGCATTATCCTGGGTGTCGTCAATGCCATTACGCTATTTATCGGCGGAGAGGCAATGCCCAATGTCCTGGGACTCATCGTTGGATGGCTTTATTACGCGTTTCAGGAAGCAAGTCCTGCCGGGGCTACGCTGGGCAAAAGGGCGCTCAACCTGAAAGTGGTAACTGAAAATGGGGAGCAGCTCAGCTTTGGACAGGCGACCGGCCGGTATTTTGGCAAAATCATCTCGACCATTATCCTGTTGATCGGTTACCTGATGATGTTGTGGGATGAGAAAAAGCAGACCCTGCACGATAAGATGGTTAGCGCCATCGTTATTGTTCAACCCGACAGGCAGTAAACCTTATATGGGGTTTGCCTGCAGGCAAAAAATAAAGCCATACCCCAAGGTATGGCTTTATTACACCGGACCGGTTTGGCTTAGTCAACGGTTACGGCACCTTCCACAAGCACCGTTACTTTGTTGTTCAGCACTTCTACAAACCCGCCCTGAATATCGTAGCTGGCCGTGTGGTTTTGCTTATCGCGCAAAACCTTTACCCGCCCGGATTTGAGCGCACTTACCAGCGGCGCGTGTTTATCAAGCACCTCAAATGAACCGCTGATGCCTGGCATCTGCACGCCATACACCTCGCCACTGAACAGCTTCTTCTCCGGGGTCAGTATTTCTAAAACCATATGGGTCTTTGTTTGATATTTCTAAAGCCCTGATGACGGGATGATCTACCGCGGCAGGACGTTTTGGCCTAAACCTTATCCTTGCGCCTGTGCCAGGAGCTTCTTGCCTTTTTCTATTGCGTCGTCGATATTACCAACGAGGTTGAAGGCAGCTTCCGGATACTCATCCACTTCACCATCCATGATCATGTTGAAGCCGCGGATGGTTTCCTCGATCGGCACGAGCACACCCTTAAGACCGGTAAAGGCCTCTGCCACGTGGAATGGCTGTGAAAGGAAACGCTGCACCTTACGGGCTCTCGATACTGTGAGCTTGTCTTCGTCGCTCAGTTCATCCAGGCCAAGGATGGCGATGATATCCTGCAGTTCCTTGTAACGCTGGAGGATGAGTTTCACCCTGTTCGCTGTATTGTAGTGAGCTTCACCTACCACCGATGGCATCAGGATCCTTGAAGTGGAATCCAGCGGATCCACGGCGGGATAGATACCAAGATCGGCGATCTTGCGGGAAAGCACTGTTGTGGCATCCAGGTGGGCAAAGGTCGTTGCAGGCGCCGGATCGGTAAGGTCATCCGCAGGTACATATACCGCCTGTACCGAAGTGATGGAACCGTTCTTTGTAGACGTGATCCTTTCCTGCATCAGTCCCATTTCTGTTGCCAGGGTTGGCTGGTAACCCACCGCCGATGGCATACGGCCGAGCAGTGCCGATACCTCGGAGCCGGCCTGGGTGAAACGGAAGATATTGTCTACGAAGAAGAGGATGTCGCGGCCTTTACCTGTACCATCGCCATCGCGGTAGTACTCCGCAATGGTAAGTCCGGAGAGGGCCACACGGGCACGGGCGCCGGGGGGCTCATTCATTTGTCCGAACACGAAGGTGGCTTTTGAATCTGCCAGGTCAGTCATGCTTACCTTGCTCAGATCCCATCCGCCTTCTTCCATGCTATGCTTAAATGCATCGCCATATTTCATGATGCCGGCCTCGATCATTTCACGCATGAGGTCGTTTCCTTCACGGGTACGTTCTCCCACGCCTGCAAACACAGACAGACCGGAATAAGCCTTGGCGATGTTGTTGATCAGCTCCTGGATCAGTACGGTCTTACCCACACCTGCTCCACCGAACAATCCGATCTTACCACCTTTTGCATAAGGCTCGATCAGGTCGATCACCTTGATACCGGTGAACAGCACTTCTGTGGCGGTGGAAAGGTTTTCGAACGCTGGGGGCTTGGCATGGATGGCACGGCCATCAACCTTTGGAACGGGTGGCAAACCGTCGATAGGATCACCGGTCACATTAAAAAGGCGGCCTTTGATCTCCTCCCGGGCGGGCATCTTGATGGGAGCGCCGGTATCCACCACATCAACTCCACGTGTCAGTCCTTCTGTACCGTCCATCGCAATGGTACGAACACTGTCTTCTCCCAGGTGGGTTTGCACCTCGAGAACAAGTGTGTCGCCATTGTCTCTTTTTATTTCTAATGCGTTGAAAATTTCAGGAAGGCTGCCTTCGAACTGTACGTCCACTACGGCGCCGATGATCTGTTTAACCTTACCAACTTTTGCCATATATAGCTTTTAAAGAAGATTTTCAATGAAAAACCGCCGCTTTTTAGGCTGGTTTTCATTTTCGGCTGCAAAGGTAAGGGGGCAGGGGGGATTTGCCAATTTGAATCTGAGAAATCCCGTTCAAGCTGCTTTTAAACAGGAATGTTCCCGCCCGGCGGGTAGCCAGGACTGCATTTGCCACCATGGCAATAAACAAAAACGGATCAGAGGCTAGCCGATCTGGCTTTTCAGCGCGTTTTCTATGGCAGCACAGGGTATCATCATGGGCTTGTCCTCGATAGAAATGTTAAGCTGCTGCCCCGAAACGGTATAGCTGCCGCTGATAGTACCGAAAACATTGATGCTGAAGCTGCCCGAGGTCTCATCGCCCGAGAAATTGCCCCCCTGCTTTTCTACCGCATTTTTTGCCCTGGTGAAAATTTCCTGGGGCGTACCGGAAAAATTAATGCTGAAATTACATTTAGACATAAAGCTCGTTTTAGATGATACTGCAAAAAGCAGGCGTAAATGTAAGGACTCTTGCTCCAATAGGCCATTTTTGCGGCAGGATGGCTACAGCGCTGGACTGTAGACGGGGCACCTCCTTCTTTCCCCAATTTTTCTTAAGGGTTTCTTAAATGGTCCGGCTCGCCGCGAGGTTTGAACAGCCAATTAAAAGGCATGTGTTTTGTAAACCTCATGCATATGAAAACGTTCTTCTTTTACACAGCCATCCTTTTAAGTGTTATGGCATCCTGCCAGAATGCCAACAACAACAATAACATGCAGGATACAGATGACAATGAAGCCAGGTCGGAAGGCCAGAAAAAAGTGAGCAAGCGCGACTACAGCATCACCAAGGCCAACTCCTATTCTACCCTCTTCATGGACAGTACGGCCATGGAAAAGTTCATTGCAGGGAAAAAACTGAGCGATTCGGTGGCCCGGCGTATGCGTAGCTTTTATAACACCCGCAACTACCAGTTCGCCTGGTTCAGCAA
>DASTPZ010000192.1:0-4001 GCA_035761965.1 Flavisolibacter sp. | reverse complement strand
TTGCTGAAGGGAGGCGTACGCCTTGCCGGGCTGTTGAACCAGATCTTCGGCTGATCCAGGAAAGCCGTTACAGGATTCACCACTCCGCTCGAGGCCATCGCAGCATAATCCACCAATGTGAATAATTTTACCAACTGCCTTTAGTTTTTTGCGGGCCACCATTTTGAAACCTCGGCGGCCCGCTTTATCTTTCCACCCAGATGACTCTGGACGAATTCACCCTTTTGGACGAAACCAAACAAGCAGAAACGCTCATCTACCGAGGAGTGTTCCTGGCGGAGCGCCTATACAAGAATTTTACGATCTTTCTATACCAGGTTGATGATTTCTATGTAGAAGTTTACCACAACCTCCGGTTCAATGTGATGCAGGGTATGAAATGTTTTGTTGACGATGAGACCCTGCAGCCTTACCTGGATTCGATTGATATTTCCTGCCTTGTAGATAACTGAGACCACACACGAGCTTTATTGTAAAACCGGGAGGAATCGTATTCCTACGAACTGCTGTTAAGTAGTATTACGATTGTCTGCTATATATAGCGGGCCTACATTTGTCGCCTCTCCTCAACGCACAAAGCAACCAGAACATAATGGCAACACGTACTAAGGTCTTAGTGGTAGATGGCGATTTGGATACACTGTCGAAAATCTATCTTTCCCTGCTTCACCGGAATTATAAAGTAGAGGCCGCTGATAAGGCGGAGGAAATCGGGGAGAGGATCAAGCGCTTCAAGCCTGCCGTACTGATACTTGGAAAAAAAATCTATGACGCCGTTCAGGAAGCTTTGAAAGTACCGGGCATCCTTCTGCTTGAAAGATCCGAGTCCCTGCCACAGCAATGGAAAGATGATCTGGTTGCCATCTATAAACCTGTTCAGATCGAAGAGCTGGTACGTACCATCGATGATCTTGTTATTTAAACTGCCTGAAAGCCTTACCTGGCCTCAGTTTCGTAATGACCCGAATGGAACCTGATCAGCAGGGCATAAGCTGGGCCGTAATAACTCATTACGAGTAAACGATCGGACTTCAAAAAACAGAACCCGGCAGCTACACAGCTTTGCAGGCAAAATTATCAGAACAGGCAAAAAATGCAACTTGCCGCTATGCCCCGGCCATCAATCCATGCCGCTTAAGATAGGCAATCACGTCTTTTACCAGTGGACCGGCTATAAAAACAGCGTTCCGCAACTGCTGTTCGGTGATCCGGAGCTCATTGATCCAGAAATGAATAGAGCTGTCGGACAGAACATCTATCCGCTCCTCATTTTTTTCAGCTTCGTTGGTGGTATGCATGGCAAAAAGATTGGACATGCAAATATCAGCAGGCGGATTATCGCAGGCAACGTGGTAAATACGCATTTTTACCGGTAGTAGTACCTAAGCCTGTTCTACGATCTCAACGTTCCAGCGGTTCCTGATAAGAAAGGTCGTCAGCATCATCTTCATATTCTCGACCGACATGCCCATGTACAGGGCGGCCATGGCCAGTATCTCCCCTTCTCCCTCATCGAGCTTGCCATCAGCCGTCATCAGTTCGCAGCACATGGCAAAAAGCGTTTCAGCAAAACCCGGCGATATCATGGGCGCAGCTTTTTCGATCAGCAGCTTGCTGCCATGGGCAGCCTGCAGCGAAAGCGCCTTCACTGTAAGCTCATTCAGCGAAGAGCCTGCAAATTTCGAAGAAAGCACCAGCATCCGTGAAAGGTGTTCGATCTGGGCCTGGCTGAGACTCCGGTTATTGACCATTACACAAGCAAAAAGCATGGCAACAGCCGCTTCCTGTTCATTGGCTAAAGAAATATCGTGCATATTTCAAATGTAGGCATCCTCACCCATTCCCTGCGGCAAGGTCCGCTGCTTTTTCTATTGCCGGCGCATTGCCGGTCCTCCTGGCCTTCCTGCCTGCTGTTGAGCCAGAGACAAATGTATCCCTCCGCAGCCGATACAAACAATGTTCAGCACACATAAGGCACTCTTCCTAATTTTACGGCAATCTTAAGAACATGAGCATCCGAATCTTCATAACAGGAGGAACCTTCGATAAGGAATACAATGAACTCACAGGCCAGCTTTATTTCAATGATTCTCACCTGCCTGAAATGCTCGAGCTGGGCAGAAACCTGGTACCGGTAGAGATCCGGACCCTGATGATGGTAGACAGCCTTGAAATGACCTCTGAAGATAGAGAACTGATCGCAGAACACTGCATCAAGAGCCCGGAAAACAGGATCATCATTACCCATGGCACAGATACCATGGCAGATACTGCCCGGCTGCTTTCTGAAAGACTGAGCGGAAAGACCGTAGTGCTTACAGGCGCCATGATCCCCTATAAATTCGGCTCTTCAGACGGGCTCTTCAACCTCGGCAGTGCACTGGCTTTTGTACAAACACTGCAGCCAGGCATTTATGTAGTTATGAACGGGCGTTATTTTCACGCAGACAATGTGCGCAAAAACAAACAAACAGGAGAGTTCGAGGAACTAAACCCAAATAGCTGATCTAAATTTCGCATATGGATTTTGGACGTCTTCCGGAACAGGAATTAAAAAACGTAGATTTCGTTTTGCCACCAGATCCTGTGCTGAACGGGAAAGTGCTCAAAGGTAAAAAAGCAAAAAAACCAGCCGTTTTTATCGGATGTGCCAAATGGGGAAGAAAGGAATGGATTGGAAAGATTTACCCGAAAGGCACGAAAGAAGCCGGCTTTCTTGATGAGTATGTAAAGCATTACAATTCTATCGAGCTGAACGCCACACACTATAAGCTCTACAAGCCGGAGGACATTAAAAAATGGGCAGCAAGGGCCGGCGACGCCTCCTTCAAATTTTGTCCAAAAGTGTACAATGGCATCAGTCATTTTGGTTCGCTTAGCGAAAAAAAATTCCTGACGGATGCTTTTCTCGAAAGCGTCACAGCATTTGAAGACAAGCTGGGGCCGGTATTCCTCCAGGTCAGCGATAAGTTCTCACCCAAGCGAAAAGACGATCTTTTCCAATACCTCCAAACTCTTCCAAAGGATCTGCAGTTCTTTCTCGAAGTGCGTCACCCGGATTGGTTCAAACGCGAAGAAAGCAGCGAACTCTTCTCCTTTCTTAACCAGGCAGGCATTGGCGCAGTGATCACAGATACGGCAGGCCGCAGGGATTGCTGCCATATGCATCTCAGCCTGCCCAGGACCTTTATCCGTTTTGTTGGCAACAGCCTTCATCCTTCCGACTATACCCGGATCGACGACTGGGTAGAGAGGATAGCGGCCTGGCTGGATGAAGGGCTGCAAGAGCTTTATTTTTTCATGCATATGCACGATGAGGCCTATTCACCCGAGCTTACAGTCTATCTTGTTGAAAAGCTGAATAAAACCTGTGGCCTTGACCTCATGATGCCGAAGTTCGTTGAAAAGGGACAGGGAGAATTGTTTTGAGCAGCGTCGGGCCGATCGGGGACCATAAAGGTTTTTAAAACAGCCGCAGCTGTACATCTGCTGGCTTGCTTTTTCCGGCTACCGGGCCAAGAATGGTACGTCCTCCATACTTCGGGCTTTCTGCCCACTCCCTGTCGATCACCGGCTGGACATCTGCGGCGGGGCTAAAGCCCTCTTCCGCACGAACTGCCATGCTGTGGAGCTTTTGCAGGGCAATAGCCTTGTCTGGCTGACCCATTTTGGCGTTTTGTACCACCTTTTGCAGCGTGCCAATGACCTCGTCGTAGGTATTGACCGGCACGGGAAAAGGATTGCCGTCCTTGCCTCCATGCGCGAAGGAAAAACGTGCCGGATCGCTAAACCGCGAGGGTGTGCCATGAATGACCTCGCTCACAAGAGCCAGCGATTGCAGGGTGCGCGGACCCATTCCTTCCAGCAAGAGCAGCGATTCGAAGTTTTCAGGTCCTGCATCGTGTGCAAGCCAGAGCATGGCGCCTAGCCGTTTGAGATCAATATCCACCGCATCGACCTGATGCCTGGACGGCATTACAAGCCGGCGGACCTCACGCATC
>DASTPZ010000191.1:0-12368 GCA_035761965.1 Flavisolibacter sp. | reverse complement strand
AACATGAAAAGCAAACAATTGGTTTTCTTTCTTGCAATCTTCCTTTCGGCTATTGCCGCTTATGGGCAGCAGGCACTGATCAAGGGAAGGATAAGCGATCCCGTCAACAGGGAGCGGCTAACCGGCGCTACTATTTCTTTGTCGGGCACACCCAACCGCACGGTTTCCGACATCAATGGTGAATTTTTTCTTTACCTCCAGCCGGGAAGGGCTGAGCTCACTGTCAGCTATATCGGTTACCGCGATACCTCTTTCCGCCTGGAGCTGAAGGAGAACGAGGTACGTACAGTGCAGGTAAACCTGTCAAGCGCCAATGTAAGGTTGAGCAGTGTAGTGGTCTCCGGTTTCTTGCAGGGGCAGGCAAAAGCGCTGAACCAGCAGAAGAATGCCGACAACATTAAGAATGTCGTATCTGCCGACCAGATCGGCCGCTTTCCTGATCCTAACGCCGCCGAAGCCCTGCAGCGCGTACCCGGTGTGAACATCGAACGCGACCAGGGCGAGGGCCGGTATGTTTTCATCCGCGGCATGGCGCCGCAGTTCACCAATGTGAGTGTGAACGGCGAGCAGATCCCTTCGCCGGAAGCAGATGTGCGTTATGTGGCCCTTGATGCTGTTCCCTCCGACCAGTTGGCCTCTATTGAGGTAAGCAAAACGCTTACACCCGACATGGACGGCGATGCGATCGGCGGATCGGTAAACCTCATCACCCGCACGGCCCAAAGCAAAACAGCCCGCTTCAGCTCTTCGCTGACGGGTGGCTACAATAACCTCATGAGGCGTGGAAATATCCAGGGGCAGCTGCAATACAGCCAGCGCTTTGGCAAGAATGCAGGCTCGGGTTTGATGCTTAACTCGAGCTATTACCACAACGACCTTGGCTCGGACAATATCGAGCGGTCGCCGCAGGACAACGAGGTTGAGCTGCGTGATTATGAGCTCACCCGAACCCGCCTTGGGTTGAGCACTACCTTAGACCATCGCTTCAATAACAACCACGAAGTGTACCTGAGAGCCCTGTACAACCGCTTTACAGACCGGGAGTGGCGCCGGAGGTATGTATTTGTACCCGAGGATGAAGAGATCGAAAAGCTTACAAAGGACCGTTTCGAAGCACAATCGATAACCGCCATCAACGCAGGTGCTCGACACACTTTCAGGTCATTCTTCCTGAACTATGAAGCACAGTATTCATACGGAAAGCAGAACACACCTTACGATAACGAGATAGGCTTTATTGCTTCGATCCCCTCCACGCTTTCTTTCGGCAACCCCAAGTTTCCCAACATTGCCGCTCCAGGTTTTAACAACAACAGCCAGTATGAATTCGACGAAGCCGGTTTTGGTAATACTCTTGCAAAAGACCGCAACCTTACAGCCAAATTTGACCTGGGCATCCCTTACCGGCTCAAGGCAGGCGCTGGCCTTATCAAGCTGGGCATGAAAGTTCGCAGCAAGGAAAAAAGCTATTCAATCGTACAGGACTATTATTCCGCTATCGCAGGTATCCCGGCGCTCGACCAGTTCGAGGAAGATCCGGTTAAATCTTCTTTTCTTGATGGCCGTTACGATCTTGGCAGGCCCCTGTCGGTAGCATCCTTTATCCGTTATTTCAACCAAAACCCTTCCGCGTTTGAAGCCTCGCCGGAAGACAAAGCCATTGATGAAGCGCTTGAAGCCTATACTGCCGAAGAGGATGTATATGCCGCCTATGCCCTGGCACGCCAGCAATTCAAGAAGGCGACCATCACAGCAGGCGTGAGATACGAGCGTACAAAAGTGAGCTACCGTTCGCAGGATGTGGTGATCGACGGAGCAGGCGACCTGCAATCCATAATATCTGTAAGTGGTGGCAATACTTATGATTTTATTCTACCCCAGGCTGCCGTTCGATACCAGCTTGGAAAGAACACTAACCTGAGGGCCGGCGCGGGCTTTTCCTACGCAAGGCCAAATTTTAGCGAGATAATCCCTGCGCAGGAGATCAACCAGGAAGATAATATCGCCACTGCCGGCAACCCGGCGCTCAAGCCCGTAAGCGCATTTAACCTGGACCTGATGGGCGAGCACTACTTCGGTAATGTGGGACTCTTGTCGGGTGGCGTCTTCTATAAACGCCTGAACGATTTTATCTACCGCCGGGTATTGTTCAACAGTCCTTACCCGCTTTCAGGAACACCATTCATCAGTAGTATCGATGTGGCGCAATCTCGCAATGGTGAGGAGGCCAACCTCGCGGGCTTCGAGCTTGCCTTTCAAAACAATCTCGGTTTCATATCAGCTGGGCTTAAAAATCTGAGCCTTTACCTGAACTATACGTATACCTATTCTTCGGCCAGCTTGCAGGACCGCAAGGCCGGCGCATCAAATCCTGAAGCAAAGGAAAAGCTGAGGCTGCCGGGACAGGCCACGCACGTAGGCAACGTGTCTCTTGCCTTTGAAAAGAAAAGACTGATCCTGCGGGCCGCGCTCAACTTCAATGGCGAATACCTCGCCGAAGTAGGCGGCACAAAGGAAGAAGATATTTATGTGAAAGACCGGCTGCAGCTCGACCTCAGCGGCAGCTATGCCATCAGTGCGCGATGGCGCCTGTTTACCGAGGTGCTGAACCTCACCAACCAGCCGTTTGAAAGATACATGCAAACAAAGGATCAGCTTATACAGCGCGAACTCTATTCCTGGTGGGGAAGGTTCGGCGTAAAGTTCGATTTCTAGTTCAACTCACACTCCGGGCTGCAGGCGGCTATCATCCTGCCTGCAGCCTTCAAAAACATCGATCATGAAATATAAATACATGCTCTTATGCCTGTCGGCATTTCTGCCGGCACTTGTTTCCTGCGATAAACAGAATGAAGACCTGGAAACACCGCTCAAAGATTTCCCACAGGTCATCAGGTTGTCCGACGAAGGCGACGGTGATCTTGAAGACGAAGATGGCTTCAGTTTTGCGATCACCCTTTCCGACAGGACCGATCCCGATGGCGAAGAGCTCGGCGGAAGGCCGGTACCCCTCGCAGAAAAGGTAAGGGTAAATTTTGCAGTTACGGATTTCGAAGGCTTTGCCCAGCTTTCCGACTATCTCGGCAGCGCAGAAGCTTTTTATGAAATAGACGATTGTACTACTTCCCTGGACCAGAATATCGATCTCAACCTGCAATTTGATGTTGCTACAGGAAGGGGCAGCGTCGATTTCCCTGCGGGCGTGGAAGAAATCGAGATCGAGTTTGAGGCCAACGAAGACCTTTTCGACGACAACATCCTGAACAGCGATGAGCGCAGCATAACGATCCGGCTTACGGGTCTTGAAGGCAATCCGCAGGGTGTAGCGGTCAATACCACGGCTTCCTTTGTATATGAAGTGCAGGACGATGAAGCTATCTATGGCGAATGGGAGCTCGATCTATCCGACGCCGTGGCCTTTGCCCGGTTCAAATCACTCTTCGGGCTTATTAACGAAGACATCCGAAGCCTGCAAGCCTCGGATGTGGACGAGATCACCTTAAGCTTTGAATACGGTGAGGTAAAGGCCCTGGTCGTACTCAATGAAATGGAGCAGGTAGACGATTGCGGAACAATGGTAATGGAGAACAAGGAGATCGAGATCGAGGCCGAGATAGAAGAGCTTACAGATGATGCGCTCGATGGAGACCTGGAGTTCGGCGAAACGCTGGAGCTCGCAGGCGGCGTGTTCAGGGAATTTGTTTACAAAGGCTCTTTTGTTATTGTGGGCGATACGCTCCAGATCGAGCTTGAAGGAGAGTTTGGCGACGAGCGCGTTTCTCCACTGGTCCTCATCTTATCTAAATAATCCATTTAAGCCATATAGTCAAAGATGAAAGCAATTGTTATTCTGGTCGCTTCGATCATGCTGCTTACTGCATCGCGCTGCGGATTATCATCGGCACCTGTGTCGCCGGGTGCTAAAGATTCCATCATAAAGCCTGTGATTGTAACGGAACCTGTGCGCTACGACAGCGATGATCCCGCCATCTGGATCAATGTAAAGGATCCTTCCCAGAGTCTTGTATTGGGTACGGATAAGGAGGAGGATGGAGCCTTGTATGTGTTCGATCTGCAGGGCAAAGTAGTAAAGGATAAGGTCGTTCGCAACCTTCGGCGTCCGAACAATGTGGATGTGGAATATGGCCTGGTACTTGGTGGCGCACCTGTCGATATAGCCGTGGTAACGGAACGTTTCACCCATAAGCTGCGTGTGTATACCTTGCCTGATATGCGCCCGGTTGATGAAGGCGGCCTCTCGGTATTCGAAGGCGACACGGCAGCCGGTTTCCGCGACCTGATGGGCATAGGATTGTACAAAGATCCCAGGGGTAGCATATATGCCATGGTAGGAAGAAAAAACGGGCCGCGTGATGGAAGCTATATATGGCAATACCTGCTTGAAGACAATGGGAGGGGAGCCGTCAGGGCAAAACTTGTTCGCAAATTCGGCAATTTCAGCGGCAGGAAGGAGATCGAAGCCATTGCGGTGGATGATGCTCTTGGCTATGTATATTATTCAGATGAGGGTTATGGCATACGGAAGTACTATGCTGATCCCTCCAGGGGAAATGAGGAACTGGCTGCGTTTGGACGAACCGGCTTTGCGCAGGACCAGGAAGGCATCAGCATCTACAGCCTTACCGATTCGACCGGCTATATTATCGTGTCGGACCAGCAGACCAACAAATTCCAGTTCTTTACGAGAGAGGGTTCGAAGGGTGATCCGAACAGGCACATGCTTGTAAAGACCGTACACCTGGCCACACTGGAAAGCGATGGATCTGAAGTGATCGCTCAGCCCCTTGGGCCCCAATTTAAAAAAGGACTGTTCGTTGCCATGAGCACCGACCAGTCCTTTCAGTATTACAGGTGGGAAGACCTTATGCCTTGATTGCCGCTTATTGCAGCGCCTCGATGGAAAGCTTGGTCTGCCTTGCCTTCCGGTCAAATTCCATGACCATGATATGACCTTCTTTGGCAGGGTAGATATAAGTGCTTACGCTGCCATCCCTGTGTGGCACGCGTCGAACGATCTGGCGCTTTTCAACGTTGTAGATCACGGCGGCATCGGCTTCATCCACAATGAGGAAGTTTGACCGGCTGGCTGCGTTCATTACCGTATAAAAACCGCGCGAATCGTAGTACTGGAACCCTGCTTTGGAAGGAATGTAGCGTGATTTTCCTGCGGGGGGAATGGAATTATCCACGCGCAGTCGGCCGGCTGAGTCCTGCTTGAGAAGCACGATATCCGTTTGCTTTGATTTATGCGTGCCCGGTGCAAGCAGCACCATAGGCGGAAAAAGCAGGGGGGAGAAGATGACACTGGAAGCAATGGCACCAACCCTTGTTTTCCTTGTATAGCCGGATCCTACGAAATAGGTGTTGCCCTGGAAATCGCGTACGGTGGTCATCAGGCGAGGGTATACTCCCTGCGTGCTCAGCTTGCCGTTAGAGCCGATCTCCGGTGCTTTTGAACCATCTTTCCAATAAGAAAAATATTCCTTGATGTCGGATTTTCCAGGGCCATTGATAGCGATGGTAAAAACGCCGTCATAGGTTCCTTTGTGAAGGTCTCTTACAGATATGAAATTATTTCCCAGTCTGCTGTTGATGATCATGCCTGTGATAAAGGGCTTGCCGGTTACAGCATCATTCTCAAAGCTGAGCACTTTCAGCTCATTGCCTTTCTCATCCTTAAGGCTATAAGGCTTGGAGGCTGTTCCATCTCCTGCCTGGTAGCCCGTCAGACTATAACCGCCTTCCAGCATCTTGTCCTTCTTTTTAGATAGGAGGTAAATGCCCGCTGGCGCCGTTAGGATGCCATAAGCCTGGGCTTCATTGACCGTTTTTTGCCAGAGCTCCTTGCCGGCTGCATCCAGGGCAATCAGCCGGTTCTTGTCGTTATCGCCGTAAAACAGTATAAAGCCTTTGCCCGGTATATTCTTCAGGATCACGGGGTGTTTCAAAGTTCCCGCCATGGTCGCCGGTCTGCTGGACTTGATCAGCGCAATATCTCCCCTTACAGACAAGCTCAGTTTCTGGGAGTTGGAGTGAATGATCTTGCCCTGGAGGTCGATCAGCTGTGTAAACAAAGCATAGCTGCCATCCTCCGCAGACCTGCGGATGGTCTTCATGCTCGTGCCCTTTAGGTCGGCAAGATCGCTTTTGAGATAGGCCAGGCAGAGGATATCCTGCTCAAAAGAAACAGCCTGCAGCTGGAGGTTCTTTTCCCTGAAATCCAGCTTCCCGATCTCGTTCAGGTTCTCATCCATGATGGTAACCTGGTAATTGAAAGAATCCTTGGTAGCTTTTTCAAGCTGGGTAAAAACGAGGTATCCCATCAAAGCCTCATCCTGGCTGATGATCTTCATCTGCGATGAGATCTCTTCATTTACTTCTTTAAATATCTTGGACTGGCTCCAGGTGGTCGCAGTAAGCAACAGGCCGAAGGCCGCGAGGCAGGTTCTCAATTTCATGATCTTCTGTGTTGGTATTAGCAGTTATTTTTTAATGAAGTGGTCTGCGAACTCGCAATACATGCTGCTGGAGTGTGCAGTGGTAAAAGACTTGGCGGCCGTTTCCCTGGCCTTATCCGTTGCATCTCTGTCGAGGATGGCAAAGAACAATCCTTTGAACTTTTGGGCATCTGAAGGCAGCTTTTGCCAGAAATTCAGCTCAGTGAGCTTTTTATGATAGTCGTCGAGCGCGGTCCGGGGCATTTGCTCCAGCATGGTTTGCAGCTCATAGTAAGACTGGGAGATGTACTCCTTCTGTGTTACGTTGATGGCATTAAAGCGGTTAAGCTCGTTGTCCGAATAAGCCAGTCCCGAAAAGATCGTGTACAGCATGAAAGGATGCCACTCGTCGGCATTGCCCTTGTCGATCTCCTGCAGAACACGGTAAAGGCTGGCAGTGAGGTTGCGGTTATCGAAGGTATTCCAGATGATCATCTTGTTAACCTTGTTCAGGATGGATGCAGGGATGGGAGTACCCGGGCCCGTTGCATTCGAAAGCGCCTTGGTATGGTTATAACGGTCCTGGCAATCGGGATGCGTTTTCAGGGAATCGGCAAGGCTGGTTGTTTTTTTGAAGCTGTAGTTTTTTGAAGACAGGCCTTTTGATTTTTTCTGTGTCCATGTCTCTTCAAAAGGCAATCCATAAGCGGTAAAATAGTCCTTTACATTGCTTTTCAGCGGACGCATAAACTGCATATCGGCGCTGTCGAGCCTGAGAAAATTGCCCGCATCAAACGGGATTTTGCTGTTCTTAAGCAATACGATCGCGAGTGAGTCGGCTTCCTGTTCGCGGTAGCGGCTATGGCGGGTCCGGCTGAAGGTATACTTCTCCAGTACTTTTTTAAGGCGGCTGTAGCGTTCGTATTTGGAGTCGAGCACCTCATCAAGCGATTTTTTGTATTCATCCGAAGTCAGCCATTCAGCCTGCTGCTTCATAGAATTCTCTGCATGGTTAAGCATGTCGTGCGCCAGCTCATGCGCGATAATGAGCGCAAGCTCCTCCCGGCTGCCGGCAAATGCAATCAGTCCGAGGTTCACACAGATCACACGGCCGCCGATCGAATAGGCATTCACCGAACCGCTGCGGTCTATCAGCAGCACGGGCTTCTGGCCGATCAGTGAGGGATTGCCCGCACGCAGCTGTTCCGCAATGCTTTCGATATAGGCATAGATCTCTTTTTCCTGGATGAAGTTCTTATTGTCGATAGCATCGGTGATGTAGGTGGTGCGGCTATCCCAGAACTCTTTGAATTTCTTTTGGGTTTCTTTGTCCTTAAAATAGGCAGGCACTACCCAGGCTTTTTTCAAAGAGTCCTTCAGCCTGAGATTGACCATATGGGACAGGTCCTGGTACGCATAAGGATTATTCACCTGTGCTTCACATCTGCTGGTATTGAATATGGCCAGCATCACCGTGCCAAAAAGGAACAGCGCATTTATCTTCTTCATTCTTTAGCAGTCATTTGATCGCGGCACAAAGTAATAAAAATGTCGAGCATTGCTAAGCTCCAGGCGCAAAGGCGGTTGTAAAGTATCGTTAAGCGGGAAGTGTAAGGCTCAATGATGGTAAAGCATCGGCGACACCTCAACCCCGTTTCAAGGGACGGGCCGGCGGCTTCACGATAGAGGAATATTTCTTATCTTTATATGTAGTCCTCTATTTATCATCTTTTTGTTTCTTTTTTGGCTTATACTGGTTGGCCCTGATGTTCTCTTCCGCCAGGGCAACCGTTTCATCGATCCGTTTTGTTCTGGTTTCTGTTCTTTTGGCATTGGAGATCCATTCCAGTATGCCCCGTTTTACCGACTTTGGGAAGGCGGCAAAATGTTTCATCGCCTCTTTATTCTTTTTAAGCGCGGCCTGCAGATCGGCAGGAATAACCAGGTCTTCTACTTCGTCGAGCGCCGACCAGGCACCATTCTTCTTGGCTGTTTCAATGGCTGCCAATCCGGTTGCATCCATCAATCCCTGTTCGAGCAGTATGCTCACTTTTTGCTTGTTCACCCTGCTCCAGCTGCTTTTTGGATTTCTCCTGGCAAAGAACTGGTAGTAGCTTTTTTCATCCCTTTTATTGGCTTTGCTGTCGATCCAGCCAAAACAAAGTGCCTCGTCTACCGCTTCGCCATAATAAACCGAAGGTGTGCCGCTTTCTTTTTTATAGATGATCAGCCATACGGATTTTTCCTTTTTGCCATTCTTTTTCAGCCATTCGCGCCATGCTTTCCTGGAGCTCGCATAAAAAGTGGAGATATTGTCTTTTGTTTCGGTCATGTTACACCTGCCTTGTTTGCTTTAAGTTACCAAGGTTTGCAGGACCGCGCAAAGAAAAAGGGCAGAGGAGAAAAGAAGCTGGCCCGATCCGGTTCTATAGCTTCCTGAACAGCTCCATGAACTGCTCTTTGCGGTTCCTGGCGATAGCGATTTCAGAGCCATTCTGCATCAACAGGGTGCCGCCATCCTTTTTCAGCATTTTCCGTATCAGCCTGATGTTGATGAGATGGGAGTGATGAACCCGGAAGAAATCGCAGCCCTCCAGCAGGCTTTCAACATCCTTGAGGGTTTTGGCGATCAGGAATTTTTTGCCGTCGGCCAGGTAGATATGGGTGTAATTGCTTTCCGATTCACAGTGAACGATATCGGCCGCTTCGAGAAAGATCAGACCTTCCGCTGTTGGCAGGGCAAAGCGCGCGGTCTTTTTTTGGCGGGTGAGGTAATTGTTCAGCAGCATATGCAAATCATCCTGCCTGCTTTCCGGTCTTTCCCTTGCCTGCAGTTTTTTAACTGCGGCCTGCAGCTCGGCGGGGTCTACGGGCTTTAGCAGGTAGTCGAGCGCGCTGAACTTGATAGCTTTTAATGCAAACTGGTCGTAGGCCGTGGTAAAGATCACTTCGAAAGGGATGGGATCGAAATGCGCCAACAGGTCAAATCCATTTTCCACAGGCATCTCTATGTCCAGGAATACAGCCTGCGGCATATCTTTTTGAATGGCCTGCACTGCACTGCGTACCGTATTGCAGGCAGCGGTCACCTCCACATCGGGGCAAAAGCTGGAAAGCTGCCACGACAGCGCGTCCAGTGCTTTCTGCTCATCATCTACCAATACTACTTTCATACCCATTCCTTTGTTATGCTTTTTACAGGAAGCTGCAGCCTTATCCTTGTACCGCAGGCCTCTCCATTGTCATCATAAAGATCTTCCACCTCAAAGCTCGCTTTCGCCGACAGCGTTTCATTCAGCAGCTGTATGCGCTCGCTCGTGATCTTCATGCCATAAGATTTATCCTTGAGGGCGGTTTTGCTGGCCAGCTGTTTCGACTTTTCGCGGCCTATGCCATTGTCTTCGATCGTTACCTGCAATAATCCTTCGTCTGTCTGTACAAAGCGTATATGCAGGTCTCCTTTCTGCGGCTGGTGCATCAGGCCATGCCAGATCGCATTCTCAATATAGGGCTGGATGACCATGGAAGGAATGAGCAGCGAGGAAACGGATATGCCCTCATCCACGTCAAGGTGCCAGGAAAACCGGTTCTGGAAGCGTACGGCCTCTATTTCAAGATAAGCCGATAGCGTGGCCAGCTCGCTTTCGAGCGGTATGAAATCATGCTGCGCATTTTCCAGGATCATCCTGATCAGCTTTGAGAAGCGTGCGAGATAGATAGAGGCTTCCTTCTGCTCGTTATGGGCTATGTAGCCGTTGATGGAATTAAGGCAGTTAAAAATGAAGTGCGGATTCATCTGTGCTCTTAACGCCTTCATCTCCACCTGTGCCAGCTGCCGCTGCAGGGATGTCTTGATCTTTTCCCTTTCTTCGATCTGCCTTATGCGGTAGCGATGAAAGGCATAAATGGCTCCAAGCGACAGGCATGCTACCAGCAGGTAGAATAATGTGGTTTGCCAGAACGGAGGCCGGATGGTGATAGACAGGCTGTAAGGCTCGGGCGTCCAAAGCCCGTCACCATTGGCTGCCCTGATCTTGAGCGTATACCTTCCCGGGGGTAGGGCCCCATAGCTTACATAACGCCTGCTGCCGCTGTAGACCCAGTCCCTGTCGATACCTTCGAGCTTATAGGCATAGCGGTTGCTTTCGGTATTGATAAAGTTGAGGCTGGCAAATTCTATCCCGATAAGGTTCTGATCGTGTGAGAGCGTAAGCTGTTTGGTAAAATTAGGATTGATCGAATCGATCCATTCCTTGTCAAGCACCTTGAGCGAGGTCATCACGATCGAGGGCGGTACCGTATCCGGTACAAGCTGGCTCGTAAAAAAAGACGTGAAGCTTCCGTTCCTGCCAAGGATGATCTCTCCGTCAGGAGCCTGGTAAAGACTTTGCCAGACCTCATCCTCCTTTAGTCCATCCCTTGCCGTAAACAGGCGTTCGCGGCCGGTGCGGGTGTCGAATAGCAGCAAGCCCATGTCGGTTCCCATCACCAGGGTATGATCGCCTTCCATGATCATCTGCGAAATGCGATGCGTGGGCGTTCCGCCATCTACAAAAAAGCGCTTGACGGAAAAAGAATCTCCTTTATCGGTATAGCAGGCCAACCCGGAGCGGTAGGTTCCTATCCAGAAGCGGCCCTGTCCATCGCGCAAGACCGTTTCGAAGCTATTGAGGTCATCTACAGGCTGGGAGGTTTTGATCTCTTTTGTTTCACCCTTATTGAGATCGAGCAGGTAGGGTAGCTTGTCGCCGCCCATTACCATGAGCACACCCGGCTTATACTCGATCATATCGATAACGCGGTTGGAATGCAGCTTTACCGGTGAAGAAGGCTCGGCCGTGTAATGGTCTGTTTTACCCGAAACCGGATGGTAGCGGTAAATGCCATTCCAACGGCTGCTGAAATAGAGATAACCCCGGCTGTCTTCATAAATGCTCACGGTATAAAAGTCGTCGCTTAGCGATCCGGCCAGCGCAGCTTCTTTCACCAGCTTGTTTTTATCCGGCAGGTACCGGTAGATGCCTTTTGAGCTGGTCATCCATATAATGCCACGAGAGTCCTTCAGCATATTGTGTATCACCAGGGAGTAGCCAGGATCCTTTCTGCAAGGCTCGCAGCCGGTTTTTGTAAAATTGCCCGTTACATAATCATAGATGTAAAGGCCATCGCCCACGTCGAGGCCGAGGTAAAGCTTTTTCTCGGCTGTATCCTTCAGCAGGCTCACTACCTGGTGATAAGGATCGCTGCGCCTGATATTCGGCAGTTCCCTGCTTGTAAAATAGGCGTTGCGGGCACTAAGCTTGTAAATACCCTGATTGGTGCTTACCCAAAGGTTCTGCTGCTTGTCCTTGTGAAGGAAGGTTACGCCACTGGCAGGAAGTGCGTCGGCTGTTGAGGACCTGTAAAACTCAAAAGTCCCCGTACTGATGCGAAACACGCCGAGACCGGCGTCGGGCGATGCGATCCATAGTTCATCGGAAGATTTCGGCAGGATGTCGGTGATCACATTCCGGTTGGCAATGTCTGTGGGCGTGCTTGAAAACCTGTACTGCCTGAAAACCTGCTTGCGATAGTCGAAGCTTACCAGCCCGCCCGCCCACGTGCCAAGCCAGATCAGGCCTCTATGCTTATCTATGACGCCCTCGGTAAACAGGTTGGCTGCCTTTAGCGAAGGCATGCCCTCGCTGAAAAGAAACCGCCTGATATCTCCGGTTGCCGCATTGAAACGATAAAGACCGAAATTAGATACGACCCAGAAGATATCCGGTTGCTCTTCGAGCATGGCTTCGGTGCTGTTGCCCCTGACCTGGCTTGTGTAGTCTTTTTCCGGCAGGTTATATGCATAGTGCCGAAGGCTGGTATCCGAAGACCTGTATAGATTCCAGCCCTTCCCACCCACCCAGGTGCGCC
>DASTPZ010000190.1:0-5331 GCA_035761965.1 Flavisolibacter sp. | reverse complement strand
GTTCAGCAAGCTGCCTGCAGGCAATTATGTGGTTGAGCTGCGTGATGCCCTTGGTCGTAGCGTTTCCCAGAAAAGAATCACTATCAACAACGAGACCCAGGTACAGGTTCTTCCCCTAGACCAGGGCAGTGCTAAAGGCATCTACATGATGAGTGTGTTTGACAACGGCAACCAGTCCATATATACACAAAAAGTTGTGGTTCAGTAAAAAAACATGAACCCTCTGACTAGAACGCCGGCCCACAAGCCGGCGTTTTTTAGCTTACAACCAGTATCTTTCTTAAAAGTGCTGGATTCACAGAAGGTACTATACATATACTACGTGTAGCTGTACTCATTGTTGAAAGCAGCTTGCTTACTTCAATGGACCTCGCTAATATCCTTTTGGCTATAGATCGTCGCTGACTGCATAACTGCCGGCCTTGATTTATATATCCTCTTCCATAGTCCGCAACCAGGGTCTGCATGGGAAGGCAGCAGGCTGCAGCCAGGAAGTTTCAGGGTGCCAGGTAGTGAAAATAATAAGCCATTTCCCATCTCCTGGCCGGCCTTTTGCACTAAAGCAGGTTGATCGAGTTTTTCCTTGTCCAGCCTGTATCGCTGAATAATGATCGTTCCAAAAATGACCAGGGTAAAAAGGATTGATTTCATTGGATTGATTTGCCTGCGTCTCATACAAAGCGTCTGCTTCTAATGATGACATAGGTTCGTTGGCTGAACAATATCTTTGCATCAAAGCAAAAACAATACCCATTGGAGAAAAGTAATTTTGTTGACCAGATCAGGGTCTTTTGTAAGAGCGGACATGGCGGTGCCGGGATCAAGCATTTCCGGCGCGATAAGCTGACGGCTTTTGGCGGACCGGATGGTGGTGATGGCGGAAGAGGAGGTCATATCATCCTGAAGGGAAACAGGAACCTTTGGACCCTGCTTCATCTTCGATACCATAAGAACGTGATCGCAGAGGACGGTGATAAAGGCGGTGACAACAACCGCACAGGGCGCAATGGCAAGGATGTGATTCTTGAAGTACCCTTGGGAACCATTGCGAGGAATGAGGAAACAGGCGAAAAGGAAGTCGAGATCCTGAACGATGGAGAAGAGCGCATCTGGCTGCCCGGTGGAAAGGGAGGCCTTGGCAATACTAACTTTAAAACGCCAACAAACCAGGCGCCTGAACATGCGCAGCCCGGGCTGCCCGGGCAGGAAGGATGGAAGGTACTCGAGCTGAAGGTGCTGGCCGATGTTGGACTGGTTGGCTTTCCGAATGCGGGTAAGTCCACATTGTTATCCGTTATTACGGCAGCCAAGCCCAAGATTGCCGACTATGCTTTCACAACGCTGACACCCCAGCTTGGCATGGTAGAATACCGTGATGGCAAAAGCTTTTGCATTGCCGACTTGCCGGGGATCATTGAAGGGGCAGCCGAGGGCAAGGGGCTTGGTCACCGGTTTTTAAGGCATATCGAACGCAACTCGATCCTTCTCTTCCTTATTCCGGCCGATAGTAAGGATCATAAAAAAGAGTTTGATATACTGGTAAACGAGCTGGAGGAATACAATCACGAATTGCTGCACAAGCGCTTCATTATTGCTATCAGCAAAAGCGATATGCTCGATGATGAACTGAAAGAAGCCATAGCCGGTGAGCTGCCTGCAGATATTCCGCACATCTTCATTTCCTCTGTCTCCAATAAGAATATTCAACAGCTGAAAGACCTTTTGTGGAAAGCTCTGAATGAGGGAGAGACCGTGCGCTAACTGGACTTTACAGGAAGTTCCGGCTCATTGCAAAGGCGTAGAAAGGATCTTGCCAGCTCTTCAAGCTCGGAAAAAACAAGCGGCTTTGTAATAAAGCCGGCTCCCCATTTATTGGCAAAGGCCCTGTCGGCATCGCTCGAAGAAGTGGTAAACAGCGTAACGGGAATGTTCCTGAATTTATCGGACTGCTTGAGGCGGATCAGCGCCTCCTTGCCATCCATACCGGGCATATTGATATCCAGAATGATAAGACAGGGAGTTGTTTTGCCATTGATCAACCGCTGAAGCTCCTTCAGCACCTCAAAGCCATTGGAAGCATGCACGAGCACAACACTACCGCCATACTGCTCAAAGGCCTGCTGCACCAGGAACAGGTCGTCTATATCATCTTCCGCATACAGGATCGTATGGCGATGTGGCTCTTTGGACATATGTAAATGTAAAAGAAAGTTCGTGGTTTGAACCTATTATTTGCAAAGCTTGCAAGGCATTCGATCCTTTGCATCCGTAAACGGATGAGAGCGTTATCCCGGCTGCGTTTAGCAATGGGGCTTATTCAAACCACGAACCCTTTTACTATTTTATCGGTTGATAATCTTTGAACCAGTTGATCCTGGTGCCTTCGACCAGCTTGCGATAGTCTGTCCACTTTCCGGCATAAAAAGCATTGATGCGGGCTACAGACATATTGATCATATCCTCTGCATTCCGTACAAGCTGCTCTTCCTGCGGCCCGGGGGCCACGGCTTTGGCCGTTATATACTGCTGTGCGGTTTGCATGGTACCCAGAACAGTTACCTGCGCAGGCCTTGAAAGCCCCTGTCTTTCAGATGTTCTGCCAATGATCTGCTCACGTATCAACCTGATGGAATCCTGGATGGCCGTTGTTGCCTTACGCAGCGAATCTGCTTCTTTGCCAGTTATACCTCTCAGGCCGGCCGTGACCTTACCCAACACATCTTCGGATTCTGCAAGCCTGTCCAGACCTGCCAGCAATTTATCCGAAGAGCGGCGAAGACGTTCCAGCATATTGCGCTGCGCCGTTTTTGCTTCGTTGGTTTTATTGAGCCTGGGATCATCGTTAACAGTAATATAAGCCGAGTCAGACTCTTTACCCCAGGTGAGCACCACTTTGTACGTACCTGGAAACACCTGCATACCTGCGGGTTCGCTATTGGACACGTTACCACGTCCGCCTCTTGCGGCACTGGGCTGCCTGAAGCCTCTCTCCTCCATTCCCCACCATTGGCGGTTAAGTCCTGTATCGGCCTTCCAGCGCAGGTTACGGATAACCTCGTTCCTGTCGTTATATATTCTTACCTGCAGGCTGTCCGATCTTTTTCCTGAACCCGTGTCCTGCGATGGAGCGATAAAGTATGAAACCGCTGCTCCCCGGCGGCGGTTAGCCGCATCCCACAGTCCATAAGTGCTCCAATCATAGCCCGGGGCTGAACGATAGCTTGCCTGGTAAGCTGCCGGAGTTTCGAACACAGTAAGCCTTTTGGCGAATGCCTTGCCCCTGTTGGCAGCCATCCTTCTCAAAGGACGGATATCATCCACCACCCATATGGCGCGGCCAAAAGTACCGATCACGAGGTCTGCTTCTCTTTCCTGGATGGCCAGATCGAAGGTGGACACGGCAGGAAAGTCGTCGTTCTTCCAATGCTGGAAGCTGGCGCCATTATCGAGGCTTACCCAGAGCCCATGCTCGGTGCCTGCAAAGATCAGGTTAGGCTCTGCCGGGTCCTGCAGCACGCAGAGTGCGTAACCCCTGATATTCTTGCCTGCCAGCATATTGGTCCACGTCTTGCCATAATCGGTTGTACGGAAGATATAAGGTTTGAAATCGCCCCTGCGGTAGTCATTCACCACTACCATTGCCTCAGCCCCGTTGTGCCTCGATGCCCTGATCTGGGGTATCCATGATCCGGCTGCCATTCCAGGTATCTTGAGGTTGGTCCAGCTCTTGCCTCCGTCTCTTGTGAGCTGCACATTTCCATCATCGGTTCCAACCCATATCACACCTTGCTCTTTGGCCGAAGGCTCAATGGCTAGGATGGTACAATGATTTTCCGCGCCTGTGATATCGAGCGTGAGGCCGCCATTCTCCGACTGGTCGATCTTGGCCTTGTCGTTAGTGGTGAGATCGGGAGAGATGACCTGCCAGCTGGCGCCCTTGTCGGTGCTCTTATGCACGAACTGGCTGCCGTAATAGATCGTTGCCTTATTGAAAGGATCCTGGGCTATGGCCGCATTCCAGTTAAAGCGCAGCTTCGTAACTGTATCGAGATCCGGGGGTTTAATGAACCAGCGCTCGCCGGTCTTATAATTCAGCCTTTGAAGGCTTCCGCCCTGGCTCATAGAATAGACCCAGTCCGGGTTCTCGGGGTCGGGCATGGCGTCAAAACCATCGCCGCCCCCAATATTGTTCCAGTAAAAATTTCTTATGCCCCCACCCGTCCAGGTATAAGCGGGTCCATGCCAGCTTCCGTTATCCTGCATGCCGCCCATGATATTATAGGGGAGAGAGTTGTCGACATTGATATGGTAGAATTGTCCAACGGGCAGGTTCTCGTTGAAATTCCAGCTTTTACCGCGGTCTCTGGTGATGCCGATGCCGCCATCGTTTCCATCAAGTATAAAATCAGGGTCAACCGGTGAAATCCACCATGCATGGTGATCGGGGTGAATACCTGCATAAGGCAGGAGGGTGCGGAAGGTTTTGCCTCCATCCTCGCTTACTTCCACTATATCATGTATGCTGTAAAGCCGGTTCTCGTTCTTGGTATCAACGGCGATGTCCTGGAAATAAAAAGGCCTGTTCGTTACCCATTGAGGCTCGCTGTTGATCAGTTCCCACCTGAACCCTCCATCCTCGCTTTTATACAGGCCGTTTTTTGTTGCCTCCACCATGGCATAAACCCGGCTGGACATGCTTGGTGCAAAAGCAAGGCCTATTCGTCCCAGGTTGCCCGACGGCAGGCCATCTTCCTTGCCCAGCTTCTTCCAGTTCTTTCCGCCGTCAACGGTTATGTAAAGTCCGCTGCCGGCACCACCGCTTCTAAAGCCCCAGGGTGTGCGCCTGTGCTGCCACATATTGGCAATGAGCTTATTCGGATTGGAAGGATCCATAACAAGGTCTGCACAGCCGCTGGTATCGTTCGTATAGAGGATCCTGTTCCAAGTTTGCCCTCCATCCGTTGTTTTATAAACCCCTCTCTCAGGATGCTCGGCATAAGGGTTGCCGATTGCTGCAGCATATACGATATCGGGATTTTTGGGGTCAATGATGATGCGATGCAGGTTCCTTGTTTTTTCAAGCCCCATCAGCTTCCAGGTTTTTCCTGCATCCATACTCTTGTAGATGCCCTCACCCAGGTTGATGGAGTTTCTTGGATTGCCTTCACCGGTACCTGCCCAAATAATATTGGGATTGCTTTGCTGTATGGCGATCGATCCGATATTGACCGTAGGCTGTGCATCGAAAACAGAGGTCCAGCTGGCACCGGCATTGGTAGTCTTCCATACACCGCCCGAGGCAGCTCCTACATACCAGGTATCATGATCGGC
>DASTPZ010000189.1:0-6432 GCA_035761965.1 Flavisolibacter sp. | reverse complement strand
GCTGGCCAGGAAATCAAAAGCCGTTTCATTGGTGATAATGCGGTTAACGAGCAGCGAGTCGAGCACAGCCTTGGGCGTAGCGGCATCGCTACGGATGTACAGCGCTTTCGATTTGGCAGTAAAGCCGGTGCCGGAGCCGAGCACGATCCAGGCACATACTGCCGCAACAAAAACGACCAGCAGGAACACGATCAGTACAACTCTTTTCATACGGCTTCAAAGTAAATAAAAAACCCCGGATCAGTTCCGGGGCTTTGCTATAAAAATAAGTTGTTTCGGCTTACTGAGCGGGCGCGGCCGGTGCTCCCTGCTGTCCGCCTGCAGGTACCTGCTGCGTTTGCTGGTTGGGCGTATCCACGCGGCGGTTTTGATTGCCGGGAATGAACGCGCTTGATGTAATGCAAAGGATAGCGATGAGAGCCGCAAAGATCCAGGTGCCTTTTTCAAGCACATCGGTTGTTTGCTTCACACCCATGAACTGGTTGCTGAATCCAGCTACATTACCAGCCAGGCCGCCGCCTTTAGGGTTCTGCACCAAAACAATCAGGCTCAGGATCACGGAGGCCAGGATAATCAGGATAATGAATAAGATGATCATGTCGAACGCTTTAGATTTTCGATTTTGGCTGCAAAATAAGCCTTTTTAGAGGGATTGTGCAAACTTAATTTCTTATAGACTTCCAAAGCTTTTTCCTTGTTTCCCTGCTTTTCCCAGACCTCGGCCATAGCCTCTGTTACAACATCCGACACGTGTACCGAATCTTCGGCAAGGTGCTGAACTTTTGCTTCGGCGGGAGCTTCGGCGGCAGGGGCCAGTTCGGTGGCGGGCAGCCGCTTCATGGTCCTGAGCCATTCGGTAAAGCTCTTGAGCTGCTTGCCAAACCTGTCCTTTGGCGCTTCATCCTGCGAAAGCTTGATACCCTGGGAAGCAAAATAGTCAACGGTGTGATAGGGCTCGAAGCTGAGAACGGGCTCGGCCTCCGGTTCTTTCTCCTCAAGGGCGGGTGTTTCTATCGCAACCGCGGCTTGCACCGCGGGCTGCTCTTCGACAGGGGGCAGGGAAGGGGGCTGTTCATCCTCCTGCAACCCGAAAGCTTCTTCTGCAATGGGCTGATGTTCTTCTACCGTCTCTTCCTGCACGGGCACAGGCAGATCGGCAAAAGTCGTTTGAAAGTGTGCGGATGAAATAAAGTATTCGAACTCCAGCGGGTTATGATAATACAGCACGGCCCTTTGCAGTTGCGCCTCGTATTCCGGCGCACCTGAAAGCCTCAGCTTTTCGAGCAGCAGGAATTGTGCCGCAGCATGATAGGGATAACGCTGTGTAAGGTCGCGGATCTCCTCCAGCGTGCAGGATTCCACCGATGGCCTGCCGAAGATCTGCTGAGCCAGCAGCTGCATTCTTTCGCTCATGACGGCAATTTACATTACCAATCCGAAAAAAGCCGATTGAAAATTTCATCCGTGAGGTTGCGCACCATTTCATCAAGCAGCTGCGACTCGGCCTGTTGAATAGACTGGCTGGCGCTGAAGTCGAACTGCCTTGTTACGCTGAAATCCTTGCTGCCTTCTCCTTTCTTGAGCACATCGATAAGGCTCACCTGCACGGTTACGTTCAGGCGGTTGATGGAGGTTTGAGACTGGCCGTTGGCCGACGTGATACCCGTAGTGGTGACCGAGTAATCGGTGATGGTGCCTTTAATATCGTAATGCGTGTCTTCGTTATTGGTCTGCACCAGGCGTGTCTGGTTGATGATCTTTTGCCTGATCCTGTCCGTGAGGTTAGGGCTAAGCTGCGGGTTGACATAGGGCGCCCGGTTCTCGATAAAATTTACTCTTACGGTGCGGTATTCCGCCCCGATGGAGGCGCCCGTAAAGCTGTAACGGCAGCCTGCCTGGAACAGGGCCAGGGCAAGCACAATCAACAGGAGCGAAAAACGGGATGATTTGATTTGTTTCATTTTATTGATCGATATCGTACTCTTTCAGCTTGCGGTAAAGGGTTCGTTCGCTGATGCCGAGGTCCATAGCGGCATCCTTGCGTTTTCCCCTGTGTTTTTTCAATGCTTTTATGATGAGCTCCTTCTCCTTATCCATGATATTGAGGCTTTCCTCCACCTCTTCATGCTCATGGATCTCACCATGGTGAACCACAACGGGCTGGGCCGCGGGTACTGATGAAGTTACCAAAACCGACGGAGCCACATCATGAGTTTGCAATTCTTTAACTTCATTCAGGAAGCTGGGATTCTGCGTGGCAACGGCAGGATTCTGGATCACCTCGAAGAAAAGCTTTTTCAACTCCGTTACATCCCTCTTCATATCAAAGAAAAGCTTGTACAGGATCTCCCTTTCATTGTTGAACTCGGGGCCTTCCGACCCGGCCTGCGCCGCCAGCACCGGCAGCCTGTTGGCTGAGGATTCGGGCAGGAAACGTCCGAGCTCCTTAGCGCCGATCTGTTTCTCGGTGGCCAGCACCGATATCTGCTCCGCCAGGTTCTTCAGCTCCCTCACATTGCCGGGAAAGGGGTAATTCATCAGCTTCATCCTGGCCTCTTCATCGAGCTGCACCGGCGCTGTTTTATAGCGTTCGGCAAAATCAACGGCAAATTTGCGGAAGAGGGTTGGAATGTCTTCCTTCCTATCCCTTAGTGAAGGTACCCTGATCGGCACAGTGCTCAGGCGGTAGTACAGGTCCTCACGGAACTTTCCCTGCTGTACGAGGTTGAGCAGGTCTTTGTTGGTGGCGGCGATCACGCGCACATCGGTCTTTTGCACCCTGGATGAGCCTACGCGGATGAACTCCCCGCTTTCCAGGACCCGGAGCAGCCTTGCCTGCGTGCCTAGCGGCATTTCGCCGATCTCGTCGAGGAAGATCGTACCCCCGTTCACGGTTTCAAAATATCCCTTGCGGCTATCGACGGCACCGGTGAAGGAACCTTTCTCATGCCCGAAAAGCTCCGAATCGATCGTTCCTTCGGGTATGGCGCCGCAGTTAACGGCAATAAATGGGTTGTGCTTTCTTGCCGAAAGCGAATGTATGATATGTGAAAAAGCTTCTTTTCCCACCCCGCTCTCCCCGGCTATCAATACCGTAAGATCGGTATTGGATACCTGTGATGCCACCTGGAGGGCATAGTTGAGGGCAGACGAATTGCCGATAATGCCAAACCTGTTTTTGATGCTTTGTTGATCCATTCCTTTTTGATTAAATAAGTTCGCCTAACAACGTGGCCTGGGTACATTCGATCACCCTTACCTGGACATAGTCGCCTGGTTTGTGCAAACGGTCCCCTTTCGGGAATACGATCACCTTGTTCTGGCTGTTCCGCCCCATCCAATCCCTGTCTGTTTTTTTTGAATCGGCTTCGATCAGCACAGTAAAGGTCTTGCCCAGGTCGCGCCGGTTGCTTTCGTGCGACAGCCTTCCCTGCAGGTCCACGATCTCCTGCAGGCGCCGTTTTTTCACCGGCTCCGGTATATCGTCCTCATAACGGCGCTGGGCCAATGTTCCCGGGCGCTCGCTGTAAAAGAACATATAGCTCATATCGTATTGCGCATAGTTCATCATGCTCAGGGTATCGGCATGGTCTTCTTCGGTCTCTGTGCAAAAGCCTGCAATGATGTCCGAACTGATGCCGCAGCCGGGCAGTATCTCCCTGATCCGGTCTATTTTGGCCATATACCATTCGCGGGTATAGCTACGGTTCATCAGCTGCAGCACCCGGGTAGAGCCGCTCTGCAGGGGCAGGTGTATGTATTTGCAGATGTTCTCGTACCTGGCCATGGTATAGAGCACATCGTCGGTAATGTCCTTAGGATGGGAGGTAGAGAACCGCACGCGCAGGTCTGGAGCGACCAGGGCTACCTGCTCGAGCAGACTGGCAAAGCTCACAGGGCTTTCACCCTGAACGGAAGAAAACCAATGGTAGCTGTCTACGTTCTGGCCAAGCAGGGTAACCTCCTTATAGCCATTTTCATAAAGGCCCCGGCATTCCGCCACTATGCTTGCGGCATCGCGGCTGCGTTCCCTTCCCCTGGTAAAGGGAACAACACAGAACGAGCACATATTGTTGCAGCCCCGCATAATGCTTACGAAGGCGGAAATGCCATTGCTGTTCAGGCGAACGGGTGAGATATCGGCATAGGTCTCGTCGCGGCTCAACAGCACATTCACCCCTTTTTGTCCTTCGCCGGCATCAGCAACCAGCTGGGGCAGGCTGCGGTAAGCATCCGGGCCAACCACAATATCCACCAATTTTTCCTCCTCTAAAAACTTGGATTTCAATCGCTCAGCCATGCAACCTAAAACTCCTATTAAGGTAGACGGACGGCTTCGTTTCAATTTCTTGAACTCGGTCAGGCGCTTGCGAACGGTCTGCTCCGCCTTCTCCCGGATAGAGCAGGTATTGAGCAGAATGAGGTCGGCTTCTTCGAAATTGCGCGTGGCACCGAAACCCTCCCCGGCAAGAATGGAGGCAACGATCTCACTATCGCTGAAGTTCATCTGGCAGCCATAACTCTCAATATAAAACCTGCGGGTATAAACATTCGGGTCATTCACAAAAGGCGCAAATGCTTCGCCTTGTCTTTTTTCGTCATGCACTTTAGTTGTAGCTAGGTCCAACATATGGGGAAAATTGCAGGCAAAGATAATCAATATATCCCTGTGGTGACAGGATGGCATAGGCGGTGAATGTTAAGAAAAAGCCATCCGCAACCCATGAGGTTAATGCACCAGAAAGGGCTCCGACAGATCAGTCCGTATCCGATACCCAGTCGCTGCTCTGTCCGGCGGCGCCTCTTTATAAGCCCCGCTCTTGCACCTTTTGCCAAACTTGTTTGCCCGAAGCAAACCCTGGCAGTGGTAAGCTAAGGACGATCAGTTATATTTGTAAGAGATGAAACTGCTTCTCACCCTGCTGGCCTGCTTCCTGGGCTTGGGCCTCGCGGCCCAGGTTAATCCGGGTATCCTGACAGGCAATGTGATGGACGAAAAGAGCAAGGCCCTGGAGAACGCCACGGTAGAGCTGGTCAGACTTGGCGATACTACCCTGAAAAACACCCTTGTTACAGACAGGAATGGCAATTTCCAATTTAACCGGATTGCGTTTGGTTTTTACCAATTGCGTATTTCCCATCTCGGTTTTCAAAACCTGGTGCTGGACAGCATTTACTTCCGAACTGAACGCTTTGACTTCAATCTTACTGATATCCAGCTTAAAACGGCCGGGGCTGAGTCCAAAATGGACGAAGTGTTGATCTATCTCGAAAAGCCTCTCGTCCAAAGCAAGGAGGGCAACATCACCTTCAATGCCGGTGAATCGGCGCTCAGCGCAGGCAGCAATGCAAGTGAGCTCCTGACCAATGTGCCCCTGGTTACAAAGGACCCCAATGGCAAACTGCTGGTGAGAGGAAAGGAACCACGGATCCTGATAGACGACAAGCCGGTTGAGCTCAACCTGCAGCAGCTGCAGGACCTGCTCGAATCCATGCCGGGCAGCTCGGTCGAAAAAATAGAAGTGATGACCAACCCACCGCCGCAATATGCCAATGAGCAAGGCGGGGTGATAAACATTGTTACCCGAAAAGGCAGCGTGGGCATGAATGGAAGGGTTTCGATCTATGCCGGCAGCAGGGGGGAAGGCGGGCTCAATGCCGGGTTCAATTACCGCAAGCAGGGCCTGGCACTCAATATCAATGCAGGCGGCGCGATTAACGAGTTTGATGGCGACGGCTATTCGCGCAGGCAAAACCTCGACCCAAAACGCTTTTACAATACGGATTCCCGCTATAGCAACAGGAACCTGCGACCTAATTTCAGGATGAACCTGAATTACGACCTCAATAAATTTCATACCCTGAACCTGGCGCTGCAATACAATGGGAACAGCTTTTCCAACCGCAATTGGGTCAACTATATGAACCTCGACGGACAGCAGCAGATCTTTCACCTCCGGGACCGGGCAATCAGGAGCACCGGCGATAACTTCAATCCCAATCTAAGCCTGAGCTATACGATGAAAACAAAAAAGCCGGGCGAATCGATCCGGCTGATCAGCAACTTGAATTATTCGTCCTCTTTCCTGGCAAGGGATTTTGGAGAACTCTATTATAACCCGGACTACACGCTCAACCGCGACTCGACCCAGCAGCAGGTAACCGATAATAAGACCAGCGGCTACAGCCTCAGGCTGGAGTACAACCGTCCATTGACCAAAAAGACTTCTCTTTCACTTGGTGCTTACCGGACGCTAACAAGGTCTGATATCGAGGTGGATGCAGCCTATCTCAGGAAATCGGACGGAAGCTGGGCTGAGCTTGATGCACTGACCAACCATTTCAGGTTCCGGCAGACAGTTTCGAACCTGAGGGGATCACTTAAACAAATGTTTGGAGAAAACCTCAGTCTCTCCGCCGGGCTTAATGCAG
>DASTPZ010000188.1:0-25677 GCA_035761965.1 Flavisolibacter sp. | reverse complement strand
AACCGGCTACGCGTTTAAGGGAGTGCAAAAATAAGGTTTGATCGTTTACGGCAAAAAATATTTTCAAAAAATTCTTTCATTCCCCTAATTCAGCTGTACCACGGGCAGCCGGTAGTTCTGTCCATCCCAGATGATAAGCTCGTTCACCTGGTAGGTGAGATAGGGGTAGAAGGGGGTCTTTGAAAGCAGCTTCTTTACCTCTCCCTTGCTGTCTGCATTGAGCGTGATCCATACGGTCTGGATTTCCATGCTTACCGCATAATGCTCGATCACCTGGTCGTTGATCAGGGAATTGATGTACTCGCGATGCTCCGGTATTACCTGCATGGCTTCTTCATTCCATTCGAATTGCGCGGTTACTAGGTATTTGTTCATCTTGTTTCTTTTTTGCCGCTACATGTGCTCTGGGACTTTGTTTATTGATGCGGCTGCCTAAACCGTCCAGTCTACTACCCGGTTGGCCCATTCGGCCCGGTAAGGGGTCGCAATGCGGATGTAATTATCGGTATAGCCCTCCATCATCCCGTTCTTTACCGCATCTTCAAATAACACCTTGCGGGTCTGTCCCCGGTGCTGCTCTGTAAAATATTGCATTTTCAGGTAGCTGAGGTTGCGCAGGGCCTTGTTACGCCGGTTACGCTCAGCTACAGGCACCACGGGCTTTATGTCAAGCGCCCTCGTGCCATCGCGCTCCGAATAGGTGAACACATGAAAATAGGAAACGTTCAGGCTATGCAGAAAATCAAAGGTCTCGTTGAAATGCGCCTCGCTTTCCCCTGGAAAGCCAACGATCACATCCACGCCGATGGCGCAATGGGGCATGAGCGACCTGATCATTTCAACCCTTTCTGCATACAGCTCGCGACGATAGCGCCTGCGCATCAGGCCCAGTATCTCGTTGCTGCCGCTTTGCAGCGGTATGTGAAAATGGGGCATGAACTTGCTGCTGCGGGCCACCTGGCGGATGATGTCCTCCGTGAGCAGGTTGGGCTCGATCGACGATATGCGGTAGCGCTCTATTCCTTCCACTTCTTCAAGTGCCTGCACCAGCCCAAAAAAGTCCTCGTTATGATGACGCGCTCCGTCCGGTCCCTTGCCAAAATCGCCCAGGTTAACACCGGTCAGCACAATTTCCTTCACCCCGCCTGCGGCCAGCTCCCGGGCATTGCGCACTACATTGGTAATGCTATCGCTGCGGCTTTTGCCCCGCGCCATGGGTATGGTGCAGAACGAGCAGGTATAGTCGCAGCCATCCTGCACCTTCAAAAATGTACGGGTGCGGTCGTTGAGCGAATAGGAAGCTGTAAACCCGCTTACCTCCTCGATATCGCAGGAGCTGATGCGGGCCGAATCGCCCTTGCTTAGCTCCGACAGGTGGGAGGCCAGGTTGAATTTTTCCGCCGCTCCCAGAACAAGGTCCACACCCGGTATGCCTGCGATCTCCGCAGGCTTGAGCTGCGCATAGCAGCCCGTGATCACGACCAGGCTTTCGGGCGAACGTCGCTGGATGCGGCGCACCAGCTGCCGGCATTCCTTATCTGCGTTGTCGGTTACAGAGCAGGTATTGATCACATACACGTCGGCCAGGTCGTCAAACTCTTTTTTGATAAAACCTTCCGCTTCCAGCTGACGCGAGAGCGTGGAGGTTTCTGAAAAATTGAGCTTGCAACCCAGGGTATGAAAGGCAACACTGCGCTGTTTTTCCATGCGGCGGCAAAGGTAGTGAAAAGAGGGCGGTGGTAAAAGGCGGGAAGAAGGGCGGGTTATTGTCCCGGGTCTTTTGCCCTTTGTTTAGAGGTCAGTCCTATCACGCTTCCAGCCTGCGATCTGGCGAATCGCCTGGCAGGAAAAGGGTGTCCGGTATCCCGAAGTTTCACAAAAAAATAGGTTTGGTCGATACGCCTGATCGCTTTGCCGCACCATTTCCGGTTCCAAAACAAGGCAATTCTCTTATTTTGCAGCGCATGAAAGCCGGCCGCGCCACCTTATCGCTCCTTATTGTTCTTGTGCTGCTGTTTGTATTCGTGTACAAGCGGTGGCAGGAGCCTTCGCGTAAAGAGCCCTTCGACCGCACGCCGGACAAGCTTAGCTTTACCCGCCATGCCCGCTGCCGCATGGACTGCCGCCGGATCAGCCAAAGCGATATCGACGATATCCTGCGCAAGGGCATCATCAACTACAGCAAGAGCGACCGCAATGACCGTCCCTGTCCCACCTTTGCCCTGCAGGGAGAAACCAGCGACGGCGACAAGATCCGGGTAATTTTTGCCCAATGCGATGCCGAAACCAAAGTGATCACCTGCTATCACCTCAACCAGGAGTTTGAATGCAACTGCCCGGGAGATGAAAAGAAACGATAATATGCGGATGCTGCTCAAACCCCTTCGTTTTCTCTATGCTATTTACGCGATGCTGGTATTTATTGCGCTTATGATACCTGTTTTTATCTGGGCGCTGGCCGTGCTTTCGCTTGGCCGCATCAGGGGTGGCAACCTTATTTACTACGGCTGCGTTGCCTGGGCCGATGCCTGGTTCTTCCTGATTGGCATCCGCCACCGCAATATTTACGAAGAAAGGCCCAGGGCACACCAGTCCTATATTTTCGTTTCCAACCACATCAGCTATCTCGATTCGGCAGTTATTCCCAAGATATTCAGGCATCCCGTGCGTCCACTAGGAAAGGTGGAGATGTCGCGTATCCCTGTTTTTGGCTTTATCTACCGGCATGTGATCGTTACGGTAGACCGGAGCAGTCCGGCCAACCGGGTTAGAAGCGTACAGCTGCTCAAATCCGTGCTGCGAAAGGAGATCTCCGTCCTGGTCTTTCCCGAAGGTACCTTTAACGAAACCGGCCAGCCCCTGAAAAGCTTTTATGACGGCGCCTTTCGCATTGCGATTGAAACCGGTACACCCATCAAACCGGTCCTGCTGCTCGATACTTATACACGCATGCATTACAAAAGCATTTTTTCACTCAACCCGGGTCGCTGCCGGGCTGTTTTCCTGCCCGAGCTCAGTGTAGAGGGCCTGGGCCCTGATGACCTGCCTGCCCTTCGGGATCGCGTGCACGGTGCCATGGAAGCCGCCCTGCGGCGTTATGGTGCCGCCTGGATCGCTGCCTGATCTTCCCCGTTCTGCTGCAATGGTTAAAATGACAGCTTACTGTGTTGGGGCTTCATGCCTTAGCCATAAACTCCCGTATTTTTACAGCTTCAATGTTTGCCGAAGTCATCATACCATTGGCCCTTCCAAAGAATTACACCTGGGCAATCCCCGATCATATGCTGGACCTCCTCAGTATAGGCTGCCGGGTAGAGGTGAACCTGGGTAAGAACAAAAAATATGCAGGGGTGGTCAAGCGCATCCACAACGAAAAGCCGGTAGCCTTTGAAACGAAGGAGATCATCAATGTGCTGGACCCTGAACCCGTAGTGCAGCGTTACCAGCTGGCGCTCTGGGAATGGATGGCAGACTACTACATGTGTACCGAAGGTGAGGTGATGGCGGCCGCACTGCCTGCCCATTTCAAATTGAGCAGTGAAACGATCATTGTTTTTAACGAGGAGTTCGGCGACGATTTCTCCGGGCTGGAAAACGAGGAATACCTGGTAGCCGAGGCTCTGCTGATGAAGCACGAGCTGCGTCTTACAGAAGTGCAGCAGATACTGGATGCCACCCATGTGTATCCCCTGGTAAACCAGCTTATTGCCAAAAAAGTCTGTTTTGTATGGGAATCGCTCAAGCAGACCTTTAACCCTAAAAAGGAAAGCTTTGTGCTGCTGAGTGCTGAATATGATAACGAAGACCGGCTTTCGGAGCTCCTGAATAATTGGGGGCGGGCCCCAAGACAAATGGAGCTGCTTCTCAGCTACCTGCACCTGATGAAAACCCAGGGCCAGGTGCCAAAGGCCGAGCTGCTGAAAAAATCCGGTGCATCCGATGCGCAGCTCAAAGGGCTCGTCGACAAAGGTGTATTGCGCATAGAGAAGAGGAGTGTGGACAGGTTGATCTATGCGCCACGGGATGTGACCGTTGATTTCGAGCTTACCCCCGCGCAACAGGAGGCCTATAATAGCGTAACGGAAAGCCTGGCGGCCAAGCCGGTTTGTCTGCTGCATGGCATTACCTCCAGTGGTAAGACCCATGTATACATCAAGCTGATAGAGCAATACATCCGTCGCGGACAGCAGGTGCTTTACATGCTGCCCGAAATAGCCCTTACCTCGCAAATCATCCGGCGGCTGCAAAAACATTTCGGCGGCTATATCGGCATCTACCATTCAAAGTTCAGCCAGAACGAAAGGGTGGAGATATGGAACAAGGTAAAGAGCGGCGAGCTTAAGATCGTGCTGGGTGCAAGGTCTTCGCTTTTTTTGCCATTTACCGACCTTGGCCTCATTATCTGCGATGAGGAGCACGACAGTTCTTATAAGCAGCACGAACCCGCACCCCGCTATCATGGGCGCGATGCTGCCGTTTACATGGCATCCCTGCTCAATGCGAGGGTGCTGCTGGGAAGTGCAACGCCCTGCCTCGAAACTTATTTCAATGCGAAGAATGAGAAGTATGGATTGGTGACGCTCATGGAACGCTACCGCGAGGTAAAGCTGCCCGATATAGAAATGGTAGACAACCGTACGGTCGCCCACCGGCCGGGGGAAAAAGTAATGCTTTCACCCCAGCTGCTGGAGGAGATCAGGCAAAGCCTGGCCCGCAATAAGCAGGTGATCCTTTTTCAAAACAGGCGTGGCTATACACCTTACCAGGTATGTATGGTATGCGGATGGATAGCCCAGTGCCGCAATTGCGATGTATCGCTGACCTATCATAAATTTTCCAACAAGCTCAAATGCCATTACTGCGGCAATATCTATCCACCCACCAATAGTTGTGAGGCCTGCGGCAGCGACAAGCTGCAGCAAAGGAATTTCGGCACCGAAAAAATAGAGGAGATGCTGGATGCGGAATTGCCGGAGGCAAAGATCGGCCGTATGGATTTCGATACCATCAAGAACAAGAACGCGCATGACGTATTGATACAGCAGTTCGAGCAGAGAAAGCTGGATGTGCTGGTAGGCACGCAAATGGTGGTGAAGGGCCTGGATTTCGATAACGTGGACCTGGTTGGCATACTCGACGCCGATGGCCTGCTGAGCTTTGCAGATTTTCGTGTGCACGAAAGGGCTTTCCAGCTAATGGAACAGGTAAGCGGCAGGGCAGGGCGAAAGGACGGCAGGGGCAAGGTAATGATTCAAACGACCAATCCCGTGCATCCTACCTTGCTGCATGTAGGGCGCCATGATTTCACCGGCATGTACGAAGAGGAGATAGAAAAGAGAAGACAGTTTTTTTACCCGCCGTTTTCACGCATCATCAATATTCATTTCCGACACAAGGAGAGGGATGTGGTATTCGACGCCGCCCACCATTTTGCCCAGCAGCTCGATATCAGCTATGGCCGTTATATTGTAGGTCCGGCCGAGCCCGTGGTGAACCGTGTCAGAAATATGTTCCTGATGGAGATGCTGCTCAAGCTGCCCCGCGACAGCCAGCTTATTGCCCGGTGCAAGGCAGACCTGCTTAAACAGGCGTCTGCCCTGCACGCGAACAAAAGATTCAGCAAGGTGGTGGTCCTGCCGGATGTAGATGCTTTTTAAGCTTTGGCAAGCACGAGTACTACCTTATTGAAATCTGCCGCCGCATTGATCACTTTTTTGAACTGGCTGTATTGCGCTTTTGGATAGATCACGCGGTTATAAGTCTCCCTGATGGTGATCTTCAGCTCCCTGCCATTGATGGTATAATTGCAGGAAAAGCCCATGGTCTCCTTATCATTCTCTTTATATACTTCGCTGATAACGAGGTCCGACAGGTTCTTAGGCTGGTAGCCTTCCGGCAGGGTGAAGGTGATGCTCCGCTCCAGCACGTGAGGAAAGCTTACGTCGATATCGGTCTTTCTTTCTTTTTCGTCATACAGTTGCGACTGTTCGCCAATAAGCTCGCCGATCTTAACCAGCAGCTTGTCGCCTGCTTTTTCAACCAGGTTGGCAGACTTAACCGTTGCATTGATCACAAAAGGCTTGTAGGGGTCCGATTCCATCTCCTTGTTTTCGAAGGAGTGGGAGAGGATGTTCTCCGAATTGGTGCCGAACTTGACCATTTGCTTGAGTATATCGCGCTGCTGGTCGGCGGGCATAAAGTTGAATGGCAGCCTGTAGTTGGAAGCAGCATAGCCGCCGTACAGCTGTTTTACGCCCAGCACGAGCGTATCTTCCTTTTCCATCCTGAGCGTAACGTCGAGGTTAACAAAACTAAGCGCAGGATCTTCCATTGCAATGGGCTTTACTTCGGCTACCGCCGTGGTAAAATCACCGATCGTAGTGGTTACACAGAACAAGCCGTTTGTCGCTGCCCAGGTAGGCGGTATCCAGGGATAACGGTACTGCATTTCGGTAGGTGCCAGGAATTTTTTGGCAGAGGGCAGGTAAAGCAAAAAATTCTTTGTGGCATTCCAGTTTTCAAAATTGCGATCGACCAGGTAATCGGAGCGGTCACCCGCCAGCACGATCTGGAAATTGATGCCGGCTTCTTTGAACAGCGTTACAAATAGCTTGCCCATAGCCTTTGTGCTGGCCATTTTGACTTTGATGACCTTGATCAGGTCTTCCGAATCATCGCCTGGTATGTCTTCACGTGTGATAAAGTTTTTCTTCAGATAGTTTTCGATTGCTGTTGCTTTTTGAACATCTGTGCCCTGGGCGCCGGTCTCTTCCAGCAGCTCCCTCACCTTTTTCTTTTCCTTGTCGTTGATGCCGGTATAGATATCATGGAGCTTTTTCGCCAGCTCGTTCCAGGTAAAGAGCCTGTTTTTCGGATCCCTTGACTTGTTGTAGCAAAGCTTAAACTCCACCCTTTTCAGGCTGGCGCGGTACATAGAATAACCTTCTTCCTCCATTCCTGCAATATTCTGGTCTTCTATGATATGGTGTCTTTTCTCCTGCTCTTCTGATAGCTTGCTTTCAGGGAGTTGGTTGAAAGATTTTGTTTCAAAAAGCAGGAAGGCTGGTGTTATAAGCTCAAAGCGGGCTTTGGCCACCGGTAGGCCTGAACCGATCACTTCTCTTCCAAAAAACGAAGGCTCCTGCCTGAGGGTAAAATAGTATTCGACGTCACAGCCTTTTGTAAGTCCGTCCATTGCAAAAATCTTATACTCATTGTCATCTTCCTTCAGGTCTTTGATGTTCTGCTTGTCAAGCTCGATGATCTTTCCGTCAGGAAGGATGGTCCTGGCCTTTACATCAACCATGGTCACGCCTTCGCCGGAGGGGAGATAGATCTTATTGAAATTTTCAATTCCCTTGTCGTTGTTGATGTGAACGATCTTGTGGACCGTGTGATAGAAATATAGCCCATCTTTTTCGACAATGTATTCATTGATCCTTTCATCGATCATGTATACGGCCGCTTCGTTCTCAAACTCTTTGGAAACCTTTTGTATGGTGGGCCTGGCCTGCCATTGAAATTTTTGATAGGTAGTCTGGGCAAAGCCGGACTGCTGGCTTAGGAGCAGGAGCAGAAATGCGAGGTAGCGCATGATTTAGTTTTTGGTAATGGAAATCGTTTGTTTATAATTCGGGAAAAGATGCTCGAGAACTTTGTTCCAGGCTTCGAACTGCCTTGGATAAAGGATCATCTGGTCGGTATCGAAGCCCTGGGAAAGGCTGACGGTATTTCCCTCGGCAGCATAATCCATGAAATAGCCCCACACATCGTTCTTATAGCTGTTGCTTTTAGGCAGGTAAGACAGCTTTGTACCCGCCGGCAGTTTGAGCGTGGTGAAATAGCGGCGCTGGTTAAGGAAATTGAAATCGATGGGAATCCTTCTTTTCGGATAATCTATCTCCTCGTGTTCATACCATTTGAAAAGATTGAGGTTAAGGAACCACTCGTCTCCAAGCTTTTTTGCATAGTCGTTCAGCTCGAGATCCGCCCTGATCCAGATCTCGTCCTGATCGGGCTCGGTGATCACCTTCCAGTTGCTGAAACGGATCTTATTGCTTCCGCGCTGGAAAACCGATTTGAAATATTTTTCTCTTTCCTCTTCATTTTTATAACCCAGCATCTGGTAAAGGTTGGATGCATAGTAGCCGGTCAGGTGCACACGAAGCTGGCCGGTAATGCCGCGGTCTGTAAGCTCCAGGAAGGTTGAATCGCGGAGTGAATTTTTCTCCTTGGCCAGCACGGGCACCCGGATGATCTTGTACTCGTTCTCACTAATGCTTACCATGGCCTGCTTTCCCTGTATGCCGCTTGATGGATTGCCAAAGATGCAGGCGTTATCAGTGGCATCGAGGAAGATATATTCATCTCCAAGCCGGATGGTGCAGATCATGTGGTTATCTGAAATAGGAAGCGGTACGTCGGTATAGTCGTAAGGGATATCCCTGGTGCCAATCCAGGTAAAATAAGCTGGTATGCCTGCATGGGTAAGCATGGTGGTAAGGATGCTCGCCATATCCTTGCAATCGCCAAAACGCCTGCTGCATACAAGACTGGCCTCCCTGGGAATGAATCCTTCCAGGCCATCCTCAAAAGCAACGTATTTGATATGGTTCTGCACCCAGCGATAGATCTTTTTTGCTTTTTCGGCGGGAGCGGAGACTCCGGCCGTAAGGGAGTCGGTAATGTTCTTCAGCTCTGTATTTGGCGCCCGGTTAAGGTTCCTGATAAAATTATAGTTGTACCTGTACAGGTCTGCGGGTCCATTGAGCATGTTCTTCCAGCTTCCGTTCTCCTTTACTTCAGCTACATAAAATATAAGATGGGTGGCATACCATGAATTATCCGGCGCATCCGGATAACTGCGTGAGCCCTTGAGCCCCGAAATACGGAAGGTATAGGTTGTCTTATCTTTCTTTGTGCTTTCAGAAAATCGAATATTGGCGGAATCGAGCCCCTTGGCCAGGTATTTCAGCTTTACATCGGATGGAAAGGTGATATTGAGCTCAGCCTCGGCGACAGGGAAGTAGCGTTCGAAATAATAGGGAAAAAGAAGGCAGATGTCCTTATGGAAAAGCTGGTAGTCCAGGTGCCTGGTGCCGCCAACCATACCGCCCGTGTAGTCAAAGGAGGTATATTTTGAATCGTCGAAAAATATATAGTCGTCGCGGTTGCTGGCTGTACTGGCGTTGGCAACTTTGAACTTTTTCTTTTCTTCCGGCTGCTGCGTATAGGCATCCCATTTTCTGAGCTCGCTGAACCCGCTGTGGTAGATATAGCCCTTGCTCATCAGCTTTACCGAATTGTCGCTGAGAAAAACAAGGTCTTCTGCATAATCGCTTGTCGCTACCAGCTTATCGCCTTCTCTTTTGATATTTACATGACAGGAGAGACGGGTATAGACCGCTTCTTCATCAGGGAACTGTTTCTTCCAGTCGGTTTGAGCCTGGGCCTGTGTACAGCCTGCCAGCAGTATGAGAAAAAGCTTTTTTATTGTGTACTTCATTTGATGATATTTAGGATGAGACCATACTGGTACTGGCGCTGCTCCTTCAGCTTGCCATTCTCATCATAGCATTTACGGGTGCCTACGGTGTAGCCATTGTAGGTCTGGCCTTCTTCCTTGATCTTTCCATTTTCATAATACTCCGTATAAGGCCCGTGCTGCATGTCGAGCACATAATTATAGCTCGCATTCAGCTTACCGTCGGGAAAATATTCTTTCAGGCTGCCATTGGTCAGTCCGTTTATTTTCGAATCTTCTTCATAATAGATCTTGCCATTTGGGAAATACAGCTTGAAGCTACCGCTTGCCAGGCCGTCGGTAAAGCTCATTTCGCCGGACAGATTGCCATTGCTGTAATAGGCTTTCAGACTGCCATTTCCGCCCGGCAGGGGGATCGGCTTCAGAAGCGTCTTGGTCTTGTCTTCATAGGTATACGAAACCGGCTGGTTATCCTTGTAGTAGATGATGTAAGCCAGCTGGCCATCCTGTCCAAAGCGTTTGCCGGCGCCCTGTCTCAGGCCCTCGCTGTAGGTGTACTCACGCTCCACCTTGCCATCAGGATAATAATGAATGGTCTTTCCCTCCAGCTCACCGTCCTCGTAACGCTCCTCCCTGGTCAGCTTGCCTTCTTCGGAATAGTATTTCCAGGTGCCGGTTCTTTTGCCATGCGCATAGCTGCCCTGGTAATTGACCTTGCCCCCATAGAAATAGTCGGTGAACTCACCATGAAGATAACCGCGGTCATAGCTTTTTTTCGTTTCGATGCTTCCATCGAAGAAGTAAAGGGTAAAGGGGCCCTGGAGATCGCTGTTGACATAATTTCCCTCTGCTCTTTTATTGCCATTGGGATAAGTTGTGCGATAGGCTCCCTTGCCGTTCTCGAGCTTGAAGGAGGATACCTGCCTGCCCGTAGTATCGTGCTGTATCACGCCGAGCAACCAGCCATTCCGGTAGGTTTCAATTATATCGATCTTTCCATTGGGGAAATAGATATGCCGCTGGCCCGAGAGATCGCCGTCGTAATACGTGGCACGTGTTACCGCATGACCTTGCTCATTGTATTCGGTGTGATCGCCGCTCAGCGTTCCTTCGTTATACCATGTCTGGGATTTTATTTTGCCGTTTAGGTGATAGAATGTCGAAAGACCATGCTTTTCACCATCCTTGTATTCGATCTCGAACTCAGTCTTGCCATTAGAGTAGTAGCCGGTGGAAATGCCATTCAGCTGGCCATCCTTGTAATAATTGACCTCTTTCACCTTGCCCGATGCGTAGTAGTAAGTCTCTTTGTCCTGCTTTTCGGCCGCATCATTGAATACGGCAGATTGTACCTTAAAGCCCTCCGGCGTGTAAAAATCAAGGGAGATCTGCTTACCCTGCCGGCTTGAAGTGCTTATGGCCTTGCCCGATTTGTCGAAGTACTGTGCTGTTTTGAGCTTGCCGTTGTCGTAGGTAAAAAGTGAATAGCGTAAGCCATCGTCATCAAAGGTTTCACTATCGCCGGTGATCTTTCCTTTTTTATACTGGGATTTTTGCGAGAGCTTGCCCTCGCGGTCGTACATGGTCTCTTCGCCTTCTTCCAGGCCATCGACATAGTTCATCTGCCGCATGAGCTTTCCATTACTATGGTAGGTTTTAGCCAGTCCATTAGGAGCCCCAGTTGTATAATTTAGCTCAAACTCCAACTGTCCGTTATCGTGGTAGCTTTTATAGAGCCCCTGGAGCTTTCCTTTTTCATACCTTGCCTCTACCTCTTTTTTCCCGTTTTCAAAATATTTCAGGTAGGGGCCATCAAAAGCATCATCGGCGATCATGGCATCTATCTTAAGCGCGCCGCTTGAATAGTACTCGAGGTATTTTCCATGTTCTTTCCCTGCACGGTAAGTTGTTATGGACGAAGGGTTGCCGATGGCGAAATAACGGGTCTTTTCTCCCTCCAGCTTGCCGTCCTTAAAATTGGCCTTGCTTACCAGCACGCCATAGCGGTTGTAGATCAGGTCCTCACCCTGCTGAACGCCATTCACCCAGTTATCGACGCCACTCAGCTGTCCATCGTCATAGAAATAGGTCCATTTACCTTGTTTCTTGCCATCCTTGTATTCGCCAAATGAAGTAGTGTTTCCGTTCTTGTAGAAAAATTCCCAACGGCCCTGCTGCAGCTCATTTACCATGCTTCCCTTGGCATAAAGGTACCTGTCGGAATAGTGATGGATAATGGGCAGATTCTTTCTTTTTGCATAATTGATCTCCCTGGTACCACCCAGGGCTTCGAGATGTCCGCCAGCCAGCCTGAGGGCCTCCTTTACCTGCTTATCGTTCTTTTTGATGTATTTCTGGATCTTCTCAATATCAAGACTCGAGAACGCGTAGTATACGGCGGGTGTGAACAGCTTATTGTCGAAGACGTCCTTGATATAGGGCACATAGTATTGGTGATAGAAATCGGCGTCTTCGCTATCATACTCCAGCTTTTCCATCACCACCTGCAGTTGCCGTATTACGGGGTCGTCCAGATCGGTAAGGGCTTTATAATTGGGGTCGGCGCTGATCTTAGAAAGAAGGATCTGCTCAACCATGGCCGTGTTGGAGGAAGGCTGTTCTTTTCTTTCCTCGATAAGCCTGGTAACATCGTCGGAAACCTTGCTGATCGATACGAGCAAATTAATAGCCGAACTGGCATAGGAACCATTGGGGTCTATGAGCAGGTAGGTATAAAGGCATAGTATGGCCGGGATGATCTTGCCCTGCTGGAGGGCTACATGACCGAGACGGAAATGTGCGCTGCCATAATACGGGTTATTGAGCACCAGCTTTTGGAAAATGGCGGCTGCGGTATCGTAAGATTTCAGCCGCACATAACAGACGGCCTTGTTGAGGGCCAGGATCTGCGATTGCGGATAGGTACGAAGCGCCGTATCCAGGAACCTGATGGCTCCTCTTGCATCGCCCTTGTCGTCAATAGAGCTGCCAAGCAGCACCATGAATTGCAGCCGGTGTTCCTGGTCATCCTGCTGCAGACCGAGGCGGCAGGTTGCGATCGCCGCATCATAGTTGCTGTCGGCCGATTGGCTATAAGCCAGCTCATAAAGCGCAAGCGTGTAATTCGTGTCGTTGGCAGGGATCTGCCGGTACTGTTCAATGGCCTGTTTGTAGTTGCCCTCGTCGTGAAGCTTAAGACCGGCTTGTATGATGAGGCCCGAATTGAATGGCTGATTTTTCTGGGCATTGGATTGCTGGCAAAAAAGCAGGCCGATCAGCAGGCCTGTAATGAGAAGTCTCATGAGCAATTAATCTTGGTTAGACCGCCAAAATAGCAAAAATCCGCAAAGGCGCATAGCCGCCCGGAGATAACTCAAAGGAAAAGAAGGAGATAGGCGAAAGCTTGGTTGCAGTGAGCGAAGCTGAACAAGTTTGATGATGTTCGCTGGGGCCATAGCTTTGCCACATGCAGATAGAGAACAATGCCGACCTCAAGCCTTACAATAGCTTCGGGATAGCCGCCACTGCCCGGCAGCTTGGCCGCTTTGGAACAACAGGGGAGTTGGAGGCCATACTGGAGCAGGGTGCTGGTGCTGCAGAAAAGCTGCTGGTCCTGGGCGGAGGAAGCAATATCCTGCTTACCGGCAATGTGGACGGGCTCGTGCTGCGCAACGAGATCATGGGTAAGACCGTCGTGAATGAAGATGATGACCATATTTACCTGAAAGCGGGTGCGGGTGAGAATTGGCATCGCCTCGTAGAATATTGTGTGGAAAGGGGCTATGCCGGGATGGAGAATCTTTCCCTTATTCCCGGCCTAGTGGGTGCTTCACCCATGCAGAACATAGGAGCTTATGGTGTGGAGATCAAAGACCTGTTCCATGAGCTGGAGGCTATACACATAAAGGAAAGGACGCGCCGGGTGTTCAGCCTGGAAGATTGCGGCTTTGGTTATCGCGAAAGCGTTTTTAAGCGACAGTACAAAGGGCAATTCATTATCACCAGCGTAACCTTTCGTCTCAACAAAAAGCCGGTTTTCAATACAAGCTATGGCGCCATCAACGAGGAGCTGGAAAGGATGGGTGTGCAGGAGCTGAGCATAAAGGCCATTTCCCAGGCCGTGATCAACATCCGTACAGCCAAGCTGCCCGATCCCAGGCAGATCGGCAATGCCGGCAGCTTTTTCAAGAACCCGCAAATAAGCAGTAAGCAGTTCGCTGGTTTAAAGGCGGCCTACCCGGCCATCCCATCATTCACGGTTGACGAAAGCCTGGTTAAGATACCTGCCGGCTGGCTGATTGAGCAATGCGGCTGGAAGGGTTACAGGCGAGGCGATGCGGGCTGTTATCCCAAGCAGGCCCTGGTGCTGGTGAATTATGGCCAGGCCACCGGCCAGGAGATCTACGCGCTGAGCGAAGAGATCATTGCCTCGGTACTGCAACGGTTCGGCATCCAGCTGGAGCGGGAGGTGAATATTATATAGCTGTTTGTATAAAAAAATAACCCCAACAAACAAGGCCACCTTGTTTGTTGGGGTTGGTCATTAAATTGATCTGCTCAATTAAAATCCTCTTCCTCCAGGTCGTCATACCCGCCCGAGGACTGAATGTTCAGCATACTGCCCATCAGGTCCTTGAACTCAACGGAGGTTTCCAATATCTTTTTGCTGATAAGCGAGTGGGAGGCCAGTCCGTGCAGCACAAACTCCATCAGCAAGGCCGCTTCTTTTTCATTGGCATGTGAGAAATACTTCTTAACCAGGGCATGCAGGCCGTCGATCTTGTAAAGCTGGTTGATCTTTTCCCTGTCCGAGGTAGCAAAAAGCAGGTTGATATGATTGCCCTTATCGAACCAGTTGATGATGGCCCGGTAAGGGTTATCGACCGCTTCGGGCGTTTCCCCTTTGCGGCTGCTTCTTTTCTTCAATGTATCCGGGTTGGGAAAGAACTGCACGAACTGTGAGCGCATGGCCCGGTCCAGCAGGTTCATGGCCACCTGATAGGGACCCTCCTGCTCGCCTTCGTAAACCAGCTCGATCTTACCTGTGATAGATGGTATGATGCCCACAAGATCGCTGATCCAGACCTGGGTTTGCTTTTCGCGGTTGATGATGGCCCTCCGCTCGGCGCTGCTCACGGCATTTTCAAAAGCCGATATCGTAAGCCTGGCGCTCACGCCGCTTTTTTTGTCTACGAACTCGCTGGCCCTTGCTTCAAAAGCTACCTGCTCGATCAATCGTTTTACGAGGTCACTGATGGCTACTTTTTCTCTTTGTGCTTCTTCCAGGTCGGCCTCCTGTTCGGTAATGGCAAGGGCATTATCCAGCGATTTGGGATAGTGCGTCAGGATCTGGCTTTGTATCCTGTCCTTTAACGGCGTCACGATCGAGCCACGGTTGGTATAATCTTCCGGGTTGGCCGTGAATACGAACAGGATATCGAGCGGGAGCCTGAGCTTGAAGCCCCTGATCTGCACATCGCCTTCTTCAAGTATATTAAAGAGGGCCACCTGTATACGGGCCTGCAGGTCGGGCAACTCATTGATCACAAAAATGCTGCGGTTGCTTTTTGGAATAATGCCATAGTGGATCACACGCTCGTCTGCAAAGCTAAGCTTGAGGTTGGCCGCCTTGATGGGGTCAACGTCTCCAATAAGATCGGCTACGCTCACATCCGGCGTGGCCAGCTTCTCACCATAACGCTGGCTGCGGTGCAGCCACTCGATCGGCGTATCGTCACCTTTTTCCCTGATCAGGTCCATGGCATATTTCGAGATCGGCCGGAGCGGATCATCGTTGATATCGCTGCCCGCCACAACCGGTATGTATTCGTCAAGCAGCTCAGTCATCTGTCGTGCCATACGGGTCTTTGCCTGGCCGCGCAGTCCGAGCAGCAGGATATTGTGCTTGCTCAGCAATGCCCTTTCCACGTCGGGTATTACCGTATCCTCGTAGCCGATAATGCCGCTAAAGGTCTCTTCCTTTGCCTGGAGTTTTTTGATCAGGTTGTCGCGGAGTTCTTCCTTGATGCTTTTCGGTGCATAACCTGCCTCTTTCAGCTCCCTGACCGTGTTTATTCTTTTTATGTCCATTCTATTTGATATTGTAATGAGTTGATGAATTTTTCTTTTCCTTATCGGGCAAGGGCAGGGCTTGCTGAGACGCCCCTGCCGTGCGTTTCGATAAAGAATTGCGCATTGCCAATGCCATCGGCTGCATCAGTACACCGTTTTTCTTTTTCCGCTTTCGAAATCCCTGAATATAAAGGCACCCAGGCGGTCAAGGCTGGCAAAATAGGCCTTGCCATTGTTCGTTTCTGTAAACTCCTGAACGAACCGCTGCAGGTAGGGATCGGTGGCGATCATAAAGGTGGTGATGGGAATCCTGAGCTTTTTGCATTGCGCTGCCAGGTTAAGGCAACGGCTGGTGACCTTTCTATCGAGCCCAAAGCTGTTCTTATAATAGCGTTTGCCTATTTTAAGACAGGTTGGCTTGCCATCGGTGATCATAAAGATCTGTTTGTTGGGATTCTTGCGTCGGCGCAAAAGGTCCATCGCCAGCTCAAGTCCTGCAACCGTATTGGTATGATAAGGCCCGACCTGGAGGTAAGGCAGGTCTTTGATCTCCACGGGCCAGGCATCATTCCCGAAAACAACGATGTCGAGCGTGTCTTTCGGGTATTTGGTAGTGATCAGCTCACTGAGTGCCATGGCCACTTTCTTGGCGGGCGTGATGCGGTCCTCGCCGTAAAGGATCATCGAATGCGAAATATCTATCATCAGCACTGTGGAAGTCTGCGATTTGAAATCGGTTTCCCTGATCTGGAGGTCGTCCTCCTGCATGGTGAAGGCATCTAGGCCATGATTGATCTGGGCATTACGGATCGATTCGGTAAAATCTATCTGCTCCAGCATATCGCCAAAGCGGAAGGGCCTTGTATCCGGACTGGCTTCATCACCCAGTCCCGGCTTGAAGGTCTGGTGATCGCCAGATCTTGTTTTTTTTAGCTTGCCAAATATCTCCTCCAGGCTGCGCTTGCGGATGCCCTGCTCTGTCTTTGGTGTGATCTTGATCTCCGTACGTTCTTCGTTCTCGGTAAGGTATCCTTTCTCTTTGAGGTCATCGACGAAATCGCCCATGCCATATTCATCGTCTGTAAGGTTATACTCCCGGTCCAGCTGGTTCAACCATTGCAGGGCCTCGGACACTTCCCCGCTGGTATAGGTAAGCAGCTGCATGAAAAGATCCAACAGCTGGTCAAACCTTGTTTTACCGCTTTCGTTCGGGTCAAACCTTGAAAAATGAAATCCGTTCATAGTCCCTACAATCTACAATAATTATGCATTCTTTGTTCACTGCCTTGTTAAACAAAGAACCCCGGACAAATCCGGGGTTCCAAGGCATTTATTTATCTGTTTCGTGTCGAATCGGCAGAATCACGTGGCTGTCCGGGTACCTCAGTAACCGGTGTGGCAGCCCCGGGACTGTAGAGCTTTTCCCATTGATCGAGGATGCCCAGGTAGCGGTTATTGATCTGTTCTTCATCGGCCAGGGCGTTATAGAACTCCTCCTTGTTGTTGCGGAGATAGTCAAAATAGGCCTTCTGTTCGCTAAGGTCTTTTCTCAGCGCTGCTTTGAGCTTATCGGCCAGGGCTTTATGCCCGGCTTTGTAAGCTGCCTCCAGGTAAATGAGCGAGGTTTGGTTGTGCTGGTTGTAGCGGCTTACCATGGCATAAGGCAGCGATTCGGGAAGGATCTGGCTCTCTGCCTTGTTCAGCAGGTCCAGCGCCTCCTTCTTACGACCCTGGTCGGCCAGGTTCGTAGCTGCAAAAGCATAAGTGCTCCTGATCGAAAGCAGGTGCCTGCGGTTTTCTTCGTCGAAATAGATGCCCGGTCTGTCGGCATTGCCCGACCTGAACTTGTTCATCAGCAATCCATATGTTTTCGTAGCATCCATCTCGCGTTCAACCCTTACCGGTACAACCCTGTAGATAAGGCCTTCCTGGCGCAGGTAGGGACCAAAACCGGTTTCGCCGTAGGGCGAAGTAAAGCAAATTGGCCTTCTCCAGTTAGTGGTTGCCAGCACGTTCATCATCGTGAGCTGGTCAAGGGAGAAATAGCTCTTGTTGGGTGATATATCGAGCTCGATCTGCGACAATACCTGGTCGTCGGCATTTACCAGCCCCGCGCTTTTCACGTAGTTCACGTCAACCGGAACAGTGAGCTTGGCCGGGAAGGCCACCCTGAGTTCTGCCTTGCCTTCGCCATCGGTGTTCAGCAGGGGAGATACCGTGTTCTTCATGAAATCGTACAGCGGCTGCGAACCTCCGTTCTGACCTCCCTGGTTACGTATATAGCTAAGGCCTCTGACCTGGTCTGCACTCCAGATCACATCAACAGGACCGCTCTCGTTGATCTTGTAGCGTAGCTGGTTAACATACCAGTCAATGCCCAGCAGGCTTGTATTAACGATGCGCACATCAGGTCTCAATCCTTCTACTTCCTGAGCATACCATAGCGGGTAGGTATCGTTATCGCCAAATGTAAAGAGTATGGCATTGGGCGGGCAGCTTTCAAGATAGTTCCTGGCAAGATCAGGCGCAAGCAATTTGCTGCTGCGGTCGTGATCGTTCCATTCCTGTGCGGCCATGATGATGGGAGCGGACAGGCAAATTACGGTTGCAGCGAGTGCTGCCGTGCGAAGATTGCTTTTGCCTGCTGCTTTCACCACGAAAGAAATGATGGCCGTCACTGCCGCATACACCAGCGCTACAAGAAAGGAGCTTACCAGGCTTCCGCTGAAAGAGCCGTTGGCATTGCTCATAAGGGCAATCACGAAAGAGGCGAGACTTCCGAAGATAAGCACATTGTTGAAGCTCAGCTTGTCTTCACGTTCACGAGCCATGCGGGCAAAGGCCACTACAGACAGGCCGATCCAGATGGCATAGGCATAGAAGGAACCTGCAAAAGCATAATCCCTTTCACGGGGCTGGTTACCGGGCTGGTTCAGGTAAAGCACGATGGCCACGCCCGTAAAGAAGAAGAGCAGGAAGCTGATCAGCCAGTCCCTTCTGTCCTTCATAAAATGATATACACAACCCACAATACCCAGGATAAAGGGTATCAGGAAGAGCTTATTCGTAGCGCCATTATGCTGGATGCTTTCCGGCAGCTTCGACTGGTCGCCCAGCCTTGCATTGTCTACGAATGAAATACCGCTGATCCAGTTTCCATCTCTTACATTGCCACTGCCCTGTATATCGTTCTGGCGCCCGGCGAAATTCCACATGAAATACCGCCAGTACATAAAGCCCATCTGGTAGGTAAGGAACCACTGGATATTGTCGGCATAGGAGGGCGCTTCAACGGCGATAGGCGTGCCGGCCTGGATCACCTGTCCGGGATTAACCCTGGACCTGAAATTCTCCGGCAGGCTATAGGAGTCTCTTTTGCCGGCCTGGTTTACAACCTGTATATAGCCACCATCATCATCCACATCCACTACCTGGCTCAGTTCTTTGGCCGTGATCACACCCATGTTCAGCCAGGAGATATAAAAATCGAAATGCCTTTGTTCATTGGTTGGGTCCCATACACGGGGGAAAAGCTGTATATCCCTATCCTTATATGCAGGCTCCGATTCCCTTCCGAGCTGGATGTATTGGTCATCACCCTTGGCATAACGCATCTTGCCTTCGTCGAACACCACCTCGCCCTGGTCATTGCGCTTGTACTGAGCCACATAATGCGGTCCCATGAGCAGCGGCTGTGAGCCATACTGCTCGCGGCCCAGGTAATACACAAGGCTCATTGGATTGTCTACATTGTTCATGTCCATAGCCGGGTTGGCATTGGAGCGCTCCATGGTGGTGATGTAGATCGAATAGCCCAGCATCATGAAGGAAAAGGACCAGAGGCCAAGGCGCAGGTAAGAATAGTTGCGCTTTGCCGCCCAGCGCAGGCCTGCCCAAACGAGAACGGCCAGCAGGATAAAGAAAAGGGTAAAGCCCGAAAAGAAGGGCAGGTTAAAGCTGTTGACGAAAAAGATATCGAACTTACCTGCCAGGATCACCGTCCATTTGATAACAACCACCTGTACAACACCGGTGATGAGGCAGCCGATAACAAAAGCCCAAATGGCGCCTTTTTGTGTATAATTGTAGCGCTTGTAGTAATAGATCATGACCGCAGCCGGTATAACCAGCAGCCCGAGCAGGTGAACGCCAATGGAAAGTCCGAGCGAGAAGAAAAGAAAAACGATCCAGCGGTCGGCGCGGTTGCGAAGTGTCCTGTCGCCGCCTGCCGCGTCATCCGCCCTTTCCCATTTGAGCATGGCCCAGAAGGCAATGGCAGTGAAAAGTGAAGAGAGGGCATATACCTCGCCTTCAACGGCACTGAACCAGAAAGAGTCGGAGAAAGTATAGGCAAGGCCACCTACGATACCTGCGCCAATGATGGCAAGCGTTTGCTCCCTGTTTGGTTCTTCGCGCAAGCCGGTCATCAGCTTACGGGCAAAATGCGTAATGGTCCAGAAAAGGAAAAGTATGGTAAAGCCGCTGGCAAGGGCGTTCATGATGTTAACTGCCTTGGCCGCGGTCATAGGGTTGTCGCCAAAGAGGATGATAAAAAAGCGTCCGAGCAGCACAAACAGCGGTGCACCCGGGGGGTGAGGCAACTGTACCTTATAACAGGCCGATACAAATTCGCCGCAGTCCCAGAAACTGCCTCTCTGTTCCGTTGTCAGGATGTATACAAGGGAGGCAATAGCACACACTGCCCATCCGGCAATGTTGTTGACTTTTCTAAAATTCATACTAGGTGGTTAATTTATTTCCTTGGAGCCCGACGGCCCCTGCGTTAAAGGAAAGGCAAAAATAGGGAAGGAGCTAAATTAAGGGGAAAAGAATGTCATAAAAGTTAAAACAGCCTGCACGCCTGGTTTTCAGGCTATGTCCTTTCGCGGAAAAGCCCGGCCCTTTACTCGCAGCGGCCAGGTTCATTGTGAAATGCCTGTATTTGTGCTTATCTTTTTGGCCAACCAAAACAGTTTATATGGATACTGCTTTTCTGCAGCAGCTGGAATGGCTGCATATCCTCGTAGCCACGCTGGCCTATTTTTCATTGGGCGCGATCTGGTATGGGCCGCTTTTCAGCAAAAAATGGATCGCTTATCACGGGATCAATGTAAATGATCCGGGCATGAAAAAAGGCGTGGCCGGCATCATGCTGCTTTCCTTCGTTCTTTTTTTCCTTGTCACTACGGGACTGGCGATTCTCATCGGACGCCTGGAGTTGGCCGGGGTTCTGTCGGGGCTTAAGCTTGGGCTGTTCACCGGGACGTTTTTTTCCGCTGCGGCCATCAGCATCACCTATCTCTACCTGCAAAAGCCGTTCGGCCTTCACTTCATTGAAGGATTATATCATATCATAGGCCAGGCCCTTGCTGCGATTATTCTTTGCATCTGGTAGGTTGTTTATTTTAAGTGCAAATTACCCGGACGTACCGGCAAGCCCGCAAAATAATGGCTTCGTTTTGTAGAGCTTTTTAACATAAAGATTTTGCGACAGATATTTACGAGTTGGGATGGGTTGGTTGGTATTTGGCCATTGGGTTGTGATGGCACCTGCAAAGGGGATGTTTTTTCTTCTTCAGTATTGATGTTTTTCCCTTTTATCCATCTGTTTGGAAAACTAGTTTTGGGTATTGATATATCAATCCTGTTAGTCTGATGAATCCTTAGGCATTGCCTGGGAGTAGAATTAGCTGCACAGCCTGGCTGTTGCTTGAGAAGGGAGGAGGCATGTTACTGACCATTCAGTAGCAGGCTTTGCCTGATATGAGTGTATGCAACAGGGAACAATGGTGGTTGGAAGGCGGGGGAGGGAGGGCCCCGCAGGGGAATGAGCCAGCTTCAAAGTCTCAAAAACATGCTTTCTCTTAAATCCACTCCTCACCCTTGGAAAACTCATCCCTTTGCACTTCACATTCCACGGCAAAACACTTACGAGCAATATCTTCTCCGCAGTCAACAGCCTCCCCTACACGTCTACATCCTTATCCAACTCATACCCACCATTTTTCTTTACTCAACCTTGGTGACCTTCACCACATTGGTTGGCAGGTGCAGGTGAACCGGCGTGCTTCCCGTGCTTACCACTACATTCCCTACTTTAAGAAAGCCCCTTTCCTTTAAAATGTCGATCTGATCAAATATGATATCGTCCAGGCTGTTCTCCTCCGAATAATAGAAGGCCCTGACACCCCAGCTGAGGCTAAGCTGGTTAACCAGGCTGCGCTCCTTGGTAAAGATAAAAAGCGGTGAACGTGGACGGTAGCTGCTCAGCATAAAGGCTGTATAACCGCTCTGGGTCATACCTACGAGGGCATCTGATTTTACATCATCGGCCAGCTTGCAGGCATTGTAGCAAATGGCATCGCTAAGGAAGGAAGGGGAATGCGGCTGGGGAGTAAGCGTTTCCTCGCGGTTGTAGCGGTATTCCGTGCGCTCTACTTCCATGATGATCTTGCGCATGGTCTCCACCACCAGCTTGGGGTGCTGGCCCGTAGCGGTTTCTCCGCTCAGCATCACGGCATCGGCGCCTTCCAGCACTGCATTGGCCACGTCGGTGATCTCGCTGCGGTTTGGCTTGCTGCGGTCGATCATACTTTCCATCATCTGGGTGGCCACGATCACGGGCTTGGCCCTGTGCAGGCATTTACTGATAATATTACGCTGGATCAGCGGTATCTGCTCCACAGGGAGCTCCACCCCGAGGTCGCCACGGGCGATCATCACCGCATCGCTTTCAACGATGATGTCCCTCAGGTTGTTCAGGGCCTCAGGCTTTTCGATCTTCGAAATGATCTTGGTCTTGCTCTTCCGCTCCTGGAGCTTATTGCGCAGGATGATGAGGTCCTTTACACTGCGCACAAAGGACAGCGCCACCCAGTCAAGCTGCTGGTCTATGATGAACTCCAGGTCGACCAGGTCCTTATCGGTGAGAGCGGGAAGGGAGATCTTGGTATCGGGCAGGTTTACGCCTTTTTTGGAGGAGAGCCTGCCGCCCATGGTTACTTCCACTTCCACGTCATTGTTCTTAAGTATTCTCTTAACCTGTACTTCGAGCTTGCCGTCGTCGATCAGGATCTTATTGCCCACTTTCACATCCTTATGCAGGTTGGGATAAGAAACATAGATGCGGTCCTTGTTGCCAACGAGCTTTTCATTGGTAAAAGTGAGCAGGTCGCCCGGCACCACATCGATCCCGCCGTTCTCCATTTCGCCTACCCTCAGTTTGGGGCCCTGGAGGTCACCCAGGATGGCAATATTATAAGGCTCGGTTTTATTGATCTGGCGTATATGTTCGATGATCTTGGCTTTGTCCTCGTGAGAGCCGTGGGAAAAGTTAAGACGGAATACATTGACGCCGCATTTTACCAGGCCGAGCAGCTGGTCATAGGTTTCGCTGGCGGGACCGACAGTAGCTACGATCTTTGTACGGTGATAGGTATGCTCAATGCCTGCCGTTTTGTCCATCTGTCTGTGGAAGTACTTGTCTACGTTCTTGCTCATAATTTCAAATTCAAGACCTTTTCAGGTTATTTAAGGTAAATTGGTTCATAATGGGCGACTGGTTTTGCAACCTAGCTTGCCAGGATCTTCACGATCCTCATCCATTCATCGCTGATGGTGCCCTTTCTTTTGCCAACATTCTCAAGCGGAACATAGTTCATCTTGTTGTTCAGGATGCCCACGAACACATTGTGCCTGCCCTGGATGAGGCATTCCACGGCATGATAACCCATTCGGCTGGCAATAAGCCTGTCCAGGCAGGTAGGTGCTCCGCCCCGCTGTATATGACCGAGAATGCATACCCTCGTTTCGGTCTGGGGCAGACGCTCCTTCACGGCTTTAGCCACTTCGTCGGCGCCGCCGAACTCATCGCCTTCGGCCACAACAATGAGGTTCACCAGCTTTTTTCTTTTTTCCTTTTCCTGCAGTGAAAGAATAAGGTCATCGATATCCGTCTTGCGCTCCGGGATGAGTATGTTCTCCGCTCCCGTGGCAATGCCGCTATGTAAGGCTATATAGCCCGCATCCCTGCCCATCACCTCAATGATAAAAAGCCTGTCATGCGCATCTGCCGTATCGCGGATCTTGTCGATGGCTTCCACGGCTGTATTCACTGCCGTATCAAAGCCGATCGTAAAATCGGTTCCATAAATGTCCTTATCGATGGTGCCTGCCAGGCCAATACAGGGAATATCAAATTCCTTGCTGAATTCAACGGCGCCACGGAAAGATCCGTCGCCCCCGATGATCACGAGGCCATTGATACCTCTTTTTTTGAGGATGTCATAAGCCTGCTGTCTGCCCTCGGGCTTATGAAAGATTTTGCAGCGGGCTGTTTTGAGGATGGTGCCGCCACGTTGGATGATATTGGCGACAGACCGGCTTTCCATTTTAAAGATATCGTCTTCTATCAGGCCCTGGTAACCCCGCATGATGCCATATACTTCCAAACCATAGTAAATGCCCGTACGAACCACTGCCCTGATCGCGGCGTTCATGCCGGGAGAATCGCCTCCCGAGGTCAAAACGCCAATGCGGCTCACTTTTTTTTGCATTGCTTATTCTGATTACTGTAAAAAATCCTCATTCCCACTTATCCAAGGTTCAAAAATAAGGTTTTGTTGATAAGTGTGTCGATGCCACACGAAGCATAAGCTGGTTTCTGCTGCCGTCTTTCCTCAAGCCTGGCAGCGGGTGAGATTATGAGGACTATTATCATTTAAAAACATTTATTTTGCAAAAGAAAAAACCCACTGTAGAAACAGCGGGCGCTAACGATTGCTTGCTATATGAATAGAGAGACTTGAGTCTGCTTTTGTCAATGAATGATCTCATTTCAGCGCTGATTGCTGTTGAATCATTCATCCTGATAACAAAAATAGGGTGAGCAGAGGTCCGTTTTTTTATAAAATCACAACCATTTTACAACGTTGAAGCAGGGATTGGCCCTAAAAAACCCTTGCCTGTATTAGGTTTCAGGAAAAATTAGCTACGATGCCCAACCGATCCGCAGAGCCATTATTTCAGTTGATAAAATCCCTTCAAAAATCCGAAAAGCGGAATTTCAAGCTGTACATCAAGCGCAATTCGTCTAACGAAGACCTTAAGATCGTCCAGCTCTTCGACGCCCTGGACAAAATGGGTCATTACGACGAAGCGGTCCTGCTCAGGAAGCTGCCTGCTATCAAAAAGCAGCAGCTTTCAAATATCAAGGCCCACCTGTACAAGCAGGTGCTGGCAAGCCTGAGGCTGCTGAGCGCTGAAAATAATATCGATATCCAGCTGCACGAGCAGCTCGACTATGCGCGCATCCTCTACAATAAGGGACTTTACCTGCAAAGCCTTAAGATACTCGACAGGCTGAAGGAGATCGCCCATCACTATCACCAGGAAAGTTTCCTCATCCAAATCATCTCGCTCGAAAAAAAGATCGAGACCCTGCATATTACACGCAGTATGCAGGACCGCGCGGACCGGCTGTCGATTGAGGCCAACGAGGTGAACGAAAAAAGGCGCATCATTACCCAGCTTTCCAACCTGGCCCTTCAGCTGTACAGCTGGTACATCAAAAATGGGCATGCCCGTAACGAAGCTGACGAAACGGGTGTGAAAAAATTCTTTAAAGAGCACCTGCCGCCCCACGCCTTCGGGCTCAAGGGTTTTTATGAGCGCCTCTACCTTCACCAGAGCTATTGCTGGTATGCTTTTATAAGACAGGATTTCATCATGTATTACCGGCATACCCAGAAATGGGTCGACCTGTTTCATGAACATAACCATATGATAGGAGTGGAGCCGGCCCATTACATCAAGGGGCTGCACAACCTGCTCAATGCCCATTTCGACCTGCGCAATTACCAGCAATTCGAAGTGGTGCTGAAAAGGTTCGAAGAATTCAGCGCCTCGGAAGGGGCAACGCATGTGGAGAACAACCGCATCCAGACCTTTGTTTACCTGACCACCGCCAAGATCAACCGGCATTTTATGGTAGGCAGCTTCAAGGAAGGGCTGGCCCTGGTTCCGTTTATTGAAGAAAAGCTGGCGGAATACGAGATCTATCTCGACCGGCACAGGATACTGGTGTTTTACTACAAGATCGCCTCGCTTTATTTTGGGAGCGG
>DASTPZ010000187.1:0-3872 GCA_035761965.1 Flavisolibacter sp. | reverse complement strand
ATGCTGAGCACAGCACTGGCGGTCTTTCTCGGCTTTCGCAATAGCCAGGTGTATGACAGGTGGTGGGAAGCAAGACAGCTTTGGGGAACACTCGTTAACTATTCGAGGTCCTTTGCAAGGCAGTTGCTAACCTTTACTGCCGGAAAGGATCTGGCCAGCCATGCGCAGGTGAAAAGCATGATCTACCGGCATATTGCCTTCGTATATGCGCTGAAAGCTCATCTTCGCCTGCAGCCTCAAACGGAGTTCACCCAGTTTTTGGACGCTGAGGGACAGACACTCGCCAAAGGGAAAGACAATCTTCCCAACTACCTCCTCCTGCTTCAATCCAGGGAGCTCGCCGAGCTGAAAAACGAAAGCGGCCTGCCGGATATGCTCTTCGTACAGATCGACCAGGCCCTGGTACAGTTTCACCAGGTGCAAGGCGGCTGCGAACGCATCAAGAATACACCCTTCCCCAGGCAGTACAATTATTTCACAAAGCTGTTTGTGCACCTCCACGGACTGCTGCTGCCCTTTGCTTTTGTAAAAGACCTATGGCTGCTTACCATCCCTGTGTCCGTGGCACTTTCATTTGTATTCATGTCGCTGGACAAGATCAGCACCCGGCTGGAGAATCCTTTTGAAAACAGGATCAACGATGTGCCGATGAACGCCATCAGCCGCACCATCGAGATCAACCTCAAAGAAATGCTGCAGGAAGAAAAGCTGCCCGAAAAGATCGGTCCGGTGGATGGCTTTCTTTTTTAAGATGAGCCGGCATCAGCTACTTCATGGTGTCATTGCAGTCAAACTTACTCCGGCTCACCGCCAAACTGCTGGCGCAGCTTTGTTTCCTCCAGGTCGAGTAGCGAAAGATGCCTGCGGATGATGTCCTCATCGAACTCGGAACGCCCGTTCATTTTATGCAGCAGCCTTCGCTGCTCTTCGAGTAAGGCAAGCGAAATGTTTCGATGCGCGAGCGCGGCATCGTGAGACGAGCCATCCGCTGCCGGCAGACCGGCAGGCGCATGAGCAAGTTCTATCTTAAGCCTGGACCTGAGGTTTGCGAGGTGTACGTTATGAACGATCTCGGAGGCATAATGCTCCTCCAGGAAACGCAGGGAGTAGGCAGCAATTTTGTTCTTAATGATCTGTTCCTGCTCCGCCTCGGGCAAGGCCTGGTAACGGTCTTCCGGGTTTACCTTCCGGATCAGCCAGGGCAGGGTAAGCCCTTGAAAAACGAGGGTAACAAGAATAACCACAAATGTTATGAATAAAATGAGGTTGCGCTGGGGAAAGACCTGTCCATCGTCGAGGTAGATCGGGATGGAAAGCGCTGCCGCCAGCGACACCACGCCGCGCATACCTGCCCAGCCAAAGATGAGCGGTCCCTTCCAGCCTGGGTTGGGATCGGCTACGGTGATGATATGGCTCATCATACGGGTGAAAAGAGAGGCGCCGAGTGTACATAACAGGCGGGTAACGATCAGCACCAGCGAGATCAAAAGTCCGTACCAGATGGCCCTGCCCAGGCTCGTATCACCAAGTCCGGCTACAATGCCGGGCAGCTGCATCCCGATCAGCAGGAAGATAATGCCATTGACAACAAAGCCCACGGTCGACCAGACGGTAGCGCCCTGGATCCGGCTGGCATGGGTGAGCATTTTATGCTGCTTGTTCGATAACAGCAGGCCACCGCTTACGACCGCCAGCACACCGGAAAAATGAAACTCTTCTGCGAAGTAGTACATGCAGTAAGGCGTAACAAAACTGAGCACGATGTCCATGCTGGAGGTGGTGGGTAAAAATCGATGTATGGCATAGAAAATAAGTCCGACCGCCAGCCCGATAACAATTCCCATAACGATCACCAGGAAAAAGCTTGTTGCTGCCTCGCGGAACACGAACTGTCCTGTAACTACCGCCGCAAGCGCAAAACGGAATACGATCAGGCTCGATGCATCGTTGAGCAGGCTTTCGCCTTCGATAATGCTGACCAACGATTTGGGCACCTTTACTGTTTTTACAACAGAAGTAGCCGAGATGGCATCGGGTGGAGCCGTTATGCCACCAAGCAGAAAGCCCAGGGCAAGGGTAAAGCCAGGCAGCAAAGCACTGGAAACAAAAGCCACCACACAGGAAGTGACCAGCACGATCGGGAAGGCAAAGCTGGTGATCACCCTCCGCCACCGCCAGAATTCCTTCCACGATGTTTGCCATGCCGCCTCATATAAAAGCGGCGGCAGGAAAATAAAAAAGATCAGCTCCGGGTCGATCTGCACACGTGAAAAGCCATCCGTAAAACCCAGCATCAACCCGCCGAGCACCAACACGATCGGGTAAGCCACCTTGAACCTGTTGGCTGCCATTACCAGAAGCAGGATAATGAGGATGAGGTAGATGTACTGGATAAAGGTCTGTTGCATTAGTCTCGGTTTTGAAGCAGTTCCAAAATAACGATTTATTGTTCCATTGCCGCAAGTCGAAGGTGAACTCAGAGACCCGGCCTAAAGTTGACAACCGGTTATTTTAGATAACCATTGCTGTTCCTGCTAAGGCGAAAGCGCCGGCCGGTTCAGGGTCAGCATAGTGAAAGATAGGCAGCCATGATTTTATAGCTTTGCTTGTCCGCGATTTTTCCGATAACCCGCAAACCCGTCTACCGAACATGCAAGCGAACAATCATATTGATTTCGATCAGTACCTGCTTCGGCTCCTGGAGCCCGATGACCTCCTGCCCTATTTCCAGATGGTAGAAAAGAATCGGAAAAGGCTGGAGAACTTTTTTACCGGCACTGTCTCACGCACAAAGACCCTGGAGGATACAAGACAATTCATCATCGATATCCTGGAAAGAGCTGCGGCCAGAACCTATTTCCCTTACCTGCTTATCGACAAAGGCTCGTCAGCCATTGTTGGCTTCTTCGACATTAAGAATATCGACTGGAGCCTGCCGAAGGCGGAACTGGGCTGCTATATGGATGAAGCTTCCGCGGGGAAAGGCATCGCAGGCAGGGCGCTTGCCTTGTTTGTGCATCATTGTTTCAGCCAGTATGGCTTTGTCAAGCTTTTTCTGCGAACGCACGAAAGCAACACCGCTGCCCGGCAGATCGCGGAAAAATGCGGCTTCGTAAGGGAAGGCAGGCTGCGCAGCGATTACCGGACAAGCTCGGGCGAGCTGGTAGACCTGCTTTATTATGGATTACTCAACAGCGATCCATATCCAAAGCCTTCCTGATCCAGCCTGATGACAGGATCATGTATAATACTTTTCCTGCTTGATGATGAAGACATCAAATGAAGTATGACATTGTCATAACCGATACAAGTTCCTGTTTTTATAATAAAGGCACTTCAATCAATAGCGACTTCTATTCGGTGCCGAAGTATATCTTGAAATTGTTTAAATACTGAGGCCATTTTTCTGCGCTGGTAAGCTTGGGCCGGCGTAGTGAGTCATTTTACCTTTATACTTGTCATAAGCCAGTGTTTATGACCGGAAGCCATTTTTACAAAACTGGCCAGACCGCTGATCTAGCAAACGCATCTTGGTCCATTTTAAATTGAGCTTCGCCACCCTTCCATATCATTATTGGAAGCCTTGTTTCAAATATGCTGGTGCCAGACCATCGGAAAGTTCTTGGCTAAGGGTATCCTTATTATCTATTGGCAGATTTGAGCTAAGAAGAAGGCTTTCAGGCCAGGGCAAAAAAAAGGGACAAATAGTTCATTAACCATTTGTCCCCTGTTGCGGTGAGGGCGGGATTCGAACCCGCGGTACAGTTTAACCCGTACGGCAGTTTAGCAAACTACTGATTTCAGCCACTCATCCACCTCACCTGAACCCTTACAAGGGCTGCAAAAATAGGGACTTAAGTTCAAATTTTCCA
>DASTPZ010000186.1:0-11432 GCA_035761965.1 Flavisolibacter sp. | reverse complement strand
CTCCCACGTTTCAGCTCCGCAATACAAACAGCACGATCGAGGAGAGCCTGCAGAGGGTGGAGCAGATCCAGGAGCTTTGCCTTCGGAACAATAAGCTGCTGGTTATCTACCTCAGCATGGGCTTTGGCAATCCTTATGGTGACCCTTACAGCGCCGAGGTTCTCCTGCGCTGGGCAGATGAAATGGTACAACGCGAGGTGTCTGTTATTTCTCTTGCCGATACGGTTGGATTGGCCACTCCTGAGCAGATTTCCTTTGCATTGGATACGCTCATACCGCTCTATCCGGCGACCAGCTTTGGCGTACACCTGCATAGCACACCTTCGAACTGGGAGGAAAAAATGCAGGCAGCAGTAAACGCCGGCTGCAAACGTTTCGATGGTGCATTAAGAGGCGTAGGTGGCTGCCCGATGGCAGGCGATGCGCTCGTGGGAAATATGAGCACGGAGCTGATGGCGGGCTGGCTTGAGCAGCGCAACCTGCTGCCGCCGATGAATAAGGAGGCATTCCGCCACTGTCTGCAAATGGCTGGTGAGCTGTTCAGCGGCCATTAAACTTTTCTTATGAAATTTCATTTCGAATTCGACATAAAAAAGCTGCTGCCACCAATAGAGCACCGGCACAAACTCATGCTCATTGGTTCCTGCTTTACGGAGAACATGGGCGAGAAGCTAAGGAAGCATAAGTTCGCGGTGATGGAGAACCCCAATGGCATCCTGTTCAACCCGGTTAGTGTGGCCGAAGCGCTTACTTCCTATATTGAACAAACCCGGTATACGGAGGACGACCTTTTCCATCTCAACGAAGGCTGGCACAGCTGGAAACACCACAGCCGGTTTTCCGGGCTTGATCCGGATGAAGCGCTTCACCGGATCAATGGCTCGGTTGGCGCGGCGCATGCCTTTCTAAAAGAAACGGATTATGTAATGATCACCCTTGGCTCAGCCTGGGTTTATACACTCACCGAAAAGGCAGCCAATGCAAAAGCGGGATCGGTTGCTGCCAACAATCATAAGGCTCCCGCCGATTGGTTCAGCCGCCGGCTGATGCCAGTAGAGGAGGTATTGCGGGTGCTGGACAATCTTATTCACAGGCTTTTCTTCTTTCGGCCGGGTATCCGGATCATCTTTACCATCAGCCCGGTAAGGCACCTGCGCGAAGGCGTGATAGAGAACAACCGCAGCAAGGCAGTGCTGATCCAGGCCGTGCATCATCTTGTAGACAAGTTTGACGGGCTGTATTATTTCCCGGCTTATGAACTGGTGATCGATGACCTCAGGGATTACCGGTTTTACGCGGAGGACCTGGTTCATCCTAACTACCATGCAACCCAATATGTTTGGGAGAAGTTTTCAGCAGCCTGCATAGGAGAGGAGGCAAGGAGTGTTATGGAGGAAGTGCATGCCATCAGCCTTGCTTACCAGCATAAGCCCTTCAACCCGCAGTCTTCGCAGCACCGTCTATTCCTGCGTAATTTTCTCGACCGGACAAAAAAGCTCCAGGCACGTTATCCTCAACTGGATTTTGCAAGGGAGATCGAATACTTCGGTCAGGGCTGAGCCGTTTGCTCAAGTAACCCGGGGGTCTAATGGATCCGGTCTCCACGCGGCTCCAGATCCCGCATGATGTTGGCCTCGTGCGAAAGCCATTGCCGCCAGCGTTCGCGAACTGTCTCTTTATCGATATAAGTTTCAGCAAGATCTATGAATAGCGTATAGTGACCGGCTTCGCTTTCCATAAAGCGGCGGTAGAACTTGCGGAGATAGGGGTCTTCGAGGCCTTCACTCAGTCTTTTGAATCGCTCGCAGCTCCTTGCCTCTATCATGGCCATTACCAGCAGCTGGTCGAGCAGCCTTCCTTCTTCGGCGCCACCTGTGCGGCAAAATGCCATCAGTGCGTTTACATATTCGTCTTTGCGCTGCCGGCCGAGACTAAGACCTCTTTTTTGGAGCTCGGCGAGCACCAACCGGAAATGTCCCCACTCCTCCGTTACAATAGGAGCCAGGGCATTCACGAGCTTTTCTTTTTGGTTGTAACGCTGGATGAGGGAAATGCAGGAGGTGGCAGCTTTCTGTTCGCAATAGGCATGGTCGGTAAGCACGTCCTGGAGCGATTTGCCGGCAAGGTCCACCCATCGCGGGTCGGTGGGCAGATGCAGGCCCAATATAGACCTGGTGTCTTCGGACAAGCCCGTATTTTCTTCCATGGCGCAAAATTAAGAAGACCTGCGGCTGAAAGTCCGGGTTGAAGGTCAATAAAGTCTTCTAAACCCAAACTGGCTCTGTTTGTGCTAAAAAAGGCAATCTGCTCGCATTCAGCCTTTAACAAGGGTTTGCCCAGTATTTTCTGCTTGTTTTCTCTTAAATTCCCTTACCTTTGCCGGCAAAATAGCTAAACTTTCAGGCATCTAATCCGGATGCTGCTCAAAAAAACTCAAGATGTCAGTAACAAAAGAAAAAAAAGCCAGCATCTTCGCCAATTATGCCGGCAAAGAAACGAACACCGGTTCGATTGAGGGTCAGATCGCGTTACTTACTGAACGCATCACTCAGATCTCCGCTCACCTCCAGGTGAACAAAAAAGATTTTTCCACACAGCGTGGCCTGATGCAGCTGGTTGGTAAGCGTCGTCGCCTGCTGAACTATCTGCAAAAGCATAACCTGCAAGGCTATCGCGCTCTGATTGAAAAATTAGGAATCAGGAAATAAGATGGTCAAAGAATAAAAAGCTGCCTCCCAACTTGTACTAGTTGGGTTTTGGCTTTTATACCGCTCTATTTCCCACCATTCAAACCCCTCAAATTCAAACTATGTTATCTCAAAAATTCAGCAAAACTTTCGATATAGGCGATGGCCGTGAGATCACCATCGAAACCGGTCGTCTCGCCCGCCAGGCCGACGGGTCCGTAACTGTCAAGATGGGCAACAGCATGCTGCTGGCCACCGTTGTGGCCACAGAAGAGCCCAAGCCGGGACAGGAGTTTTTTCCCCTGAGCGTGGACTACATGGAAAAATTCGCTTCCGCAGGACGTATACCCGGCTCTTTCTTTAAAAGAGAAGGCAAGCTGAGCGATTATGAAGTGCTGATCTCCAGGTTGATCGACAGGGCGCTCCGCCCGCTGTTCCCGGAAGATTATTTCTGCGAGGTACAGGTAATCGTCACCCTTATTTCTTCCGACAATGAAATACTGCCTGATGCCATGGCCTGCCTGGCTGCATCGGCCGCACTTGCCGTTTCGACCATTCCCATCCAGGAGATCATCTCCGAGGTGAGGGTGAGCAGGGTAGACGGAAAGTTCAAGATCAACCCAACCCGCAGCGAAATGGAGCGTTCCGATATGGACTTCATCATTGCGGCTACCGAAAAGAATATTATGATGGTGGAAGGCGAAGCCAAGGAATGCAGCGAGGAAGACCTCGTGAAGGCCCTGGAGGTAGCCCATGAAGCCATTCGCATACAGATCAGGGCTCAGCAGGAGCTGAGAGATATGATCGGCGTAGGTCCCAAAAGGGATTATCCCAAGCCTGAGGTGAATGAAGTGCTTCGCCAGCGCGTAGACGATTTCGCCAGGGAAAGGATCGCCCAGTTCTCGCGCGCCAACCTGCCTAAGGCCCAGCGCAAGGAAGCCTACAAGACCATTTATGAAGAGCTGAAAGAGACCCTTGCCCGGGAAGGCAACCTGCCCGAAGGCGAAGAGATCGACGACAGCACAAAAAAACTTGTAAAGAACTACCTCGCCGATCTCCAGTACCATGTGGTAAGGGATATGATCCTGAATGAAAAGGTAAGGCTCGACGGCAGAGGCCTCGAAGATGTGCGCCAGCTCGATATGGAAGTGGACATCCTCCCCACGCCGCATGGTGCTGCCCTTTTCACCAGGGGTGAGACCCAGTCGCTCACAACCGTTACCCTCGGTACGCCGCTGGACGAGCTGCTTGTTGAAAGCGCAGCCAAGTCGGAATACAGCAAGTTCATCCTGCATTATAACTTCCCTCCGTTCTCCACGGGCGAGGTCAAATTCCTCAGGGGCCCGGGCCGCCGGGAAGTAGGCCACGGTAACCTCGCCCTGCGTTCATTAAAGCAGATGATGCCCGGCGCGGATTATGCTTATACCGTCAGGGTGGTGAGCGATATCCTGGAGAGCAATGGATCTTCTTCGATGGCTACGGTTTGCGCCGGTTCACTGGCTCTTATGGATGCCGGTGTGCCTCTGCCCAAGCATGTGGCTGGTGTAGCGATGGGACTGATCTCCAAAGAAGGAAAGTTTGCCGTGCTGACTGATATTCTTGGTGATGAGGATCACCTTGGAGATATGGACTTTAAAGTAACCGGCACAAGGGAAGGTATTTGCGGTATCCAGATGGATATCAAGGTGGATGGCCTGAGCATGGAGATCATGCGCAATGCCCTCGAGCAGGCCCGCAGGGGAAGACTGCATATCCTGGATGCCATGTATAATTGCCTGCCGGCGCACCGTGCTGATGTGAAGCCGCATGCACCACGCATGGTGAAGCTCTTCATCGACCGCGAGTACATTGGTGCGGTGATAGGACCCGGTGGTAAGATCATTCAGGAGATCCAGCGCGAAACAGGCACAACGATCAATATCGAGGAAAAGAATAACCAGGGCGAGGTCAGCATCTTTGGTACCGATAAAGAAAAAGTTGACAGGGCTCATAACTGGATCAAAGGCATTGTGGCTGTACCGACCGTGGGTGATGAATACGAAGCCATCGTTAAATCGATCATGCCTTATGGTGCTTTCGTGGAGTTCATTCCCGGCAAGCAAGGCCTGTTGCACATCTCCGAGGTGAGCTGGAAGCGGCTTGAAACGCTTGAAGGCGTGTTGAATGAAGGCGATAAGATCAAGGTAAAGCTTACTGGCACGGATCCAAAGACCGGCAAGTTCAAGCTTTCCAGGAAGGTCCTTCTCCCCAAGCCCGAAGGGCATAAGGAAGAGCGTCCGCGTGAAGGCGGTCCCCGTGAAGGTGGCCAGCGCGAAAGAGGTGACAGGCCCCGTTTCGAGCGCAACCAGGGTAATGGCGGCCACAGGCAGCAAGCCCAGGAGACCGGTCCTGAACAAAACGAGCAGAACGAACAGTAAGAAAAAGGATGAGGTTTGACGGCTACATCATCCGTCAGGTCATTCCTCTAAGATATAAGGCTGCCAGGCAAGTGCCAGCAGCCTTTTTTTATGATAGCAGGATTCAACAGGAGCCAACATCAGCCTGGTTCTTTGAAGCTGGCGGCTGTATCTTGCAAACAATTTGAACGGATGGGTAACAGCATTTGCATCAGCATAAGGGCCGCTGAACCGGCCCAGGAAATTCTTATCAGCCAGCTGGCCGAACTGGGTGCAGAAGGATTTGAGCAAACCGAAGAAGTTCTTCTGGCCTATTTCCCGGCGCTGGATTTTAAAAGCTATGAGGTGAACGAGCTTCTTAAGACCTACAGCTTCGATACCTCAACTGTGGAAGAACAAAATTGGAATGAGGTATGGGAAAGCAATTTCCAACCTGTTGTGGTTGATGATTTTTGCGCAATCCGGGCCGAGTTTCATCCTTCCTTCAACAGTGTTGTGGAGCACGAGATCGTAATTACGCCGAAGATGAGCTTTGGTACCGGGCATCATGCAACCACCTTCATGATGATCAGGCAAATGCGGGGTATGGACTTTGCAGGGAAGAAGGTCTTTGATTTCGGTACGGGCACGGGTATATTGGCCATACTGGCCGAAAAGCTTGGAGCCATTGCAATTTCGGCTATTGATGTGGACGAATGGAGCATACGGAATGCAGGCGAGAATGCAGAGCGCAACAAATGTTCGCATATAGAACTGGCTTTGTCGACGGAGGTGCCGGCCGGAAAGTTCGATATCATCCTCGCTAACATTAACCGGCATGTGATCCTGCAGTACTTACCCTTACTGAAAAAAGCGCTCAATGCTAGGGGTTATCTCTTGCTGAGCGGACTCATGACAAGCGATGAACAAGATGTTGTGGAAGCGTGCTCAGGCCTGGGGCTCCAGTTTGCACAACGCGACGAACGCAGCAATTGGATATCACTGCTGTACTGCATGACATGAGAAAGAGGTTAAATTAACATGAACTCCTTGTTGATTTTATTTAAATTTGTCTTCCAACTTCAACCCAACATTCTATGAATGAGGCCTTATTGATTATTGTAGCTTACCTGATTGGAAGTATTCCGACAGCGGTTTGGATCAGTAAATTCTTCTTTGATATTGACATCCGTGAATATGGCAGTGGCAATTCCGGCGCTACCAACACTTACCGTGTGCTGGGTCCCAAGTGGGGAACTTTCGTTATGATCATCGATATGGTCAAAGCGATCATAGCGGTTAAACTGGCATTTTTTCTTCCTTATACTTTTGAGAGCGAGCTATACCTGGTGAACATGCAATTGGGGCTAGGCCTTGCTGCCGTGTTAGGGCATATTTTTCCCATTTGGGCTGAGTTCAGGGGTGGGAAAGGGGTAGCCACATTGTTTGGAATGGTACTGGGCATTCAGCCAAATGTAGCGTTGTGCTGTGTGGGCGTCTTTATCCTGGTATTGTATCTCACCCGCTGGGTTTCATTAAGTTCCATACTGGCAAGCATAGCCTTCCCAATATTTATTCTTGTCATTTTCAACGAGGAGGAAAGCCTTTACAGGGTTTTTTCCATTACGGTAGCCATGTTGGTATTGCTAACCCATCAAAAGAATATAGGTCGTCTTTTAAAGGGCAGCGAAAGCAAGGTGCCCATCTTAAAGCACAGGGACCGCAGGCGCCAGAAGAACCGGAAGTAAGGTTTACAACAGCATTAACCAAAAGCTCATCTTTATTTTCATGGCTATGCCGTTTTGGTATAATCATTGAATTCACCTAAAAAAAGCTAAAGATGATACGGAAATTAGCCAGTCTATTATTGATCGCCACAACATTCGTTGCCTGCTCCACCAATCCTATAACCGGCCGTAAGCAATTCAAGCTGGTATCCGAGCAGGAGCTTCAATCCATGGCAACCACTGAATACCGGAATTTTTTATCATCAAACAGGGTGGTTGCACCCTCTGCCGACAGGGATGCTGAAATGGTAAGGAGGGTTGGACAGCGCATTGCCAATGCAGTTACCCAATACTACAGTCAAAAGAACCTCAGGAACACCCTCGACGGCTATCAATGGGAATTTAACCTTGTGAACAATGCCGACGCAAACGCCTGGTGTATGCCCGGCGGTAAAGTGGTGGTTTACACCGGGTTGCTCCCGATCACTCAAAATGAAGCGGCCCTTGCCGTTGTGATGGGACATGAGATATCCCATGCTATCTTCCAGCACGGAAATGAGCGCATGAGCCAGGGTCTGGCCCAGCAGCTGGGAGGTGTAGCGCTTTCAGTTGCGGTAGCCAACCAGCCAGCCGCCACTCAAAACCTGTTTCTGCAGGCATATGGTGTTGGTTCTCAAGTAGGTGTATTACTTCCTTTCTCTCGCAAGCAAGAGCTCGAATCTGACCGTTACGGTATGATCTGGGCAGCTATGGCGGGTTACAATCCCAGGGAGGCGGTAGCCCTCTGGCAGCGGATGGAAAAAGCCTCGAACGGGCAGGCGCCGCCGGAGTTTCTCAGCACACACCCTGCACCCGGAAACAGGATCCAACAGCTTGAAAAATATATGCCTGAGGCCTTGCAGTACTACCGTCCTGTTAGTCGCTAAACAGGCCAAAAAGCCTTGAAAATCCCGCTGATTCTGAGATTAGCGGGATTTTTCTTTTGTAAACCCTTGTCTGCCAGGGTAGTTTTCCGTACCTTTGCTCGTCTGTTTATGTGAGAATCTCCTTCGTACTTCTTTCACAAGAAATTAAACACTTAAAAAACAGTATGTCGCAAACGATTTTAGAGAAGCTCCAGTTAAAGAATGAGAAAAACATTTTGATCCAGGGCCTACCTTCTTCGATTGAGAAGCAATTTTGCAAGCTCTCTTTTGCAAAAAACCTGACTCCCCTTTTACGTTCAAGAAAAATTGATTTTGCGCTTGTGTTCGCTGTAAGTGAAAGCCAGCTCAACGGTATTCTTGACGATATCATGCCTGCGCTGGGCGATGGTGCCAAGCTTTGGGTGGCCTATCCAAAGCTGACTTCCAAGATCACTACCGATCTGAACAGGGAAGGCAGCTGGAATAAGCTGATCGAGGCGGATTTTGAAAGCTCAGACCAGGTTTCACTTGATCACGTATGGCATGCCGTTAACTTTAAGAGAGCCGCCCTTGAGGTAGAAGCGGTGCTGGAAGAAGAGCCCGTTCTGACCAAGAAGAAAGTCCGGCTGGCAAGTGTGTAAGCTCGGATAAATGAAATAGAAAAAAGGATCTGGTAACCAGATCCTTTTTTCTTTGTATGATTAGGCTTTCTTTTTCAGGAAATCGTCGATCGAATTACCGATAACGATAGAAAGCGGAGTTTCCATATTGAGGCGGGTATCGACCCATTTTTGAACGATCTTCCTGAGGGAAACGACACTGCCGTTAAGCAGCCTGCACTCGTATACGGGTCCGTTGTCGTCACCAACGGCTGTAACTTCCGCTGAGCCAAAAAGACCATAGTACGGATAATCTATCCGGAAATTGATGGCCTGCTTCGATTCGGTGTAGTGTAAAATATCACCCATCGCTTTAGATTTAAAGTGACGCCCGATAAGGATAAAACAGGTGATTTTATAGGCTTTTGGCGGTCCGTGCTTTTGTCTGCAGATTCCTCAGTTACAATCGATCATTTCAAGTTCAGTTCCTACTGATTTTATACTCGTCAGGCAAACCGTTTTTTATCAGTTACCAAGGTTTGAGAGATAAAAGCCCTCTTTGTGCAATACTGTTTTATTGGGGATTGGTGTGAGCAGGGATTCTTTCACCAGTTTCTCCACCAGCCTTAACTGGTTGTCCTGGTCACCGGATTGTGCGATCAGTTTCCAGCTCTCAATTTTCATCAGCGCGCGCTTGCTGGTTTTTACGACATGGCGATCGAGCCACTCAGATCTTTCTGCTAGGTACAGTTGATGATTACGGAAGTAGGCATGCATAGGAAGAAGATTTTAAATAATGGTGATCTTATAGTTACCAAATTAAAAATAAAAATTCGAAAAATCCTAATCGATTTTTTTTCTTCAATCCTTTAACAAGGGAAAATCACTTAGTCGGCGGGTTTGATGATTTTCGTCAACAGAAGAAGCTTGTTCACCGAAAAAGAAAACAGGTTACGCATTTATGTCTTAACACAAAACAGCCGTAACCTGCTCTATCACTGGTATTTATTCATGCCAGCACTTCGTCGGAAGACCTGCGGTATTCTTCAATAAGCCTTCGCTGCATATCCTGCGACATGGGCTGGTAGCTGGCGAAGCTCATTTTGAACTTGGCGCGTCCCTGGCTTATCGAGCGCAGCGAAGAAGAAAAATCATGCAGCTCCGCGAGCGGGACCCGGGAAATGATCTTTTGAAAGTTTCCTTCTGTATCCATGCCTTCGACGATGCCCCTGCGTGCCTGCAGGTCTCCCATGATGGCGCCTGTAAGGTCTTCGGGGCAGGTTACCTCCACCTGGTATAGAGGCTCCAGCACCTGCGGGTCGGCCTGTTGAAAAGCTTGCCGGAATGCCTGCAGTCCCGCTATCTTGAAAGAGATATCGTTAGAGTCGACCTGGTGCATCTTACCATCATAGACCGCTACTCTTATGTCTCTCACGTAAGAGCCGGTGAGCGGCCCTTCATGCATTTTCTCCATCACGCCTTTCAGGATGGAGGGAAGGAAGCGAGTGTCGATGGCGCCACCTACGATGCAGTTATAAAAAACCAGCTTACCACCCCAGTCGAGGTTGAATACCTCTCTTGCGCGCACGGTCATGCCGTGCGGTTCGGGCATGCCTTCATAAAAAGGCTCTATACGCATGTATACTTCGGCAAACTGCCCGGCCCCTCCCGATTGTTTTTTGTGGCGGTAGCCTGCTTCGGCCGGCCGGCGGATGGTCTCGCGGTAAGGTATACGCGGTTTTGTAAACCTTACCGGCATCCTGTGCAGGTGCTCTATCTTCCATCGGGCTACTGCCAGGTGCATATCGCCCTGGCAATGAAGAAGCGTCTGCTTCAGCTCTGGTGATACTTCTATGCGGAAAGTGGGGTCTTCCTCACGTAACTGGTGCAGCGCCAGGGATAGCCTTTCTTCCTCACCCTTGTTGGCTGGTTCGATGGCCACGGTCATGTTTGGCGCCGGAAAAGCAATCGGAGGCAGCTCGAAGCTCCTGCCCTTGGCATGCAAGGTATTGTTGACATGGGTATTTTTCAATTTCAAGGTAGCCCCTATGTCGCCGGCAACAAGCTCCTGTACCGGCAGCCTCCTATTGCCCTCCATCAAGAACAGCTGGCTGATCTTCTCTGCCACGCCATTGGATCCGTTCACCAGCTCCATGCCTGCCTGTACAGTGCCAGAAAAGACCTTGAAGAAGGACAGCTCGCCCACGTGTGGCTCCGAAACCGTCTTGTAAACGAAGATACAGGCAGGCCCGGCCGCATCACAGGTCAGCGGCACTCCTTCAATGGTTTGCTGTGCAGGCATTTCGTTTGCACTGGGACAAACATTATCTATAAAACCCATCAGCCTTCCACTGCCCATGTTCCTTTCTGCGGAAAGGCAGAAAAGCGGGAAGATTTCATGCCCGATCATGGCGTTTTTCAATCCTGCTTTCATTTCATCCTCTTCCAGCTCTCCCTTTTCGAAGTACTTCTCCATCAGGCCCTCGTCATTGCCCGCCACAGCCTCCACCAGCTCGCGGTGCAGCTGCTCCGCTCTTTCCTTTTCGCCAGGTGGTATGGGAAGCTTTTCGGGTTTGCCGCCCGTGTCCCTGAACTTGTAAAGGGTCATGGTAAGCAGGTCCACGATCTCGTGAAAGCCGGCTCCCTCCTGCAATGGATATTGAACTACGGTCACCTTGTTTCCAAAATGTTCTCTGGCTTGCCGCAGGGTTTTGGCAAAATCGGCTTTTTCATGGTCAAGCTTGTTGACCGCAAAGATCATGGGAGTGCGGAAGGTTTCGGTATAATGCCAGATCAGATCTGTTCCTACTTCGACACCCGCAGCGGCGTTCAGAACCATAACGCCCGTATCGGCCACGCGCAAGGAAGAAAGCACTTCGCCCATGAAATCGTCATAACCGGGTGTATCCAGGATATTTATCTTGTAGCCTCTCCATTTGGCGTGCATAAGCTTGGAAAAGATGGAATTTCCTCTTTCCTTTTCAAGCTCATGATGGTCGCCTACGGTATTGCCCTCTGCGACAGAGCCCTTCCTGCCGGTGAGTCCTGCTTCGAAGAGCATACATTCAGCCAGGCTGGTTTTACCTGAGCCGGCATGTCCGAGCAAAACGATATTCTTTACATGTGAGGTATCAAACTC
>DASTPZ010000185.1:0-7873 GCA_035761965.1 Flavisolibacter sp. | reverse complement strand
GTCTTCCATGACCCAGCCTGCCGTTACGGGTGTGCGGCCCTTTGCTTCATCGGGCCATGCCAGTGTGAACTTCCCTGTCTTAGGATCGTACCAGTTGATTCCCTTGTTCGTGTTGATCCAGACCTTGCCATCCCTCGTTGTGTGAAGCGGCTGGGCCTCGGCAGAAGAAATGGAGAAAGGATCGGCGGCGCTGGAACGGAAGCTTCTGAATTGATTTCCATCGAAGCGGTTGAGGCCATCGAGGGTTCCTACCCAAACATAACCCTGACTGTCCTGCACTATGCTATTGCAATGCCGGTCCGAAAGTCCATTACGATCCCCGTAATGTGCAAAGCGCAAATGCCCGAGCTGCGCCAGGCCATGTTTCCACAGGCAGCAGAGAAGCAGGAGCACATATATCTTGAATCGCATCACGTTGGAAATAAAGATACCATTTTGACCATGCTTTCCTCAGCCCGCCGTGAAAATCTTAGCAACCTGTCGAAAGAATGAGCAGTTGGTATATGGGCGTCTAAACGCTGTCAGCGGCTCTTTCATTTCGCCAAGTACTCATAACAGCTGCCAACAGCTAAGAACCAACCCGATTGTTTGTGCCGTTTAACCGGCTGAGATAGTTTTAGCCTGCTAAAGGTGCAGAAGCCGGAGACCGCGATCGCCAATTGCTTCGCGTCACCGTTGCTTGAACAATTTCCCGAAACATCACTCAACAAATAAGCTATGAAAAAATTATTGTTCTTTTTGCTTTGCTTCTCTTTCTCAGCCGGCGTATATGCGCAATCCGACGCTTCCGGCTGTTCGGACCACCCGCTTTTTACCCGCATGAAAGGTTTTTACATTGCAGAATGCAAGACCGAATTTGGTGAGGAAGAGTTCATGGGTGCCGGCTACAAGCTGATTGGCGGCAACGGCAAGATTACAAAGGTCGAAGGCAACAAAACCAGGATCGTTTACAAGCTGGGCGATGGGCAGTCCAAGCCAAGCTCCCTGCAGATCAGGCGAAATTTCGGTAATGCCATCAAAGCCATCGGGGGGAAGGTGATCATGGAAACCAATGAATGGGATTTTGGCAATGCCGATCTTATCAACATGCAGCACAGCCGCGACGGCAGGACCATCTGGGCCAGCGTATCGATCCACCATTTTGCAGACGGACAGGAATATGTGCTAACCGTTGTTGAACCCGAGGCCATGAAGCAGGATGTAGCCGGTAACGACCTGCTGAAAGAGCTCAATGAAAAAGGCTTTGTAACCTTTCATATCAACTTTGCTACGAACAGTTCCACGCTTGGCGCCGATGCCGGCGATGTAGTAGACCAGATCGTAGGCCTGCTCCAGGCTGATCCCACGCTTAAGCTGAGCATAGAAGGCCATACCGATAACACCGGTACAGCGGCAAACAACCTTACGCTTTCCACGAACAGGGCAAAGGCCGTTATGAAGGCTGTAGAGCGCAAGATGACGGTAACACCGGGCAGGCTTAAGTTCAAGGGATGGGGACAAACCAAGCCCGTTGCCGATAATGCAACGGCCGAAGGAAAGGCGCAGAACCGCCGCGTAGAGATCGTCAAACAATAAATTTTAAAAGCCCATTATGCAAGCACACCTGAAATTTATCTTTCCCGGCCTGGCAGCTCTTATGCTGCAGGCCTGCGGCAGCAGCGAAAATCAATCTGACGCAGCGCCCGAAGCGCAGCTTCCTAAGGCCGCAGAAACAAAAACAGGATCCGCGCCGGCAGCCGGTGAAGGGGTCTCCACTTCCGACCCGGCCGTAGCTGTCCTGGAGAACAGCCAGGTCCGTTTTAAGCTGCATGGCCTGCTTGAGTTCGAGCCGCCACAGGTGGCAGGTCTGCCTGTCGATCCCAATAAGAAATACATCATGGCTGATCTCAGCTGCGAGAACATAGGTACTACCAATATTTATCCAGCCGAGTACATGCTCAGCGCAACGCTCGAAGATGCAAAAGGCAAGCAGCATGCTTTTGTTCAAAGCGTAAAGACCGTGGGACTGTTCGACGGCCATGCACAGAACAAGTTCACGACGGAACAATCGGGCGGCTTTTACCGCGACAATTTTGCTCCCGGTGAAAAGGCCAGGGGTTATCTCTATGGTTTTGAAGTAGACAAAGACACCAAGTTCACCAGGATGTCGATGAAGGCAAAAGGCCTCACGGCAACAGTGGATCTTAAATAAATCGTATGCGCATATTTCTGCTGGTATTGCTCGGACTTCCTGTTTTTTGTTTTTCACAGGTGGCCAAGCTGCCTGTTATCAAGCCTTTTTATATGGTTAGCTTATCGAACAGCTTTGAGCTGTTCGGGGGCGGAACCGAAGTTTTTACTCAATACGATGCCATATTGTTCAGCGTGCGCAGCAGTCTGCCCATGGGCCGCGATGGCGAGGTGTTGCCCAAGAAAAAGATGCATTATTATTCAGAAGCTTTCTTTCGCAATGCGGCCACGCCACCGGCCGAAGTGAGAATGAATGGTTATGAACTGACACTCCAGGAAACTTCCGACGCAGGGGGACAAAGGTTCACCCGCTTTGCCACAGCCCGCAAGGGAACGCTCAATACCACTGCGGATCTGTATTATCCTTCCTGGTCTGTAAAAAGCGGCAAGGATGTGGCAGGCTTCGATTCAACTGTCACTCCCGACAGGTTCATCTATCCCTGGCATTTTGGCGTTCCTCAGCAGCAGATACCGGCGACCTCCGTTTCCATGCCGCAGGGTATGGAAGATTTTTACGAGTACAATGTAAAGGGCGAACACCTGCTGAAAGCTGAACGAAGCAATGGGCCCTATGCACTTGAGCCTTTCAAGGCGCCGGATGGCGGTCATTTTCTTGTCGGAGGGATAAAACAATCAGGCTTCACCGTAACCAAGGCATACCGCGAAGGCGACAATGCATTTCAGTACCCGCTGATGTCCGGTAGTATGCTGTTGGGCGGCAAAAGGAGCCAAACAGAAAACTGCTACATCATTTTCAGAAGCTATAAAATGTACCCGGTATGGGTCGAACATAGCTACCTCGGTCAGCGTAAGCCCAAGCAGCGCTGGCTGTTTGTAAGCGTTACCGAAGATGTGGTGCTTGCCAATCTTGTTTTCTCCCCGTAAATCAAAAAAGATATGAAGCGATTTCTTAAAACGTTCCTCGGCCTCATATGGGGCCTTACGGCTCTTGCCCAGGATGATGCAGAAGGCTGCAAGGACCCCGAAGGCATCAGCCGGCCGCAGGCTTATTTTATTTACGAGTGCAGAAAAGAAGAAGGTGAGATAAGCCTTCCTATGGCCGACAATACCATACGCAGCTTCGAAGGACGTATCCATCGTTACTGGTTCATGGCAAGGGAAAAAGGCGCTCCGCCTCAGCCGGCCCAACTCGCCGAGCTTATCAAGGCCTCCATGCGAAAGGCGGGCTTTGAGCTGGTTGCGGAACAAAAGGATGCAGACTTTGGCAATATGAACCATACCAGCTTTCGCCAAAAAGGCGGAGGCCGTACCATCTATATCAAACTGGAGATACCTTATTTCAACAATGGCGACCAGTATTATCTCATACTGCTGGAGACCTCATCAGATGGTAAGATCATATGGCAGGGACAGCAGCCCGAAGACGTAAAGGAAGATAATCCCGAAAAGGCCGACCCGGTAAAAGAGGAGACACCTCCGGTGAAAGAAGAAACCCCGGTGAAGGATACGGTGCCGGCGCCCAGGGAGGAAATGAAGATCAACAGGCCCGCACCTCAATACACCAAGTCGATAAGGGATACAGACTTCGACAATTGGGGCTTTGAAAAAGGCAAGCTGGTCGATAACCCGCTGCAGCCCGGCTGGAAAGCCTCGGGCCAGGCCTTCAGGAACCAGCCTACATTTGGAGAGAATGTTGCGGCGGAAAGGCAGTTCCCAAAGATGCAATATGCAGCCGGTGGTCTTGGCGGCGACTATTGGAAAGACCTGACCGCCCCCATCGGCGTCAGGGGAAGCTATTGGGCCGGCAGCATGGAGAACAGGCGCAACGAGGCACATCCCTGGGGCCGCACGGGCAGCAATGCCGATACCGGCTCCCTTGTTTCACCGGTCTTTACCCTCACCAAACCTTATATGAGCTTTCTTATGGGTGGCAGCGCGGCGGGCGCATTGCAGGTGCAGCTTTTTGTTAAGCTGACCCCCGAAGAGCAGGCTGGCTTCAAGCTGAAGAAGGAAGGCGATTTCGGGGTCATGATGATCGCTCTCAATAACCAGCAGAACGAGCGCATGCGCAGGGTGATATGGAAAACCGATAAATGGGTTGGCAGGGAAATGTATGTTAAGATCATCGATGGCTCTGCTTCCGGTCATATCAACGTAGACGATTTTCTTTTCCTCGATACAGACCCCACAGCCAAGCTGCTTGCTGTTGGCAATAATCTTTACGATGCGGATATGCCTGTTTGGGGCTTCGCCGATACCCATGCACATCCTACCCACCAGCTCGGCTTCGGTGGTAATGTAATGGTGGGCGGAACTGATGGCGACCTGTCGGTGGCCATGTCCAATGCCACCTGCGACCAGCACCACAAGGGAACATCCTTTGGCATGTTCTCCGGCCTCTGGGGCAATCGCAATCCCTTCCTGAAAGATTTTTTCGGCATTGGCGACTGGCACATGACCGATGGATACCCTGATTTTGCAGGCTTTCCCAAGTTCAATGTTAAATCGCACCAGCAGCAGCACGTAAGCTGGATCAAGCGTGCCTACGAAGGCGGTCTCCGTTTGCTTTGCGCGCTTGGTGTGAACAATACTTTTATCGCCACCCGCAGCTTTGGACCGGGCAATAACGGCCAGGCGCTGGACGATGAATCGGTTGTCTACCGCGAGCTCGACTACATGAAAAAAGTGGTTAATGAAAACGCCTCCTGGATGGAGATTGCTTACACGCCCGCCGATGCAAGACGCATCATCCTGGGTGGAAAAATGGCCGTGGTGCTCGGTGTGGAAATGGACAATTTCGGCAATTTCAAAGACCAGAATTATGTATGGGAAGATGACAGACAGCGCGATAAGCCGCTGGTGGCTCTTACCCCGGGCAACGCAAAACAGCTGATCGACCAGAAGCTGGCCGACTATTACAGCTATGGTATAAGACAGATCACTTCTTTTCACTACATCAACGGCGTATTCGGCGGTACCGCCATCTTCCGCGGCGAACCTCAGCTGGCTGGCTGGGCGTTCAGGAACAGGACCAATGTTACTTCGGGTGTAAGCAGGAAAGTGGGCTTCAGCCTCTACGAAGATTTTAACGCGGGCGCAGCATTCATGGGCTCCGCCATCAGCTATACATCCTACAGTGCACACATACACCAGCACCCTGCAGGCAGCGCCGAGGTGTCGATGGTCAATGCCGATGGTCTTACGGCGGAAGGAAAAATACTTGTACAATCGATGATGAAAAAAGGCATGCTGGTAGACCTCGAACACATGAGCTACCGTTCTATAGATGACCTGTTCTCTATTGCCTCTTTATACAATTATCCTATCCTTTCATCGCATACCGATCCCCATGAGAACAGCTTCATCAGCAATCCCCTCAGGCGCTTCAACGGAAGCGATGAGGAAAAGCTGCGCGATTTCAGAACCAGCTCGATCCGTTACATCCGTCACGAGGGCCAGCTGATGGATGAGAACATGGCCCGCATCCGCAAGAGCGGCGGAACACTCGGCCCCATTATGCTGCCCTATCGCAAAGAAGCCTACAAAGGCAATTGGGGTGCCGTTGACAACGACTGCGACGGTTCTTCCAAAACATGGGCACAGATGTATCTACACTGCCTCGATAAAATGGGCGGAAGGGGCGTGGGCCTGTCGACCGACCGGGGCATGACCGACTTCATTGGTCCAAGGTTCGGTGTAAACGCTGCCTTTGCACTGCGCGAAGAAAAACTCGATGTGATGAAAAAACAGCTGCGCACCACGCAGCGTCACAAACAAAAGAATGGTGTTCGCTACGACCTGCCTTATAAAAACTATAAACCCCTGCTGTTCGAGAATGCCGAAGTAGAGATATGGGAAGAAGATGCCTGGAAGGCACTGGCACTCTGGAGCTCCGGCATCAATCCTTTTGCAGGTGGCGAACCCAATATACCCGCCAGCGGCGAGCCCGGACATGGAGGCAGGATCAATGCCTTCACACGCGGACTTTTTGCCACCAGCTTTGCGGCTTTGAGAACCTGCTGCGGCGATACGCCCTTTGAAGAAGCGGCGATGTTCGTGCTGCGAAAAGGGCCCGGCTTCAACTACGACAGGGATCTGCCGGCCGGCTTCTGGCTCGACAGGAAGACCCAGATAAAGGATATGGCTGAAAAGCTGGCACCCATCTATCAATCATGGGTTGACATGAGCGGTAATAATGAGCCCCTGAGGCGGCTGCGCAACGGGAACCGCGATTGGGATTTCAACCTCGATGGCATGGCTCACTATGGCATGCTGCCCGATTTTATGCAGGACCTTAAGAACATTGGCTTTACCAGGCGCCAGCTGGACCCTATGTTCTCTTCGGCGGAAGATTATATCCGGATGTGGGAAAAAGCCGAAAAGGCCAAGGCCTACGTAAAAGATTAATACCGGATAAACCCGGTCCTGCCCAGGCCGGCTGCATTTATTGTATCAGGCCTTTTCCTGCCATGTTGCAGGGAAAGGCCTGATGTATTTGGATCATGAGCAAATCTGAGGCTCGAATGACGGTTTTGTTGAATTGTCGGATGAGCATCAGCGATGGTAGGTGAACAATTTTCGTCTCAGGGATGCATGGTATAGAATTTTCTGCTTTTAACTTTAGTCATTCATTCCAAAACCATGTATCATGTGCAGAACAGCAATTTTTATATTATCCGGCGCCGCACTGTTATTGTCTTCCTGCGGTGCCAATACGACCAACGGCAATGTTCCCGTGGCAGGCGGACAAGACTCTACGCTTCCACCTGTTGAAACCAAAAGGCCGAATACCGACTACAAGCCGGCTTTCACCGGACAGACCCGCGTAGGCGGCATAAGGACCGCAGCTGCTTATGAGGGCCGTGTGGTGACCAATGCACTGAAAAATCCCTGGGGAATTACATCATTGCCTGATGGCCGCCTGCTGGTAAACGAAAAAGGCGGCACCATGCGCATCGTAACAACATCAGGCGCGGTAGGCGAGCCGATCAGCGGACTGCCTCCGGTAAATTCTTCGGGTCAGGGTGGATTGCTGGGCATTACTATCGATCCTCAATTCTCAACCAATCGCATGGTATACTGGACCTTTTCCGAGAGCACGCCGGAAGGCAACCTGACGTCGGTGGCCAAGGGCAGCCTTTCAGCCGACGAAAAACGCATGGAAAATGTTGCTGTTATTTACCGGGCTACGCCTGCATACAGGGGTAACCTGCATTATGGATCACGCATCCTGGTCGACAAGTCGGGCAACCTTGTCTTCAGCACCGGCGAACGGTCGGATAAGATCACACGCCCGCAGGCGCAGGACCTCAGGTCGGCGTTGGGAAAGATCATCCGCATTACAAAAGAAGGGCAGCCTGCATCCGGCAATCCTTTCGCCGGCCGCAGCGACGCAAGACCGGAGTTTTATTCATATGGCCATCGTAATGTGCAGGGACTGGCTTTTCATCCCGAAACAGGCGATCTCTGGGAAAATGAATTTGGTCCGCTTGGCGGCGACGAGCTGAACCTGATACGTCCCGGCCTGAACTACGGGTGGCCTGTGATAGGTTATGGATACGAATACAGCGGGGAGAGGATTGGTGGTGGTATAACCCAGCAGGCTGGGATGGAGCAGCCTGTTTATTATTGGGACCCGGTACTTTCGCCGAGTGGGATGAGCTTTTACAGCGGCAGCGAAATG
>DASTPZ010000184.1:0-11080 GCA_035761965.1 Flavisolibacter sp. | reverse complement strand
TGTACTGTATGCCTTTTTCATGGGCCACCCAAATGGTGCCGGCGGCATCACAATGGATGGCACTTATATTATTGGCAAGCAAACCGGAATTATCAGGATAGCTATAGGCCGCAAGCTCTGCTCCGTCAAATACATTGATGCCTTCGTCAGACGCAATCCATAACCTTCCAATCTTATCTTCGGCTACCTGTATTCTAAGGTCGCTCAAAAGACCGCTTTCGGTATCGAGATGCCTGAAAGAATAGGATTGCCCCAGGGCAAGGCCCTGCGAAAACAGGGCCGCGAGGAGAAATATCCAGTAACTGCTTAGCAGGCTGAAGCGCATGGTTAAAAATAACTCATTGGCTTCCAACAGCAAAACAAGGCAGCCTCTATACGTTAAGCGGAAAAGCCGTTTTATTAATTCAAAAGGCTATTTCATAAAAGATCATCCTGAAGCGCATTCCTGCAATCGAGCTTTGGATCGAAACATGAAGCCGGCGACAATAATTTTTCCGTTTGCGCAGCACCCGGAATTGGTTATTTTGTAGCAGTGGTAAAGAATGCTAAATAAATCAAGCTTATGCAGATCAAAGCCGTTATTGTAGAAGACGAAGTAAGAAGCAGGGAGCTCCTGCACAAGCTGATCGGCGAGTTTTGTCCCGACGTGCAGGTAGCCGGACTGGCCGCATCGGTTGAAGAAGCCATCGCCCTGATCGACAGGGTACAGCCCTCGCTTGTTTTTATGGACATCGAGCTGCATTCGGGAACCGGCTTCGATGTGCTGCAAAGGGTAAAGGCCTCCAGTTTTCATCTCATCTTTACCACCGCTTACGATCATTACGCAGTAAGGGCCATCAAGTTCAGCGCCATAGACTACCTGCTTAAGCCTATCGATGTGGAAGAGCTGCAGCAGGCGGTTGAAAAGGTGAAGGGGAAAGTGGAAAGTGATACCGGGGGCCTTGCGCTGCAGATGCTGCTGAAGAACCTGAACAAGCCGGCCGGCACCGATTTCTCCATCACCCTCTCTACTTCCGAAGGGCTGGAGTTCATTCCCCTGCAAACCATCATCAGGCTTGAATCTTCTGGGCCCTATACTTATTTCTTTCTCAAAGGCGGCAAAAAGATCATGGTGAGCAAGAACCTGAAGGAATATGAATTGCTCTTATCAGAACACCAGTTCTTCAGGGTGCACAATTCGCATATGGTGAACCTGCGCGAAGTAACCAGGATGATCAAAACAGACGGAGGTTATGCCATCATGAGCGATGGCTCCCAGATATCGATCTCTCCAAAAAAGCGCGAAGCCTTTCTCGGGCTCATTTCACAAAGAATGGTATAAATATGTTGCGGTTCGTGCGGGGTGACAGAGCAGAGGCTTTTGTTATTCAGCGTATTTCTTTCATTCTCCTCGCCAGTTCGGCAATTCTTTTTGGCGACGCAGGCACGATGCTGCCATCGCACATGTTCAGCTGCAGCTTGTCCGATTCTACCCCGGCCACCTTTGCGATATTGACCAGGTGAAGAGGATGTATCCTGAAAAAATGAAGATCACGCAACAGCTGCTCCCAGTGCGAAAGGCTCGACGCATCTGCGCGGGAGCTCCCGTTTTCCAGCAAGAAGATAGAGCCCTTGTCTGCGCTTTCGATCCTCACGATCTCATTGATCAAAACGCTTTCACCTTTTTCATCCGGAAGCAGCAGCCGCCTGGGAACGCCGCCATTTTCCAGGGCTTCGAGCAGGCAGGCCAGCGAAGCGCGCGAGCGGTCATTGTCCCTGTTCTGTGCTGCAGAACGCACTGCGGCTTGCAGGCTTTCATTCTCGACAGGCTTTTGCAGGTAGTCCATGCCGCAGATGCGAATGGCATTGATAGCATAATGATCGAGGGCTGTGATAAAGATGATACAGGCGCCGGTATGCTCCAGCTTTCGCAGCACTTCAAACCCGCTGCCGGAACGGAGCTCGATATCGAGGAGCACGAGGTCGGGCTGCAGGCGGGTGATGGCTTCTATGGCAGCCTGCTCGCTCTCGGCCTTGGCAACCACTTCCACTTCCGGACAAAAATTATCCAGCAGGCTGCTAAGGTAAAGCCTGCTCAGCAGCTCATCCTCCACGATCACCGTACGCAATACATTATCTGCCTGCTTCATGTCACAAACTTATTGAGGTTTCGAGCTCTGCCCTTGCCTGCCGGCAGATGTTTGCAATATAAGGAAGAAGCGCCCTTATTTCTTCCAGTCCTTCCTTTGCTCTCGAGAGCTTTTCAATCCTTAACAAGCTTTCGCCTATCTTCTTGTCAAGACCAAACAGGCTTGTGCTGCTCCGGAGCGAATGAGCCTGCCGGTAGAGCGCGGTAAAATCGCCCTGGTCCGCTGCCAGCTCAAGTGCAGCCAGGTCGACCGGGTTTTGTGAGAGGAAGGCTTGCACCATTTCAGCAATCATGGCGGTATTATTTCTTGTTTGCTGATAAAGAAAAGAAAGGTCAGTTACCCCCCTGGCTTCTCCCTCCTCAGGTTTGTTTAAAAGCAGATCGATTTGTTCCATCAGAGCGGCTTCGGTAAAAGGCTTGGAGAGATAGGCATCTATGCCCGCCAGGAAACACTGCTCCTGTTCGGCCGGCAGTGCATGTGCCGTCATAGCAATAATAGGCGTATCGAGCCTCAGCTCTTCCCTTATGAGGCAGGTGGCCTTTATTCCATCCATGACGGGCATCTGTATATCCATCAGGATGAGGTCAAAACCTTGCTTCTTGAGCAGGATGAGCGCCTGGCTTCCATCAGAGGCTGAAGTGACTTCATAGCCATTGTTCAGGAGTATGATTGCTGCCAGCTTTTGGTTGATAGGATTATCCTCAACAACTAATACGTGCCTGCCGGCCGGCTTTTTGGGTATAAAGGCATTTGCATGTGCGACGGGTTCCACTGGCCGTACGTTCGCTTTTTTAAAAGGGAGTGAAAAATGGAATACCATACCGGTATTGTCATTTTTATGAAGCTTCAGGCTCCCACCCATCAGCTCCGCGAGCTCCCTGGCAATGGCGAGACCAAGCCCGGTGCCACCATATTTCCTGGTGATCTGGGAATCGGCCTGCGTGAAACGCTCGAAAATGCCTGCCCATTTTTCTTCGGGTATACCGATGCCCGAATCTCCTACACTGAACCTGATCCATACCATACTCTCTTCTTCCCGCTCGATACTGCAGCTTAACCTTACATAACCTTCTTCGGTAAACTTCAATGCATTGCCGGTAAGGTTAACCAGCACCTGCCTGATCCTCGCCGGGTCGCCCAGCAATGGCATGTCCGGAACATCGGGCTGCAATTCGAATCGCAGTGTTTTTTTTGCCGCTTTCTCCGAGAACATGAGATACACCGATTTCATCAGCGACTGCACACTGAATGGATGCTCCTCGACCAGGAACTTGCCAGCATCCATTTTGGATAGGTCAAGGATATCATTGATGATGGACAGCAGCGTATTGCCAGAATCGGTAACGGCGGAGAGATAGTCTTTCTGTGCCGCATCGAGCTCGGTTTTTGCCAACTGCTCCGTAAAGCCCAGTATGGCGCTCAGCGGAGTGCGAAGCTCATGGCTTATATTGGCGAGAAAATCGTCTTTCATCCTTGCCGAATCTTCCGCCAGCAGCCTGGCCCGCTGCATTTCCTCCTCCACTCTTTTACGGTCAAAAAAAGTAGGCACATCGTAGTCTTTCTCATTTGGATATTTATAGCCGGAGGATGCCTCATACTGTTCCAGGTGTTCCTGTATGCGGTGAGGAGGCGACATGATGAAAGTACAGTGCTCGTCGCCTCTTGCCGTACAGCTTACTTCCACCGCCGTGAGCGGGATGCCGAAGCTCGCCTCGCACCAGCCAGACGAATAGCCGCTGTTCATGATGCAAACAGGCGCTGCCGACCGCTTGCCGCTTCGCTTCCATGAGTCGGCCTCGAATGAATAAGGATGTCGGTAGAGCAGGTAAAAATCATCATCGGGTGTTGGATGGCTTTCCGGCATGATATCAACAAAGGCCCAACCGGTGTAGGCAAAATGCACAGGGCCGGCAGACAGCCTGGCAACAGGATCGGTCAGCTTCATTTTTTCATGAAAGCTCCTGGCATCGTTCATTCCTATTACATGGGCTATATCAAAAAGAAAATTCTTGCCAATGGCAAATGCAGCTTCTTCTCCCCTGTCGGCATAAAGTCCAAGTACCGTATCCAAAAAATCTTTCGATAGCGCTGATGCCCTTATCAGCAGATAGCGTTCGTCGTTGATCTCGATCGTGCCGCGCGCCGGATCCATATCCAAATGCCTGAAGTATTCGCCCACCGTTTGCTCGGCACGTTCGAAAAGAGGCTTGAGTGCATCGGGCACCAGCACGGCCTTTCCGCCGGGCCGGTCGTTGCCACGTCGCAAGAGGGCATTTTCTTTTTCCAATGCTGCTATGCGTGCCTGCAGGGCAGCTATGCTGGAAGAGTCCTGGTTCATCCTGTATAGTTGATAAATGCGATGGCTAAATTTACTGCATTCGATCATCCCCGGCGCTGCAAACCTTTTAGTTAAGGTCTGATAAGCAGGATGATATTTTTATTAAGCCGCCTGGCTTATTCGTTAAGCCTGCATTTTGCAAGGCTGCTCAGGGGTACATCTTTGTTCTACAATAAAAACAAAGATCATGAAAACACTCAACCTCAAATCCACAGTACTCTTTCTTCTCGCCTCTTCGCTGTTCTTCGTTTCCTGCAAAAAGGACAAGGATGAACCGGCTCCGGCAACCATCGATGGAACCTGGGAAGGGAAATATGGATCGGGCAATGATGAACCCACGGCATTCTTTGGTTTTGTCATCAAGAATGACGGCACATTCCTCGTGAGCGATGAGCAGGGAAGTCCGGCCAGCGGCACAGGCACCTGGACGATGACAGGAAATACCTTCAAGGGTACTTACTCCTACACTGCCTTCCCGATCATCAAGTATTCGGTAGAAGCGAGCTTCAACGCCGCCGAAGGCAAGCTGCAAGGCAGCTGGGGCATAGGCGCAACACCCGATGATGGCAGCTTTGTAATGACAAAAAAATAAGGACGGACAGACAGTAGTTTTTGAACTGCCCTTCGGGGCAGTTTTTTTGCTTCGGCTTTTCCGGGAATGACCTGCCCGAGCAATATTTTTATGAACAGCTTTTTCAAGCTTCGGCCTAAGTGTGTATTGTCAGAACCATTGGCCTGTGCCAGCATCTTCTTCAACGATCATCCCGGGTTTTACAGCGCCGGCGGGCAGTTCCGGCTGAGCAGGAAGCGGCTCGCCGTCTTCGAGACCTTCAACCAATGCTCCTTTTTCAATATCGACGAAAGCGGCGTCTACCCTGCCCCTGATACGGGCCGTGCGGGCAATGACCGCCTTGTGCGCCTTAACATTGCCATGAACGATTCCGTATACCACAACCTGCTGCGCCTCGGCATCGCCATTAACAACGGCATTCTTGCGGATAACGAGCTTGCCCTTTGCATGAAGACTGCCATCGACACGGCCTTCGATACAGGCAGTGCTGCCGGCCTTTACGGGTCCCAGCACATGGGTATCCTCCGGAACCCAAAAAGCTCCTTTCCAATAGGCCGATGAAAACATATGGTCTAACGGGTTCATGAAGAATGTTGGTTAAGCTCTTTGTGCACACTGCTTCCATTTACACCCTGGTGGGTAATGCCACCTGGAATGGCAACAGGCAGATCAACGGGATCGAATATCGACACGATGCTGCTTGAATTGCCCAGGTCCATGCCAATGCATCTTTCGGCATGCTGGTCGGAAATCCGCAAAGAGTTATAGAGGTAACCAACACTGGCTACCTGCTCGGGATTCTCTACGACCTCAACAGGAATGAAGCCCTTGAACTCCTCGGCCACCGCATTGGTAAGCTCGGTATAGTGTGCGCCTCCGCCAAACAGGTAGATCTTTTGGCAACGCTCGAGGTCCTGGTCGGTAAAGTACTTGCGCAGCAAGGGCGAAACCACCTCTTTATAGTATTGGGTCAGCACTTCTTTCCGGAGAGGTGTGAGGTCGATGCGCTTCCGGCTGGCAAAGATCGATCCTTTTACAAAGGCTTCGTCTACCTGGTGCTCATTCTTGAGCTCAAGGTAATGCTTCATGTTCAGCTCGCGTGTGAGGTTAGCGATCACATAGCGGATACCGTGAGAGCTGAAGCAGGTACGGTGTACAAGCCCGTCGGCTGTTGCCATGCCCCCCTCGACCGTTCCGAAGCCAAAGCTGAGCGCAATGAAGTTTTCCACGCCGGAATGCTCATAGAGCTTTTTAAGCCCTATAATACCGCCCACTACTTCGGGGATGATCTCAAAACGTTCGATATCAAAAATATTCTTCTTTACACCGCCCTTGATATTGAAGGTGCGGCTGTCGTGTTCCACCATGAAGTGACGGCGGGAAAAGAAATGTTCCGCCGATGCCTTATAAGCATTATAGGTAGAGAAAGGAAAGCCCATGGTGAGGGAAAGCGGCGACTTGACCTTATCGGCCACATTGACCATAGCAGCTTTGAAAAGGATCTCGAAGTCCTCATCGTCGGGCGAGGCATTGATGATGCGGGTTGGATTGACGCCGCCGGTGCGGGCGAGGTTCCCTACCATGTACCAGGCCTCTTCTTTTTTGATCTTCATGCCATTGAGCAGGTCCCTGGCCGAGTTCTCGTTGTTTCCAAAAGCCGTTTCAAAAACCGAGGGAAAAGACAGTGTGGTGATTTTCATATCGCTTTTCATAGAATTTGTTGGGTGCGGAATATCCGGCGCTCTAAAGTAAGAAGGGCTTTGCTTTTTCTTCAATCAAAACCACCAGGGAAATATACGCATGACCGAAAAAGCCGGACGGGGAAAATTACGGACCAGGCGCGGGACCCCGCAGCCTTACCGATAGTATCAAGGCGTTTGGGCCAAGCACAGTCGAAGCCCGGGCCCATTCAACGCTTCATTTCTTTTTTGACCAGCTCACCCAGTGTTTTAAGCCCATAATCGATGGTATCGTCATAAGCCTTTCCGTATACGATGCGGATATAATTCCGGTAATTGCCGCTTGCGGAGAATATCTGTCCCGGCACGATCGATATGCTGTGCTTCATTGCTTCCTGGTAAAGGCGGTAGCCATCCACTTTCGGATGCATTTCAACCCAAAGCACGAAGCCTCCTTCGGGACGGCTTACGCGCACATCTGCGGGGAAGTGTTTGATGATGCCCTGCGTGTAACGCAGGCATTGCGTATGCAGGGCGCGGCGAAGATTCTTGAGATGGTATTCATACCGGCCGATGCTGAGAAAGTGCGCCATGGCCTCCTGTGTAAGCGTGGTAGTGGAGATCGTGTGCATCAGCTTACAGGATTTTACCTCCTCTATGAACCGGCGGCCCGGCAGGCACCAGCCGATGCGATAACCCGGCGCCAGCGATTTTGACAGGGAGCCGCAATGCAGGACCCAGTCTTCCGTATCAAAGCTTTTGCAGGTCCGGGGCCTGTGCCTTCCAAAATAAAGCTCACCATAGATATCGTCTTCTATAAGAGGTATGGCATGACGCGTGATAATCTCAACCAGCTCTTTCTTTTTTTCATCGGGCATGCAGCTGCCCAGGGGGTTGCTGAAATTGGGAACGAATACGCAGGCCTTGATGCTGAACCTGGGTATGGCTTTTTCGAGATAGGCCAGGTCAACACCGGTGGCAGGATCGGTGGGAATCTCGATCGCCCTAAGGCCAAGACTTTCGATAACCTGGTATATGCCGAAATAGGTAGGACTTTCAATAGCTACCGTATCGCCCTGTTTAGTAACGGCTTTTAGGCACATAACCAGCGCTTCCATGCAGCCGGCAGTGATCACTACGTCGTCTGCCCCAACCTGCCCGTTCCAGTTAAACGCCAGCCTGGCAACCTGCTTGCGCAGTGCCGGGTTGCCCTGGATATGTTCGTAGTTAAGGCAATGACGCGGTGAAGACCGCAAGGCATGCACAACTGATTTATTGATCTTGGCAGCAGGCAGCAGGTCCACAGGTGGCGCTGCCAGCGCGAGGTTGATCACATCCGTGGCGTTCAGGCTGCGGAAAACACTGAAGATCATCTCCTGCGTGCTTATCTCGTTGACCGAAGGATCCGGCAGCCGCGTTGTAGGGATGCCGGGAAAACGCTTATTGTTGAAGCGTACATAATAACCAGATTTGGCGCGGGCCTCAACCAGTCCCTTTGCCTCCAGGTGATAGTAAGCCTGGAAAGCTGTGCCCATGCTGATGCCGTATTCTTCGCTCAGCACACGCACCGACGGAAGCTTGTCGCCTATGCCCAGTATCTCGCCCTGTATCATCTGTTCGATACCCTCGGCTACCTGGAGATACTTATGCTCTTTTTGCGCTGCTAAAACTTTTGCCATGATAATCTGATATAGTCAAAAATAAAAAAACTGAATCTGTTTTGAACTAAAAAAACCCGGGAATTTTGAATCATGAAAAAAGACCTGCGCAAAGCCTATATAGCCCTGGCACTTGTGAGCTTTTTCTGGGGTACCACCTACCTGGCTGCACGCATCAGCGCGCTGCACCTTCCCGGGCTCTTTGTGGCAGGCGTACGTCAGCTTATCAGTGGACTGCTCATGGTCGCTTATTTTAAAATGCAGGGTTATGCCTGGCCCGACCGCAAATCCATGATCAAGATTGCCATACAGGGTATTCTGCTATTATGTCTCAGCAATGGGCTCATCACCTGGGCCTTGCAATACATCAATAGCGGGATGGCGGCCATCATAGCCGGACTTGTTCCGCTTTTTGTTGCGCTGTTCAGCATCCTGCTGCTTAGCTTTGCAAAATTCACCAGGCTTATGATAACGGGGCTTGTGATCGGATTTGCGGGCATTGCCACTATCTTCTATAAACATTTTGCAGACCTGGCGGAAGCGAAATTTGCTTTTGGCATTGTGCTCTCGCTGGTGGCGACCATCTGCTGGTCATTCGGGACGGTATTTGCCTCGAGGTACAAACCCCAGACACCCATACTTTTTTCGGCCGGGCTGCAAATGCTGATCGCAGGCATTGTTCTGCTGCCGGTTTGTTTTGCATCAGGACAATATACCAACCTCGCGGATGCTCCGCAGGACGCGCTTTGGAGCCTTGCTTATCTTATAGGCTTCGGCTCGCTGCTCGCTTATTCTGCTTACGGGTTCGCCATCAGCAAGCTGCCCGCCACACAGGTATCCGTATACGCCTATATCAATCCCGTTGTAGCCATTGTGCTTGGCTGGGCAATACTGAACGAGGATATGAGCATGAATATGGTTGCCGGAACCCTGATCACGCTTGGCGGTGTATACCTCGTGAACAGGGAATTCAAAAAACAATCTGCTGTATGAAAAACATAGAGATCATGGCTTATCAGCCGGAACACCAGCCCTATTTTGAAAGATTCAACCGCGATTGGATCGAGCAGTATTTCTGGCTTGAGGACATCGACCGCTTTGTACTGCAGCATCCGCAGGAGGCCATACTGGATAAAGGCGGCGCCATACTGATGGCTTCGTTCGAGGGCAGCATTGCCGGCACGGTTGCGCTGAGAAAGGTTGATGAAGGCATTTACGAGTTTACCAAGATGGCCGTTGATCCTCCGTTCAGGCGCAAAGGCATTGCAGAGGCCCTGAGCTATGCCGCCCTGCAAAAAGCCGCCGAGCTGGGCGCATGGAAGGTGATCCTTTATTCGCAAACAGGTCTTGCTGCAGCCATTGCCATGTATCGCAAGATCGGTTTTGTGGAAGTACCCATAGAAGAAGGTGTTTATGCAAGATCGGACATCAAGATGGAGATCCTGCTCAAACAGGACGGGAACGGCAAAGAACCCGGTTGAAAGGCTGAACACAGAAGAAACATGCCAGCAAAGCATTTGTAAAAAAACCGGTTGTCCGGCTGGCGGATGACCTTAAAATTAATTTGCAAAAAATGGAAAACGCAACAGCCGGCATCAGCATCCGGCCATCAAAGAACCCGCGCCTTACCAGTGGCGCTGCTCCCTTATCGTTTGGAAGCACGGCGGCAGATCATATGTTTACCTGCACATACGGGAATGGAGCATGGCAGGAGCCTTCGATCATTCCCTTTCAGCAGCTTTCCCTTTCACCCTTTACACTTGCCCTTCATTATGGACAGAGTGTGTTCGAGGGCATGAAGGCCTTTCGCATGGAGGATGGCAGTATCGGTATATTCAGGATCGACAGGCATTGGGAAAGACTCAACCGTTCGCTGCACAGGATGTGCATGCCGCCCGTGCCCGAAGCGCTGTTCAGGGCGGCCCTGCACGAGCTGATCTCGCTTGATCGCAATTGGGTGCCTGCTTCGCCCGGCTCGCTTTATATAAGGCCATTGGTTTTTGCCAGCGAAGCAAGGCTGGGTGTTAAAGTATCTGATCAGTACGAGTTCATTATCGTTTGCAGTCCCGTTCCACCGCTTTATCCTGATCCCATCAGCGTGAAAGTGGAAAAGAATTTTACGAGGGCCGCCAGCGGAGGCACGGGCTATGCGAAGTGCGCCGGGAATTACGGAGGCGCTTTTTACCCTACACAGCAAGCGAGAGAAGAAGGATTCGACCAGGTGATCTGGACCGATGAGAGTCACCAGTATTTTGAAGAATCCGGCACCATGAACCTTATGTTCGTGATTGGCGGCCGCCTGGTGACGCCACCGCTATCCGACACCATCCTCGATGGCGTTACCCGCCGCTCGCTCATACAATTGGCCATGGACGCCGGCATTGCAGTGGAAGAAAGACCTGTACATGTAGAAGAAGTAAGGGAAGCCCTTACAGCCGGCTCGCTCACCGAAGCTTTTGGCGCAGGTACCGCGGCCGTTGTGGCACCCATATGCAGGATCGGTATCGATGGAATATCCTATTCACTGCCGCCTTATACTGCTGAAAGCATTTCGGAAAAGCTGAGGGTTGAATTCGAAGCCATCAGGACCGGCAGGCTGGCAGACAGACATGGCTGGATGGAAAAGGCCGGGCGTTAAGACCCTGGCCTATCACCCATACCTGAACTTTACCTCCAGCGCAGGGTAAAAAGTGCCGGGCGTGCGA
>DASTPZ010000183.1:0-10367 GCA_035761965.1 Flavisolibacter sp. | reverse complement strand
TGCTGGACAAGCGGCTGAAGAAAACCAAATCTTACCGCACGACCTTTGACCTTACATCGGCTACTACCTCGCTTACCGGTACGGTCCTGTCCACCTCCAGTGGCAGCGATGCCCAGCGCACCGGCAAGATCCTTCCCAGTGTGGGACTGGCCCTTGTTCCCATCAAGGAGGCCGCTGTGCCAAATAAAGCCGTTGACCAGAACCAGGCGGCCCTGGTTCGCACCTCTATCAAAAGACTGGAATACATGCGCGACGACAACCAGCTGATCGGCTCCAAGGATCCGGAAATCCTGCGCAAGAACAATAAATTGAAGGATGAGCTCAAGCAAGCCCAGCTCCAGCTCATGGAAGTTCCGGTAGAGTTGACGAACGATCTTACCGAGAAAGAGCTTGACCGCTATTTCAACAATCCCAAGGTGAATAAAAAGTACAGGCTGAAAACCCGCTGATCACTGGCAGTCCTTTCGCCTGCGGGTGTCGATGAGGTATTGGATCTTCCATTCGCCATTCAACTTCACCAGTTGGAAAGAATTGGCCCCGCAATGGCTGAAGTTCTGCCCGAAATAGAATTGATAGGGTGTCCATGCCGTTGCCAGGTCCCCATCTGTCCGAACCGTCTCAAAACGGATCCTTTCATCGAGCACCTCGGTCCGGGGCCTTGCCACCGATACCAGGAAAGAATCCAGCGGAGCCGATTTAATCGTAACCTTCCCATCCTTTCCACGGTCAACGGTCTGCAGGATCGCACCAGGCGCAAAAACAGACCGGATGAGTGCCGTATCGGTTTTTTTCATGCCTTCGAACAGGCGGTTGATGGTTTGCTGAACCGCCGATTCGTCGCTTTGCGCCATCACAGCGGACGCAGCAAATGTTAAGATTGCAAAGAGACCCGGCTTATAGGCTTTTCTTATCATTTTCTGGCTATATTATTGGGTATCAAGTTATAAAATCCCGAATAATGAAACGTTTCAATTTATTATCAGTGGTTGCCGTTCTTGTTTTAGCGGTCACTGCTTTTAGTTGCACAACGGTGAGAGAAACCGGTGAATACTATGAGCCGGGCGTGGCTTCGAACCGGGTGTATGTCGACGACCCTTACCGGGGTACGGTGATACTTGAGCGAGATCCCTATACAGGCAGGTATTATGAGGCGAATACTTTTGGGCGGACCTATGGCTATCCTTATGGCCGTGGCGTTTACAGGAACAATGGATTTTACGGAAGGCCAGACAGGTATTACGGCAATGGTGGTTATTACCGCGGCAACCGCGGTGGCAACTATGGCAACAGGCCAGCACCGTCTACGCCCCAGCAGCAGCCTCAAAACGGGGAGCAGCGTGAAAAAGTAAGGGAAGAAGCCAGGAAAAAAGTTTTGGGCAACTAAGCAAAAAGAAAAGGCGGCCGGGGAACAGCCCTGAAGCCGAAGGCCAATGGATCCAGCCCGTGCTGTTGTCCATTGGCTTTTTTATTTGATATAACCCAGTATCTTAAGCATGCTTTGCGCAGACTGCTCCTTGGCATACAGCCAGTCGATGAGCTTTCCATTTTTATCGTGCTCTATGATCACGTGTTTTGGCGAAGGAATAAGACAGTGCTTGATACCGCCATACCCGCTGATCTGGTCCTGGTAAGCCCCTGTGTGGAAGAACCCTACGTAAAGGGGTTCATCGCCATTGGGCTTGGGCAGGAACACTTCGTTGATGTGCTCTTCGGAATCGTAGTAATCATGGCTGTCGCAGGTGATGCCTCCCAATACAACCCGCTGGTATTCCTGGTCCCATTTATTGATGGGCAGCATCAGGAATTTCTCTCCTATGCCCCAGGTATCAGGCAGTGTGGTGATAAAGGAAGAATCGATCATGTACCAGGTTTCCCTGTCGTTCTGCGCCTTTTGACCGATCACGCTGTAAATATGGGCCATGCTCTCTCCTACGGTATAGCTTCCAAACTCCGTAAATATATTCGGCATGGGCACTTTGTTGCGTTTGCAGGCCGCCTTGATATTGCTCACGATCTCGTTGATCATGAACTGGTAGTCATATTCAAAGCCAAGTGAGTGTTTGATGGGAAAGCCGCCACCGATGTTGATTGAATCGAGCTCAGGACAGATCTTTTTAAGCTGGCAATAGAGGTTGATGATCTTATTGAGCTCCGACCAGTAGTAGATATCGTCCTTTATCCCTTTGTTCAGGAATATATGCAGCATCTTGAGCTGGAACTTGTCCTCGTAACCCTCGATATTGTCTACATAGAACTCCAAGATATCCTTGGCCCTGATGCCCAGGCGGGAGGTGTAAAAAGGAAAATTAGGTTCTTCTTCCGCCGCAACCCTGATGCCCAGCTTGAAGGGGCTCTTTACAGAACGCCTGTAGGCCTGCAGTTCCTCCTTGTTGTCAAGAATAGGTATCACATTGCGAAAGCCTGTGTTTATGAGCTGGGCAATTCGCCGCGTATATCCTTTTTCCTTAAAGCCATTGCAGATAATGTGAATATCCTTGTTGATGCGTTTTTTCTCGTAGAGCTTTTTGATGATCTCTATATCGTAGGCGTACGAGGTTTCAAGGTGAATATTGTGCTCAAGGGCCTCTTCCACAACAAAGGAAAAATGCGAGCTTTTTGTGCAATAGCAGTAAAAGTACTGGCCCTCGTATTTGTGTTTTTTAAAAGCCTTGGCGAACATATCCTTCGCCTTGTTGATCTGCATCCCGATCTTGGGCAGGTAGGAAAGCTTGAGCGGCGTGCCGTACTTGTCGATCAGCGCTTTGATGTCAAGTCCGTTGAACCTCAGGTACCCATCCTTAACCTCTAAACCTTCCTGGGGAAAATTGAACGTTTGCTGAACAAGATCCATATAGGAGTTGTTCATCGTGTTGATTGGGGAGTTCACTTATCGGGTATTGTTTTTTTGCAAAAGTATATGTTTATGGAAAACAGGACCCTCCTATTTGAAGAAGCCAACCCGGCAAGTTGCAGGACCGTCCCCTCCCAAATAAAATACCTGTAAGGTTCAGCCTTACAGGTATTCCTCGTCACAGCGGGGCTGTTGTATTATTTAACCTGGGCGATCAGGCCCTTGAACGACTCGGCATTGTTCATGGCGAGGTCGGCCAGCACCTTACGGTCCAGGGTGATTCCTTTTTTGTTCAGCGCATTGATGAACTGGGAATAAGTAAGGCCCTCTTCACGCACGGCGGCGTTTATACGGGCGATCCACAGGCGGCGGTACTCCCTTTTCTTAAGCTTACGGCCCACATAGCTGTAGGTCATACCCTTTTCTACAACGTTCTTGGCAACGGTGTATACATTTTTGCGCTTGCCATAAAAACCCTTGGCTTGCTTTAAAATTCTTTTTCTGCGTGCTTTGGAAGCAACAGCATTTACGGAACGTGGCATATCTAAATGAGTTTAAAGTTAAAGATTGAAGCCGGCCTGGGCCAGCCGATGGCTTATTTCAAACGTAACAGGCGTCTTACAAAATCAAGATTGGCTTTTGCTACTACGCCGTCTTTAGCTAAGGCACGTTTACGCTTTTTAGACTTTTTGGTCAGGATGTGACGCTTAAAGGATCGCTGGTGAGTGATCTTTCCGGTGCCCGTTACCTTAAAACGCTTTTTGGCACTGGAGTTTGTTTTAACCTTTGGCATTTGAATGCTATTTCTGTTAAACCCTTGAGGCGCTCCCCACCGGGGGAAACTTATGGGGCCTCTTTAGGCAATACCGCTTTGCGGGGCGCAAAGATAAGGAAATTCCCCATTCGGGGAGTGACAGAGGGAAGCTTTTATAAATTTAACAGCCAACGGTCAACGGTAATCATCCGGATCCAGCAGGTAAAAAGCCGTGTCGGGCAGCATGGAAAGCTTTTGGCCGAAATATTTGTTCAGCACCAGTCTAAAGCTGTTTACCGGGCTTATCCCATCGTAGAGCCCGCGGTAATCTCCATCCGAAAAATAGTAGCTGTTCAGGTTCATAAAGGCATACTTCCAGCTGGCTTTGTCGCTATAAAACCTGTAGCCATGATCGCCTTCCAAAATCACCACCCTGGGTCTTCCTGTTTTCTGCACAGCGGCATTGACGATCTCGCCGATGAGCCTATTGGCATAACGCAGCTGGTGGAGGTAAGCGTCCTTGTTATGCCTGTTATAGTGCTGCATGGTATCGGGCTGAAGCGCTCCTTTTTCGTCGAGATAGTACGGTGGATGGGGCAGCATCAGGTGGCAGTATACAAACCTCGGACCGGTGTGCGCCGTTTTCAGCTCCTTCATCAACGCTTCATAATTATACTGGTTACGGTCAAGGAATTTTTTCCTTTCCTGTTGAAGCGGTTCGAAATTCGGAACACCTGTAAAAATGTTCTTTGCTGTGAAATTCCAAAGAATATCTTGCTTGATCCGGCAGGACAGGGTTCCCGTATTTACCATCTTTTCAAAAAAATCGTCTCCCAAGTAGGCATAAGTGGGTGCCGGAGCCCCTTCCAGGTCGAAGCAGCCGAAATTTCTAAGCGCATAACCTTGTGCTGACAGGTAACGAAGCAAGCCGTTTTTTCCTATTGCCTTGTAAGCTCTTATTGAAAGCGGCTGGTTAAATACCATACCATCTTCCTTAAGGTCCAGATAACTGAGGCCGAAAGTCGAGGCGAGGGAAAGCAGCGTGTAGTTATAGTTGCTGCTTGAATTATGGGAAAGAAAAAAGCCCTTTGACGTTAAAAGGGAATCCATGAGCGAATTGTCGAAGTCAAAAGCTTCCCTGAGCGCCTTTGAACTCGCATATTCGTCAAAAACCACAAAATAAATATCAGGCAAGTGCCGGTTGTCCGGTACCGGCATAGCAAGCCGCTGATCCGGCAGCAAAGAATGGCCTCCATAGGGCTCGGCGACGCGTTGGTAAACTGTGGTACCAACTTCTATCAGCAGCAGCAATACCAGCAGCCAGCGGCAATAATTCGAAGCCCTTATCCATTTACGGCCGCTGTTCCGCAGCAGCCTAACAAGTGCAATAGCGAGCACCAGCATCGAAGGCAGGAGAAAGCTGTACGAGGAGAAAAAGCCGTTATTCAAAACAGCTTTGATCCAATCATGGAAAGCCCCAAATAAAAAATATACGGCGAGCCCCGCAAAGCTGAAAAGGAAGGCACGCCTTCCCTCTCTCAGCAGAAGATAGGCCACCAGAAAAAAGATCACCACCACGAGTGCATATTCCAGTAAAAGCCCGGCCAATGTGCGCAGAGGCAGGAGTCCGAAATTTTCATTATAGCCATGCCAAAGAAATATCACCGGCAGCAGCAGCAGCAGCGAAGGCCATTTCAGCAGGCGAATAATCTTTGTCATCATACCAAGTCTGTTAAATAATTTATAGCTGCTTCATTCGTTGTCAGGAGGCGCTTCTCCGATACCCAGCTCCAGAAGCGCTTTCTTCAACCTTCTCCCCTGGCTGACGCCCCTGGCAACCTGCATACAATTGAAACGCATGCGGTCGTAGTCTTCCTGTTTCATATCCCTTATCAGTTGAGGCAATTCGTCCAAAGCATTTACCGCGATGCCTATCCCGTACTTTTTTACAACCTGTGCTGCGGCCGATGCTTTGTGACAGATTACCGGCAAGCTGGCAATTGCATAAAGCGAAAGCTTATGCGGGCTGATGTACTTTGCATAAGTACCAAAAATTCCCTGTAGTCCGGCTATACTGTCGCCATCCCATACAAGGCCAAATGAGCCTGTCAGCCGCACGGGCATTTCATCCGGGCTGAAAACGCCATAATACCGCAGATTGGCACCTTCCACAGGAGGCTCCGCTGTTTCACCATAAAGGTGAAAGTCAACTTCCTGTATTTTTTTCAAGTCCCATACAAAACGGCTTTTGTCAAGAGCACCGGCAAATGCGATGGAGGGCCCGAGCTTCCGTTGACTTACCAAGGGCTGCACCAGAAAATCGAAAAAATCAATTGAGCCGGTCCTTGCTCCCGGATTTATGCCAAGCAGCCAGCTTTTCATGGTATCGTTATGCACAACAAACTCCTTTAGGCCGGCAAACATCTTTACCTCCTTTTTCAGCTTTCCGGCATCATTATCTTTTAATCCATTGATATCGCTCAATATGCAAACCAGTCTTATTGATCGCCTCAGCCGCAGGCAAAGCCTGATGAAAATCAGGTGCAGCCGGGCATACAAGGGCATTTGGAATATAATGACTGAATCAGGCGGTATGGAAAAAAGGCAGCGGAGCAAGAAAAATACCCTGGCTGCTTTGGCCCGTGGCGTAAAGCTGTCGAAATGGGGAAAGAACAGCGGTTGATAACCCTCGCCGGCGAGCACCTGCTCTATGTCGATATTGCCCACGCCACCGTGACGCACGCCAGTGCGGTGGAGATGCTCCTGGATAAAATATTTTTTACCGGTTCCGCGTCTCACGGTTACTTGTTTTGAATAAGGAAAGCGTTGGAAAAAAGGAATGCGCAATGTGAAGCGCTATCCTGTTCCTGGCAATAAAAAAAAGAAAAAGCGCATAAACCGCCAGGCAAGCCAATACCTCTGCCATGATAGCCAGCAGCCCGCTTTCGATCCACTGCCCTGCCCAAACGATCGGAACAAACAGCAAACTACCCGCAAGCGCCTCCAAAGCGGTTCTTTGCTCAAGCACCCGTAAATGAGTGCCCAACCTTTGAACAGCTTGCATATTATACAGCAATACCGTCAGCTCTGACCCCATGATGGCAAAACTCATTCCCTTATCTGCAAAATAATAGCACAAAGGAAAGGCAAGGACGAGAAAAACAAAAGCTCCTAGAGCGAGCCCCCGGAGTATGAGCTTCTCCTTATCGTAGGTCATCAAAATCTGTTTATTCAAAAAAAGGCTATAAGCCTTTACTAACGGGTAAAGGGAAAGTATTTTGAGGTTATGTGCCAGGGGTGCAAAGGCCTCTCCGAAATATACCAGCGTAAACTGGTCTGCAAGCAGGAAAATACCGGCACCCATCGGTATGGTCAGAAGCAGGATGAGCTGTGAGACCTGCATCACTGTAACCTGCAGCTGTTCCTGCTCATTCCTGTGTGCGAGCGAAATGGTTCTTGGATAAAACACGAGCAGGGCATCTGTAACAAGCCCGCCGGAAAGGCGCACGAGCTTGGCCGCAAACGCATAAAAAGCAACAGCGGCGCTTACACTCACCAGCTGCAGCAGCACATTATCAAGCATAAGCACTATGCTGTATACAAGACTGATAAGATAGGTTACCCTCAGGTGAGGCAGGTGGGGTTTCCATCGCACAGCCCTGAAGCTTACCGGTATCTCCCTGAAAAGCCTCCATGCATTCCAGGCCTGGTTGGCCATGGCACTGCAGATAATAATCGCATAATAAATAATGGAATCGCCGCTATCGTTTACCAGCAGGAAAATAGAGATCAATCCCAGGGTCCTTGTTGCAAAGGAACGGAGACTGACAAACCGGAACTCTTCCCGCCCAAGAAAATACCATTCGCAGGCAAAGCTGTTTACGGCTAAAAAAGAAAGAGAAAAAAGCACGAACCTCAGGTCGCCGATATGGCGGTAGAGAAGGAAAACGGTTAAAATATAGATCGCCATACTAACTAGCGATACGAGTATATGAAGCGATAGAAGATCTGACACCAGCCTGCCTAGCGCCTCCCTGTCATTACGAAGCCTCGACACCTGCTTAATGCCATAGGTGACAATACCAAATTCGGCAATGACCACGAAATAATAGCTGAGAGAATCGATGAAGCTTACCTGCCCCAAACCTTCCGGGCGCAGTATTCTTGACAGATAGGGAATAGATATGAGCGGGAAGGCAACCTGGCTGAAGGAAAGAAGGGAATTGTATAACAAGTTTTTCTTTAAACCCACTTTACCTAATTTAGGGACATTCAGAGATTTGTCGCAAACATATACATTTAACCGGAGCAGCGTGAATATAGCCATCTACGATACCGAACATTTTGAAACGGCTTACACGCTGATCAGGATTCTTGACGTTTCTTCGAACCGGCTTACGCTTTTTTTTCCAAAAGAGATGGCCGACCAGCTAAAGCCTATGTTCGGAGACCGATCCGGGAGTTTTGAATGGGTATACCTGGAGCGCGGCAACCAAACCAACTGGCTGCTCATTCACAGCCATTTCCGCCGTAATCGTTGCGAGCTTCTTTTTCTCAATACCGTAGCTCATCATCATTTGTTCTTCGCTTTGCTTTGCCGCAGGCTAAGGCCTGCCAGCACGGTTCTGACCTTGCACCAGGTAAATGGTTTTTTCGAGCCTTCTTTTTCGTTTTCTCCGCGGAGCGTTTTGCAATATGCCGGAAAAAAACTGTTGGCCAGGGAGGTTTCGGCATTCGCAGTGCTGCTTTCCACAACCAAAGACTATATAAAGGAACACCAGCTTACAAAAAAACAGGTATTCATCCTTCCTGGCAGCCATTTCGAGCATGAGACATCCGGGGGTAATGCAGGCAAAAGATTATTGATCGCCGTACCCGGATCGGTCGATCTTAAGCGAAGACAATACAACGACCTTTTGCAAACACTTCTATTGCTCAGGGAAGGACCGGCAAAGCTTCATTTTGTTATCCTTGGCGGTGCCGCCGAATCGCGCTCAAGGGAAATGCTTGCCAGCTTGAATCGTTCATCCTCATCCTTTGCATCAGTAAAGGTTTATGATGGCAAATTCGTTGAGCAGTTGGAATATGACCGCGTTCTGTCCGGCTGTGATTTTGTGCTGGCGCCGCTAAGCGAGCAATTTTATGAAGGATCAGCCGAACCTGAGCGCTACGGATTGACCAAAAGCTCCGGGTGTTTTTTTGATGCGGTGCGTTTCGGCAAGCCGCTCATCCTGCCAGCTCATCTCACCATCCCACCCGAACTGAAGAAACAATGTATCGTATATAAGGAACCTGGCCACCTGGCCGCTCTGCTCAGCAACATGACTGATGAAGAACGGTTAGCTTACAGCCAGTCGGCAGTCGCCAACGCACAACAATTCAGGCTTCATATCCTGCGCAAAAGCTTCAGTAGTTTTCTCACCGGCCTTGGCTTTGCAAAAGATCACGATCCGGCCGGTTAGCGTGTTAACACGGTTCCAAAATCCGCATCAGGACACCTGTGCAACTTTATTGGCATCAGCGATCAGGCTGTCCTCATCCCAGCCGCGGTCTACTATCCTGTTCTCCTGTGTGCTGTCCTGCTGTATGATCCGCTCCAGCTCCTCGATCTTCGCTTTCGCAGACAAGATATACTCGTCGATATCTTTAATGGAAGCAAGCTTTTTCAGGTTCGCCTCATCGAGCTTCAAAAAAGTCCGTGCAGCTCTTTGGGCCGCATAGTTCCTGTAGCCAAGGAAGCGCATCGCATCTACTCCTACCCGCAGCGCTGTATCTACGGTTTCGCGGTATACATGAAGCATGCCTGCATTCATCTGGTCGTAGGCATCATAACGGTTAGTGGCGCGTACCAGCATACGCAGGTTGGGAAAATGCTTTTTGACCGTTTCTATCATTTCCAGCCTTTTTTCTGCAGGCTCTATTGTGATGATAATGAGCTTTGCTTTTCTTGCTCCGGCAGCTTCCAGCAGGTCATGACGAGAGGCATCGCCATAGTAAACCTTGAAGCCCATCCTGCGAAGCAGCTCCACTCTGTCTGAATCGTTGTCAAGTATTGTCATGCCAATTTTGTGGGCTCTCAGGAATCTTCCCAGCGTGTTACCGAAATGCCCAAAGCCCGCAACGATCACCGGGTGCTCTTCGTTATCTATCTGATCAGACTCCTTTTCTTCTTCAAGATCTGCAAGGCAAAGCCTCGGCTGGATGATCTTTTCATTTACCAGCAGCACAAGGGGTGTAAGCGCCATACTGATGGCTACCACCGCCACCATGGTATCGACCGTTTCTTGTGTAAGAATTCCTTTTTGAAAAGAGAAGGAAAAAAGCACAAAGGCAAATTCACCAACCTGGCTAAGGGCCAGCGAGAACAAAAGATTCTGATCAAGCTTCAGCTTGAAAACCTTACCCAATGCGTAAAGCACCAGGGCTTTCGCCACCATGAGAGACAGCACCAGTCCGAATATCCTCAATGGCGACTGCAGGATGAGGTTGAAGTCGATCGATGCACCGACCGCGATAAAGAAAAGTCCCAGCAGCAAGCCTTTGAAAGGCTCTATATCGCTTTCCAGCTCATGCTTGTATTCACTGTTGGCCAACACAACACCCGCCAGGAAAGTGCCCAAAGCCGGGCTGAGTCCTACCTGCGTCATTAATACGGCAATGCCAACAACCAGCAGCAGGGCCGTTGCGGTAAAGATCTCTCTCAGCTTGGTAGCCGCCACGATCCTGAACAGGGGCCGTATGAGGTATCGCCCGGCGAGTATG
>DASTPZ010000182.1:0-23530 GCA_035761965.1 Flavisolibacter sp. | reverse complement strand
GCCACAGCCGCAGATAATGATAGCCTGAAAGCACAGCTCGTAAGAGACTGGCAAAGAGCCAAAGCCTACACAGCAGCCTGCCTTGAAAAAATGCCGGCAGACAAGTTCGGTTACCGCCCGGCAGATAGCATACGCAGCTTTGCAGAACAGATGCTTCACCTGGCGCAGGGAAATATTGGCCTGGTCTCGAATGGTATAGGAAAGGACAGGTTATTTGCCGGGCGCAACCTTGAGCGTTCAGCCGGGGCGCAATCAAAAGACTCGGTCATATATTACGTGATGGCGAGCTACGACTATTGCATCGATGGTATAAAAGGCATGGATGCTGCCAGGCTCGACGAACCCGTAAAGCGCGGGGCATTTACCGAAACAAGGCTTTCGTGGATCCTTAAGGGCTTTGAGCACCAGGGGCACCACCGCGGGCAGTGTACGATCTATATCCGCATGCTCGGTATAACACCACCAAACGAGATGTTGTTTTAATCTGCCTTAGGGGATTCAGTCCTGCATTGCAAAAAGTGTGGAGGTTGGCGGAATACAGCGACAGTGTCCCGTGTTCCCGGCTGGACGTAAAAATTTTGTTCTATGCAAAACGAAAGCACGCAGCTTGCTCCCCTCCGGCACGCAATGCAGTTGAAAAGGCGGCATTTCCTGCCCGGCAAACCTTGCAGGGCCGGTCTTTCACGCATTCCTGCACAGGCCTTTTTTGAGGCTGCCTTTTCCCGGCCCATGGCCAGGATCAGGTAGATCATACATAAAAAGAGGATGGTCCTCATGCACGAGGAGATGAAACGATAATTCATTTTGCACAGCAGGCACTGAAATTTATTTTCTACCCTGATGCCAGTGGGAAAAAACCTGAAAATTTAACTACTCAAATCTTTAGCAAGGCCCGCCCTAAAACGTACCTTCGCAGACCACCCAACTCCTGGAGGACACTTGTGGGTGCCAATTGAATTTTATGCAAGATTACCTGAAGGGATTGAATGAAAGACAGCGTGAGGCTGTGCTTACTACAGAAGGGCCACTGATGATCGTTGCCGGCGCAGGCAGCGGAAAAACCAAAGTACTTACTACACGCATTGCCCACCTTATGGCCAAGGGAGTGGATGCTTTCAATATACTGGCCCTTACCTTTACCAATAAGGCTGCTGCCGAAATGAAGGAAAGGATAGGCCATATCCTCGGAAACCGCGAAGCCCGCAACCTTTACATTGGCACCTTTCACAGCGTCTTTGCACGCATCTTGCGGGCCGAAGCCCATAGGATCGGCTATCCCAACTCATTTACCATTTACGATACCGACGACGCCAAAAGCGTGGTAAAGACCGTTACCGGCGAGCTCAATCTCGATGTGCAGCATTATAAGCCCAATGCCGTGTACAACAGGATATCCGGTGCCAAGAATGCACTGGTTGGCCCAAGGGAATACCTTACCGATTATTACATACAGCAGGAAGACATGCGGTCCAACCGCCCCATGATCGGACAGATCTACGATGCCTACAGCAAACGCTGCTTTAAGAACGGCGCCATGGACTTCGACGACCTGCTCTTTAAGATGTACGAGCTGCTTAAGGCCTTCCCGGAAGTGTTGCATAAATACCAGCACAAGTTCAAATACATCCTTATCGATGAGTACCAGGATACCAACCCTGCGCAGTACGAGATCATCAAGCTCCTCGGCGCGGCCCACGAAAATGTTTGCGTGGTTGGCGATGATGCGCAAAGCATCTACTCCTTCCGTGGCGCTACCATCCAGAATATCCTGCAGTTCCAGAAAGATTACGACGAAGTAAAGGTGATCAAGCTGGAGCAGAACTACCGCAGCACCCAGAACATTCTCAGCATAGCCAACGAGGTCATAAAAAACAACAAGGGGCAGATACCAAAAACCCTTTTTACCGAAAATGCAACCGGTGAAAAGATCAGGCTGGTACGCACCATGACAGACAACGACGAAGGCAAGTTTGTGGCTGATGCCATACAGGAGCAAAAGCTCCGCAATCATTTCAATAATAAGGATATTGCCATTCTCTACCGCACGAATGCGCAGAGCCGCTCTTTCGAGGAAAGCCTGCGGCGCATGAACATACCCTACACGATCTATGGAGGCATTTCCTTCTACCAACGCAAGGAGGTCAAGGATTACATCGCCTACCTCCGCGTGATCGTCAACCCAAAGGATGAAGAAGCGCTGAAAAGAATTATCAACTATCCCGTTCGCGGTATTGGAAAAACCTCGATGGACAGGGCCATACTTGCGGCCAATGAACACAACATCAGCATGTGGCAGGTGCTGGAAAACGCCCAGATGTTCGGCTTCAAATCAGGCACACTCCAGGCCATAGAAGAATTTGTGCTGATGATCAGGAGCTTTCATAGCATGCTGGGCTCAAAGAACGCCTATGACATTGCCTTTCACGTTGGCAAGCAAACCTCCTTTGTAAAAGAGCTGTTCAACGACAAAAGCACCGAAGGCGTACAGCGCTATGAGAACGTACAGGAATTGCTGAACTCCATCAAGGAGTTTACCGAAACACCCAGCAATGAAGAAAGCGGGGAAGTAGGCGACAAGGGCCTGGCTGCCTACCTGCAGCAGATCACATTGCTCACCGATGCCGACCAGAAAGACCCTGATGCCGATACGGTAAAGCTGATGACCATCCATGCCGCCAAGGGATTGGAATTCCCGGTTGTTTTTGTAGGCGGCCTGGAAGAAGGTCTTTTTCCCAATGCCATGAGCATTAACACACGCGAAGAGCTCGAGGAAGAACGCCGTCTTTTTTACGTGGCCATTACCAGGGCAAAGGGCAGGCTGTTCCTTACCTATGCCAATACCCGTTATAAGTTTGGTAACCTTCACCAGAATGAGCAAAGCCGTTTCCTCGACGAAATGCCTTCCGAATACATCGACAAGACCTTTGCGGGTGGCGGTGTTAAAAACCAAAGTCAGGGCTTTGGCATGGGCAGCGCTTTCGAACGCATGCAGCGCGGTTTCGGCGCAGGCAGCGAGCCAAAGGAAAAAAGCTTTGTATCGACCCTGGTCAACAGCAATGCCAAACCCAGGGAGGTAGCCCATACCCCTTCTCCCAATTTTGTACCCAGCGACATTTCAAAGCTGGAACAAGGTATGCGTGTTGAACATCAGAAATTCGGCTTTGGCGAGGTCGTGAAGCTTGAGGGATCAAGCCATAACCCGGTTGCCACCATCAAATTCGATGTGAACGGAGAGAAGAAGATTATGCTGAATTATGCAAAGCTTATGATCGTCTCTTAAGCTTCTTCCTTGTAAGGGTTTTTCATCTTTTTACCGGCCTGGATGCTTTCCGGGCCTTTTTTGTATTTAGAGGAACGCGGTTTAGGACATAAAAAAGGGATGATCGCTCATCCCTCTTTCGTTTGTATCTAATCTATCAGTTAACCAAAAAATTCTGCACTGTCTTTTCTTCACCGTTCTGGAACACCAGGTAATACAAACCCGGCTTGAGGGTATGGATGTCAATTTTTGTTTGAACAGCGCTTCTCGCGGGCTGCTGTTGTTGCATCAATATGCCTGACTGGCTGTAAACGGCTATGGTTTCCCTGCCTGCCGCCGCCGGGTGGTCTATATGGAGCCTGTCCTTGGCCGGGTTGGGGTAAAGCCTGGCAACCGGTCTTGATTGAGCAGCGGGGTCAAGTCTTACAATGCTGCTGTAGCTGAACCTGCCATCATTGTCTACCTGTTTGAGGCGATAGTAATTGCTGCCGGCAGAAGGCCTGGCATCGATATAGCTGTAATCATTTACTCCATTGCCGTTTCTGGCTGCCACGCTGTCGAGCGCGCGAAAGCTGTTGCCATCCTGGCTTCTTTCGACAATAAAATGCGAAGCATCTTTTTCAGAAACCGTCTGCCAGCTCAGCATCGATTTTCCGGCGGAGAGGCTTCCTTTGAAAAAGCTGTATTGAACCGGCAGGGCCGACTGTGACTGAAAGTTCACGCTCCGGTTGTTGTAGGCTACAAAGGCCAGGTCGCTATTACCGCAAAGATTGATCACAAAATGCTTGATCTGTGTATAGTTGGCAGCAGTAATACCCAATTCGCTCAGGTCAGCAGCCCATAAACGCAGGGGACGATCGGTTTGCGTAAAGCCGCCGGTAAGCGTCATCGGGTTGTTCTTTACATCATAAAAATCGGCCGTCCAGTTGCCTATGGCAGAAATATTGTTGAATACGATGTCCTTATAATTGCCTACCCTCGCATTGCCTGCATCGGTGAATTCGTAGCGGTCAAATGAATTACCGGTAGGATCCGCCACCTGTGTTACCAGGATATCAGGAATACCGTCGCCGATAGATGAAGGCGCAATATTCTGGATGCTGAAGCTCATGGTACCCGAAGGCAGGTTGGCGATACAGGTACCCAGGTTAAGTCCCTTTATACCGTCGGTAAGGTAGGTGGAAATTCCCCATTCAGGTGCAGGATTGCTGGGCCCGTTCGACACGCCATCATACAAAGCACCCAGTCCGGCTTTTGTATTTGAGTTGATCGTGCCGCTGATCGAGGCCACAGGAAGAGACCAAAAATCGCCGGTTGTGAAGGTTTCGCCCCGGGAAACCAGCAGGTCATTGTTCACGCCGGTTGAATATTGAACGCCATTATAAGTGAAAGCCAGTAGATTATGACTGTTATTAGGCTTTACCGGGTTAACAGCCGAAGCAGAGGTTTTCCAAAAACCATTGTAATCCGTGATGATTCCGGTAACAGCCTGCCCAAAACTCAGGATCGGCAGGAAAAAGGAGAGGAAAATTGCCACTTTAGGCAGATGGACGGGCACGGTCGCCTGGACCTTTACCAGGGCAATTAAAGATTTCATTTTCATATTAGTACGATTAACCGGCTTTACAAGGATTGGTAGTGCAAAACTAAAAGTAAATGTGGAAATTACTAGTATTTGCTAAGGAATTTTACTTACCCCTGTTCGTAGTTTCCACTAAGTACTTGAACTAATGCGAGTTACGACGAGAAAATTTCTAATGGTTTTTACTAATCTTCCGGCGTAATTACCCTTACATACGGAAGAGCCGGTTTTACAGATGTAGGTTTTAACCCTTTGTTTCCTGTTGCGTAAACGAATCAGGCCTTCGTTTTGTAATTTTGTTATCTAAACGTGATTTATGATCAAGACAGGCAATCCCATAATCAGCATATATACTGAGATGACGCCCAACCCGGAGACAATGAAATTTGTGGCCAATAAGCTGCTTTACCCTGGTAAAAGCATCGATTTTCCAGACATGGAAAGTGCAAAGCCCTCCCCGTTGGCAATGGAGCTTTTCGGCTTCCCCTTTATTAAGGCGGTATTCATTGCTTCCAATTTCGTTACGCTTACAAAAACGGCCGATACAGACTGGAACGATGTGATCCCCGCCATCCGCGAATTCCTCAAGGAGTACCTCGAAGAAGGGAAAGCCGTCATCAACGAGGAAGAAGTAGCTTCCCGCAAGCCCGAAAGCAGCAATGATGTGCTGGCAGACGACAGCGATGTAGTCAAGAGGATCAAGGAGCTATTGGACAATTATGTTCGTCCCGCCGTTGAAATGGATGGTGGTGCCATCCAGTTCAAAAGCTATGATGAAGGTGTGGTGAACCTGATGCTCCAGGGAAGCTGCAGCGGCTGTCCTTCTTCTATGATAACGCTCAAGGCCGGCATTGAAGGCATGATGAAGCGCATGATCCCGGAAGTAAGGGAAGTTGTGGCCGAAGCAGAATAATTCAATTGATCGATAGGGCCATAAGTAACGGAGTGCCGGCGAAATCCGGAACACCGGCTTATGGCTTTTTTATTCCGGCAACTAAAAAGGAGAGCAAGGCAGTGAAAAATTTTTTCTCTATCGTCCTTCTACTCAGCATTACCTCCTGCGGTGTTCAGCACCGTTTCACTGCCTCATCAGAGGGTTTAGCAGACAGCAGCTATGTCTATGCGCTTCCTTATCCCGCGGGCCGGTCATACCTACTCATACAGGGATACAATTCTGGTTTTTCACACAAGGGCCGCCTGAGCCTGGATTTCAAAATGAAAAAAGGCTCACCTGTAACAGCGGCCCGGGCCGGCGTTGTCGTAAGGGTTCAGCAGGACTATAAGAAGGGCGGCATCAGCAAAAAATTCCTTGGAAGGGCCAACCAGGTGGTCATCCGCCATAGCGATGGTTCGCAGGCCATGTATGCCCATCTTCAATACCGGGGCGCCCTGGTAAAGCCGGGCGATACCGTACAAAAGGGTCAGCAGATCGGACTCAGTGGCAGCACCGGCTATTCGGCCATGCCCCACCTGCATTTTATTGTATGGGGACCCACACCCCGCGGACGCGGCCAGTTGCCTACGAGATTCAGGACCCATAAAGGCGATATTTATCTAAAGCCGGGCAAAAGGTATAAGGCGCCCACTACCGACTAACTGCGGGAGCGCGGCAGTTTCCTGCATCTTCATGGTAACTGCCTTTATCCCTGGCATGCTTGAACAAATGAGGTTATTTTTGTCCGGTGAAGCTGCTTTTCTCTAAAAATATCCTTTGGCTCTGCATGGCCGCGGCCCTGCTCATCTTTGCCATCCGCTTTTTCGAAACAGGTTTTCATGCCGGCCTGGTATCGGTAAAGATCTATATCACTGCCATTGGCCTTATTTTCCTGGGTGTAGGTGCCTATGCTGCTACCCAGGTGATCCGCCGGAAGACCATAGTGCAGTATGTTGAAAAACCATCGGAAGCAAAAACCGCGGGCGCGGCTTTCACGGTCCAACCGAATGCGCTGCTGACCAGCCGGGAATGCGAGATCCTGCGGGCCCTTGCCGAAGGAATGACCAACAGGCAAATTGGTGAGGCCCTGTTCGTTTCGGAGAACACGGTCAAGAAGCATATCAACAATATCTATTTCAAGCTCGATGTAAACCGCCGCACCCAGGCCGTTGCCAGGGCAAAAGAGCTGAAAATCCTTGCTGAATAAGCAAAATCACCCAAAAGTACCAGGCTAATCATCCTTTCGGGTGAAACACCGGGCAACCCCAGAAGGACAATTTTGAGAAAAAATTTTTATGAAAAGAACAGCTCTCAGCTTCGGATTGCTTTCAGGCGCCATCATCATTGTTTATTCTGCCGCCATATTCATTTTCTTTGGCGACTTCTCCAAAATTTCCCTGCCTGATCTCGAGAAAGTTGAAAAGCTGGGTTACCTGCGTTACCTCATCTTGCTGCTAACGGTAATTTTTGCCATCCGGCATTTTAAGAAACAGCTCGGCGGCCAGGGCAGCTTCAAACAGCTTTTTCTTGCGGGCATCTATACCTCCCTGGTTGTAGCCCTCCTGGTTGGACTGATGGAATTTGTCTATATGCTCATCAATCCCGGTTTTATGGAGCAGTATGGCTCGCTCATGTCTGAGCGACTGAAGGCCGGAGGTGCCTCTGCTGCCGAGATAGCCGCTCATGAACAGCAGATGGCCTCATATAAATGGCTGGCCAATCCAGCAGCAATGGGCGTCTTTTATTTTTTAGAAACGGCTGTCCTCGGCACCATCATGTCGGTCATTGTAGCGCTGGTTAAGAAAACAAAGAGGGCATAGGCCCCTATCGCGGAAAGGCCGCCCCTCATTATTGGGGACCGAACTGCCCTTTCTTTTTATGCAAGCCTGGAATGGTATTGGCATTATTCAACGAAAGCTTATACCATGCAGTGGATAAAACTTGAAAAAGAAGAGCAGCTGAACGAGATCGGGAGGTTGGGCGGATACCAGGTGATACTGAAGCACAATACAACCTGTCCGATCAGCAGGGGTGTTTTGAGCCGTTTTGAGCTGGAACCTGAAAATATACCTGGCGTTGATGCCATGTACCTGCTCGACCTGCTGCAGCACCGTCCTTTATCCGATGCCATTGCAGAAAGGTATGGTGTGCCACACCAGTCGCCCCAGTTGCTTCTCATCAATAATGGACGTTGCACCTATCACGAATGGGGATACGATATTTCTGCAGATGCCACTGCCGGGGCCATGAAAAAAGCGCGGGCCTGAGCCCATAGCGTTCACCTGTTCAATTTGGCTGAATGGCGCCTGGCCGGTCGCGGTGGAATATTTATGCAATTCCCGCCCTTTCCTCATCATAGCTGTATATCAACTAACGGCTATGCGTTTACTAATTCCTTTTCTTTTCCTGCTGCTCGCTTGCGCCCAGGTACGCAAGACCCAGGCTCCACCACTTTCTTCGGCCATTCCCATACTTACCGCCGATACGGATACCGGCAGCATGAGGCTGCAGCTCTCTGACCTGCATATAAGCGTGCAGGTGACCGGCAATATGGCCACGACGAGCTTCGACATGAAATTTTATAACCCTTCGGATAAGATACTCGAAGGCTCTTTTGATTTTCCACTGGCAAACGGACAAACTGTCTCCCGCTATGCCCTTGAAATAGAAGGCCAGCTAAGAGAGGGAGTAGTGGTGGAAAAAACAAAGGCAAGGGTTGCCTTTGAGGACATTGTACGTAAGGGCATTGATCCCGGGCTGGTAGAAAAAACCCGTGGCAATAATTTCCGGACCCGCATTTATCCCATTCCCGCAAAAGGCTATAAGCGTGTGGTGATAGCGATAGAAGAGGCCTTGCAGCTCAACGGAGAAGCATATACTTACCGGCTTCCTCTTTATGCAAAGCAGCTTGTACGTTCATTCTCCCTAGCTGCGGATGTGATGCCCGCAGGAGCAAAACCCGAACTGGCAGATAACGAGCTTGCCGGATTTGCATTCCTGGAAAAAGCCGGTTCATATGGGGGCGGGTGGAAAAAAGACAGTCTTCTTCTCGATCACCTGTTTGCTTTCGCCATTCCATTTAACAAGACTGCACCGGTTGTACTGACTGAAAACCTTGAAGGCAAAACCTATTTTTATCTTCATAAGCGTTTTTCTGCAGGCGAAAGCGATCGGAAGGTTCCTTCTTCTGTTGGATTGCTTTGGGATATCAGCGCTTCCATGAGCGGGAGAGACCGCGAGAAAGAAAAAGAGCTTATCCGCCGCTACCTCGCCGGTTTCGGAAGGTTGAAACTTTCGCTTATTCCCTTTCACATCCGCGCGCTGCCGGCCGAAGAATTCATCATCAATAATGGCAATGCAGATGCACTGATCAAAAGGATGGATGAGCTCAACATCGATGGCGGCACCCAGCTGGGTGCGCTCCATTTGGCCCAATATACCGTAGACCAATTCCTGCTGTTTTCGGATGGTCTATCCAGTTTCGGTAAAAAAGAGCTGGTCACGGATAACCGCCCGGTAATGACGATCTGCTCTTCGCCCTCCGCCGATTTTTCGACGCTCAAATACATAGCCAGGCAATCGGGCGGAAAATTCATAGACCTTTCCAAAGCCGCTGCAAAAGAAGCGGCAGAGGCTCTTGGAGAAGGTTTGATAAGGGTAGGCAAGCCCCTTGCCGAGGGCATAAGCGATCTTACCTGTAAACTCGATGAGATCAACCATACCATCTCCCTGGCCGGCCTGCTTGAGGGAGAAGAAGGTAAAATCCGGCTGATGCTGAATGGCGAAGAGCTGCAGTTCTCTGTAAGAAAAGAAAACGCGGCCGCTGGCATCGGCCGCATCTGGGCTGCCATGCGCATAGAGGAAATGGATGGAGAATACTCTAGGCATAAAGAGGAAATAACCGCTCTTGGCAAACAATTTTCCATCGTTACCAGGAATACTTCCCTGCTTGTGCTCGACCGGGTGGAAGATTATGCAGAGCATGGCATACTTCCCCCGCCTGAGCTAAGAGAAGAATATCATGCGCTCATAAAAGGCAGGGACGAGGAAAAAGAAGATAAAAAAGCTGCTGCTTTTACAGACGCCCTGGAGGCAATGGAAGAGCTGAAGGCATGGTGGCATGGATCAACTTCTTTAAGCACAGATCCGGCGCTCCCCCCGGCAACGCAAGAGCTGGTAAGGTTTAGCCCACCCAGGGTAGTAGAAAATCAAGAGGCTGCCGGCGATTCAGCAGTAGTACTATATGACGCTTTGAGCACAGACAGGTCAGGTATGCCACCTCCTGCCGTTTCCGAATGGTCCTATACAACCGAGACGTCAATACAAAGCAATGGTTCTGCCGGCGCAGATGGGGATGGTGTGCAGGATCAATTTATTATGGAGCAAGAGGAGTCTTCAACGATCAAGGTATCGCCCTGGAAGGCCGATGCTCCCTACCTTGACCGCCTCCGTATAGCAGATCGCCCATTAAGGTATTCAACCTACCTCGACCTGAAAAAGGAATACGGCGGCCAGCCTTCCTTTTTTGTGGACGTAGCCCGGTATTTCCATAATGAGAATGAAGCTGCCACGGCGCTGCTTGTGCTGAGCAACGTGGCCGAAATGAAGCTTGAAGACCCTGAGCTGCTGCGCATACTGGGTCTGCAGCTACAGGAGTTGAAAGAACCCCTGCTGGCGGTGGAAACCTTTCGCGAAGTGCTGGAGATCAGGGAAGAAGAGCCTCAGGCCTATCGCGACCTGGCCCTGGCGCTCAACGATGCCGGGCAGTACAGCGAAGCTGTTGGCCTGCTCTACCGGCTCATTACCGGTGCATGGGATGAACGCTTTGGCGAGGTACGATCGATCGCCATCAGCGAAATGAACGCCATCATTAGTGCCCATCCCGGTGAAACGGATCTATCGGCCATCGATAACCGCTTTATCTATGCCATGCCAGTGGATGTACGCATCGTTATCGGCTGGACGGTCGATAATGCCGATGTAGACCTTTGGGTTACAGACCCGCGTAAGGAAAAATGCCTGTATTCAAACAATCGTACATCCATCGGCGGCAGGCTTTCGCAAGACGTTACCCAGGGTTATGGCCCCGAGGAGTTCCTGCTCAAAAAAGCCGTGAAGGGCGATTATGTTGTAGAAGCCAACCTCTATGGCGACCACCGCCAGACCCTCGGCGGACCCATTACGATCACTGCCGAACTCTTTACCGATTTTGGCAGGCCTTCCCAGAAAAGAAGCATCATTAACTTCAGGGTTACGGATAGCAAAGAGGTTGTTTACATTGGAAAATTGAAAAAAGCTTAGGTTACAGTATCTTATCATTGATCCTTTTACCGGGCCGCCGGTATCCGATAAATTCTTTAGCTTATGATCATGAAATGCCTGCTCTTCTGTCTGCTGCCTTTCGGCCTCGTGGCCCAGCCCACCATACGTGAGCTCAAGCAGGGCAAATATGCGGAGGATACCAGCTATATATACGCGCTGCCCTACGAAAAAGGAAAGTCTTACCTGCTTGCCCAGGCCTACCATTCAAAAATGTCGCATAAGGGCGAATACGCGCTGGATTTTAAGATGAAGGAAGGCACGAAAATATGCGCAGCCCGCAGCGGCGTGGTGGTCTCGTTGCGCGAAGACTCGGACCGGGGCGGACTAAAGCCTGAGTTTCTTTCCGATGGCAACTATATCATTATTCTTCACGACGATGGTTCCTATGCCAATTACTGGCACCTCAAGAAGGATGGGGTGCTCGTAAATGAAGGTGATACAGTGAAACAGGGTGAAGTAATAGGTCTTAGCGGGAACACAGGATACAGTGCCTTCCCCCATCTTCACTTCGAGGTAAGCGCGCAGGCCGGCGCAGGCAATGGCCAGGTGCCTACCAGGTTCCGTACGAAAAAAGGTGTGCGTTACCTCCGGCCGATGAAATGGCACAAGGCGGTATAGAGACCCGCTTTTTCCTAGGTTTGCAGCATGCAGGATTTTTTCCGCCAGTTTTTATCGGCCCTACAGGACACTTCCCTGCTCGAATACATCGCTGTTGTAAGTGGCATCGCAAGCGTATGGTTATCGAGAAAAGAGAACATACTGGTATACCCCGTAGGCCTTCCGGGTACCATTATTTACGTTTACCTGAGCGCAAAGGCTGATCTTTATGGCGAGGCCAGCGTCAATCTTTATTATACACTTGCAAGCATTTATGGATGGATACTCTGGTCGAGGCGGAACGGGCAAGATGAACAGCTGCTCCAGATAACAAAAAGCAGTGCTGTGGGCTGGCGGAACCAGCTGATCTTTTTCCTGCTGTTCTACGTGGCCATATACTGCGCATTGGTTTTTCTCAAACATGCTTTTTATTCCAACACCATACCATGGGCCGACGCCTTCGCCTCGGCCACGGCTTATACGGGCATGTGGCTCATGGCCAGGAAAAAAGTGGAAAGCTGGTATTGGTGGCTGGCAACGGATCTTGCCTCTGTTCCGCTCTATTATCACAAAGGGTTTGCCTTAACCAGCGTCTATTATTTCATTCTTTTTCTTATGGCTCTTTCCGGACTGGCCGAATGGAAAAAAAAAGCAGGCAGGGCTATGGCAACCTGACGGTGACCGATATGTCAAACAATTTACACAGGCCCCCGCGCTTTATCGCCGGAATGCTTTACCCTTGCATTAGTTGTTGAAATCCCAGTCACTTTTTTCCATGAAAAAAATCGTCATCCTAGGTCCCGAATCCACAGGAAAAAGCACGCTGTGCACACAGCTGGCAGATCATTACAAGACCTGCTGGTGCCCCGAATTTGCGCGCGAATACCTGGCAGAAAGGGGAAACAACTATAGCTATGCGGACCTGCTTAATATTGCCCATGGTCAGCTCGATCTGGAGGATACCATGCTCACCCAGGCTTCCAACGGCTTGTATTTTATAGACACTGATATGTATGTAATGAAGGTGTGGTGTGAAATGGCTTTTGAGCAATGCCATACATGGATCTTGAGACAGATCGCCCGCAGGCGATACGATCTTTTTTTCCTCTGCCAGACAGATCTTCCCTGGGTACAGGACAGCCTGCGGGAGTACCCTGATCCTGCTGTACGCAACAGGCTGTACAAAATGTATAAGGATATCCTGATCAACTCAGGCACCGCCTGGGCCGAAATATCGGGCACCGATGCCCAGCGCCTGCAGATGGCCATTGGCATCATCGATACAGTCTTCAAAAAACGCTAGGCTTGCAGATCTTTATCCGGTTGGTTCGAATGAGCCGCCACCAGCGTCTTATTTCACTACCCTTTGTATATCCGGGTCTTTTTCGAGATAGGCCATTTGCCTTAGTATCCAGCCGGATTTGACCGCTACATATGGAGCTACGGGCTTTACCGTATATTTTTTTGGATTGGGGAGACTGGCTGCGATCAGGGCCGCTTCCTTGCGGGTGAGCTTTTTCGCGGGCTTCTTAAAATAGGCCTGGGCTGCGGCCTCAATGCCGAATATTCCTTTGCCCATCTCTGCAACGTTCAGGTAAACTTCAAGAATTCTTCGCTTCCCCCAGATCCATTCGATCATCTTGGTAAAGTACACCTCCAGCCCCTTGCGGATCCAGCTGCGACCCTGCCAGAGAAAAACGTTCTTGGCTACCTGCTGGCTGATGGTGCTTGCTCCTCTTACCCTTCCCGGCTTTTTTTTGTTGTACTTCATTGCCTTTTCAATGTTCTTCCAGTCCAGCCCGCTATGGTCGGGGAAAAGCTGGTCTTCCGAAGCTATGACGGCAAGCTTGGCCTGATAAGACATCTCGTCATAGTCTACATAATCTCGTTTCAGTCCGTTTCCGCTGATCCAGTTATGCAGCTGCGTGAGTGTAACCGGCGGGTCTACCCATTTAAGCAGGATGATGTAAACAAATTGCGCGATAAAAAGCACCAGCAGCGTACGCTTCACGATAAACCAGATGCGGGGCAGGAGTTTTTTCTTTTGCTTTTGCATGCCTGCTGCAATATAAGCACTAGGCGCGAGTGTTAATAGCAGAGCAGGCTCTGAACCTGCGCCGGAAGCAGGACGGGATCACTGCAAACCTATACGGCGGCGGGGCGTCTGAAATGAAGGTCCAGCGTTTGAAGCCTGAATTTCCTGCCAATGCGGTATTGTTTCCGGCTGAGTCGCGATACATTCTTAATGAGCAGTTGTCCATATCCCATCCCGGATGAATAGAGCAGGGCTCCTTTGAAATCTTTCCACTTGGCCAGTGTAATACCTGCAGTAGCGATGCCTACACCTGCTGTAGTAAGCAGGAGATCGGGCACGATGCTTTGATTTTTGGGCCTGATGATGATGCGGCTGACGGTGGATATATGGTGCGAATAGCCATTTACATACAAAGAATCGTTTCTCACCAGGGCTAGTACACCGTTTACGATACTGCCGTCTTTTTTATGGAAAACTATAGGGGCGCCTTCGACAAAGGTGGCAACTTTTTTAAGTCCGCGTTTCTTCACAAAGATCATCCCGTGCTGTCCCACTGCTGCCTGCGAGACCATCAGCAAAACTATAAGCAGCCATTTTTGCATGCCTAAACTTAGGGCGAAGAAACTAAGTGAATTGTTAAATAGGTTCGGGCTGGTGAGGATAGAATAGCAGGCCTATGATAAGGGCGATGCCGAATCCTATCAATATAAAGCCATTGATGCGATTGAGCAGTGCGATGTTCTTTACCGTAAGCCTTTGCCGGAGCCGGCCGGCAAGCACTACTTTAAGTATATCGGCGGCCAGCACAAATATGAGGGCAATGGAAAATATGGTAAGCCTGTCGTTGAAATTATGGTTGATGAAGGCTGTTGTGGTGGTGAGCCAGAAGATGATGATGGCAGGGTTGAGGATATTCATAAAATAGCCTGCCAGCAGTATCTTGATATAGTCACGCTTGCGGAAATGAATAAGCTGGGTTCCCTGTTCATTCACTTTTACTTTTTTAAAGAACAGGTAATAGATCCCAACGGAGATGAGAAAGGTGCTGCCGATGATGCCTATCTCTTCCCGCCGGCTATTGAGGCTGGTAAAGAGCTCGGTAAAGAAATTGCTGGCTATAACAAGCGATACGTCGCTCAGCGATACGCCGATCACGAAAGCCAGCCCGCCCTTCACCCCATTGTTCAGGCTTTGCTTGATGATAGAGAACAGCACCGGTCCCACTGCTATGCTTAGCAGCAATCCCAGGGTAATTCCTTTTATCAGTGCTTCGGACATCTTTATTATCGATTGAGCAATAATTATACAAAATAAGCCTTTCGGCAATTACCCGTAAGGTAAGGTAGTAATACGCTTGCTTTCTTTTGCGCATCTGGCGAGGTTTGCAGTTCAACGCCTGACCCCTTCCTACGCGGGCCTGAAAAGCGGACGCAGCAAATATAAGAGCCGGTTTGGCTTTTGTTTGCCAGTGTTCGCTTTTGGCTATGGGAACCACGCTCTCGCAAGATCTGCTAACCAGCTTTTTTAAAGCAGCCATAGCAATGCCAAGTATTCTTAATTTGCTGTTGCCCTATTGTAACAGGAAGGTTTTAACAATGTGCAATGGCTGCTGATTTGAATAGTGCCGGCTGCCCTGGGCATATTTCGCCCTGGCTTCCTTTCGTTTTTATTTGCACAATCAGCCTCCAACCCGCGAAGGCGCATAGGCTTTAAGGAATTCATTCCAGTCCTGCAGCATTTTTCCTTTCATGACCCTTGGAAATTTATGCTGGCTTCCAAGTTTGCCTTTGGCCTCCATGAATTTCAGGAATGCATCTTCGGGAAGCTTTTCCAGGAAAATCTCCTTGAGGGCGCTTGTTCTTTCCACGGCATAGTCGTCGTTCAGGCTGCAAAGATGCTTATCGATCCTTTTGATGAGCACGTCGGGGTCTATGGGATCGTCGCAGGCTATATACCATTTATGGGCAAAGAGGTTTTCGTAGGGAAACCCCACCACGGTGAATTCAGGGATAGAGATATTGAATTCGTTGCTCACGAGTTCTACGGCCTTGTTCATGTTCTCTACGCTCAGGTGCTCTCCAACGAGGCTGAGAAAGTGCTTGGTACGGCCGGTGATTACTACCTCGTTCTTTTCGAGGTCTACGAAGCGAATGGTATCGCCAATGAGATAGCGCCATGCGCCTGCATTGGTGCTCATAAGAAGGGCATAGTCCTTTCCCTCCTCCACCTCATGTATCATCAACGCCTCCGGTTTTTCCACCATCTTGCCATCGCTATCGAAATTGCGGTCGTTGAATGGAACGAATTCCATGAAGATATTGTTATCGAGGATCAGCTTCATGCCCTTTGCATCCTGCTGGGCCTTATACCCGATAAATCCTTCGCTGGAAAGATAGTTTTCAATGTACACGATGGGCTTGGCAAGCAGCTTTTCAAAACCTTTTTTATATGGCTCAAAAGCCACGCCTCCATGTACAAAAAAACCCAGGTTAGGCCATATATCATGTATGGTCTCTACCTTATAGTGTTCAACGATCATCTCCATGCACATCTGGCACCAGGCGGGTACACCTACGATATACCCAATGTCCCAATCAGGCGCCTTCTCAACGATCTCATGCAGCTTCTCATTCCAATCCTTGATCTTGGCGATGCGGCCGCCTGGCTTATAAAAAGTCTGGAACCAGAAGGGACGGTTCTTTGCAAGAATACCACTGAGGTCGCCCGCATACCAGCCGGCCTCGTTCTTTTGGAGGTCGGTAGCACCACCAAGCATCAAAAAGCCTTTCGTTACGGCATTGCGTGGCAGGTTCTCGTAAGTAAAAAGTGAAATGAGCTGACGCATGTAGTTAATGCGGTTGCTCCTGAGCATTTCCCTGGTTACGGGGATGTATTTGCTGGCAGACTCGGATGTTCCCGAGCTGAGTGCATAATATTTGATCTTTCCGGGCCAGGCCACGTCGGGTACGCCGTCAAGGGTCTTTTTCCACCATTCGTCGTGGATCTTGTTGTAGTCGTGCACCGGCACTTTTTCCTGGAACTCTTTGCCTACATGGCGGCCGAGCAGGATCTCGTCAAAAAGATATTTCTGTCCGAATTCGGTAAACCTTGCTTTTTTCAGCAGCTTTTTCAATACCCTCAGCTGCTGCCGGCGAGGATCATTGCCGGTAAGCCGCAGGGCCGAGGCAATTGCTTTTGGTATTTTTATATCAATGATTCTTGCCATTCGCCTTATGGTTAAAATATTTCGCACCTCAACGGATGCGAACGGGTATTGAACGCCCGGTTGACCGGAGGCAATGCCATAGCTATTGATGGTCTGCCCTTCCTGTCTATAGCCTTTGCTTCCTGCCTTACCCTTCTACTCAATAAAGATACCAAGTTGGAGGCTGCTTCCTGCTTCAATGCCCTAAATATCTGTAGTTTTTCAGCAGTATCCTTAAGTCCTGCAGCCATTCATAATCCCGCGCATACCAATGGTCCATCAGCCTGAGGCTTTCTGCCGGTATACCGCCCTCATGTGCCGAGAGAACGCCTCCCGGTCCCAGCACACCCTTTCGCAAAGGCGGCAGCCCGGCTGGCTTTGTGGTATAACCTATCCAGGTTCTTTTACCGGCCAGCACGGCAAAGCAGTTCTTGATCAGTCCCAACGGTTTGCCAATCAAAAAAACATGAAGCGGAAAAAGGGGCAGCAGGAACAGCACGGCGAGTACATCTATCAGCCGCTTTAAGCGCCGGTTTACCGGCCAGGCCAGGCGGTAAGCCACTTCGGAAGAGAGGATCTCCCCACGAGTGGTTTGATCATCACTGCCTACAATGCTTGATCCGCCAAAGAACCGGACCCTCATCTTTCCGTTCAGCCGCTGTACCTCCTCGATGATGCGCTTATAAGAGAGCGGCCCTGCGCAGAAAATGATCTCCTGCGCATCCAGCAGGGCGGCTGTTCTTTCCACACCCTCAAGCCTGGCTACCACCTGCTCGCCGTCTCCGTTGATGCCTATCCTTCCAATGATCTTATCACCAAAGCCTTTTTCCTCCAAAAGAATTTTAGCTTTTTCATATTCCGCTTCGGCTGCTGCGATCAATATATAAGGCCTGGTCCGCTTGTCGGCCGGCTCCTGCAGCACGCCTGTTCTTACCAATGCCATTCTCACGAGGCTGATAAGCACAAATGAGCCCAGGGCACCAAAAACAATGATGCCCCTCGAAAACCTCAGCTGCTCGGGCAGCAGTGCGTATACGGCAAGCAGTGCCAGCGTAGCTATACAGGTAGACCTCACCAGGTTGGTGAATTTATAATAGCGGTCGTACATGCCTGCATAATAAGCCACAGTCAGAAAAAGAAGGGTAAAAACCGGGAAGGAAAAGAAGAGCAAACCGGTTGAATAAACAATCTCTGTTTTTACATACCGTACCCACAGCTCCTTTACCGCCCAAAGCGAGAACAGCATAAGCAGGGCATCTATCACCGGCAGGCCTACCCAACGGAAGAATTTCGACAGTGCAGCCAGCGCGGCCCTCACCCATATGGCAAAATGGATAGAGGCGCTGAAAAGCCCTGCCCTCGCGCCACCATAGTGCTTTCGCACAAACACGCTCATGGCATTGTAGAACATGCGCACGTAATTAAGGCTTCCGCGCTTGGTGCTTTCTCCCTTGAAATGAATGATGGTGGTACCGGCAAAATAATGGTTGCTGTATCCCGCCTTTTGTATCCTGAAGCTGAGGTCTACGTCCTCTCCATACATAAAAAAGGTTTCATCGAAACCGCCTGTCTCCAAGAGCACCTCTTTTCTTACCATCATAAATGCGCCCGCCAGCACATCCACTTCGTGATCTTCCTCCTTGCTAAGGTGGCCCAGGTGGTAGCGGCCAAAAAGCGAAGAGCGGGGGAATATAGCCGAGAGCCCAAAAAGCTTGAAGAGGGAAGTGAGCGGCGAAGGAAAAGACCGCTTTGATTCCCTGAGGAACTTACCCGAGCCATCGATCATCTGAACACCCAAGGCACCGCAGCCAGGATGCCTGTCGAAAAAATCAAGGCATTTGCGAAAACAATCTTCTGGCAGCAGGGTATCGGGATTGAGAAAAAGCACCAGCTCCCCCTTTGATATGGCCAGTCCCGCATTACAAGCCCTGGCAAAGCCAAGATTGGCGCTATTGGCTATGAAGCTTACCCAGGGAAAGCGCTCTTCCAGGTAGGGCAGGCTGCCATCGGTGGACTGGTTGTCTACCACGATGGTTTCCACTTCCAGGCCCTCACTGCATTTTTCAACGGTATGGAGGCACTGCTCGAGGAAATACCGTACGTTATAGTTCACTATGATAACAGAAAGCCTCAAATGCAGACGAATTTGCTCAGCGAGCAAACCTACAGGAATAATGAACAAGGAACAATAGTGCAAAGCACGCTGTTAAGCAGTAATATACCGACAGGCACCGCTGCCGGCTGCTCTTCATTGCTGCCGGTGATCGTTTCAGGACCTGGCGATTGCCGGTCCAGCCTCCTATCAGTTATTAAGCTATTTTTGCACATGCTCAAAAGCACATTGTTAGCAGCGATAGAAGCAGCGGCCGGGGAAATGCGGCGCTTTATTGACCTCGACTTCAAGATCTCGAATAAGGAGGGTATCAATAACCTGGTTACAGAAGTGGATCATGCTTCCGAAAAAGCCATCATTGATGTGATCAGGAAAATTTATCCCGATCACCACATCCTTACCGAAGAATCCGGTGACCTTGTGCAGGATTCGCGGTATAAATGGATCATCGACCCCATCGACGGCACTGTGAATTTTGCCCATCGCATTCCCATCTGCTGCATATCCATTGCAGTGGAGCACGACAATAAGATGGTGCTTGGCGCTATTTATAATCCCTACATCAACGAGCTCTTTTTTGCGGAGCGCGGACAGGGTGCTACCCTTAACGGCAAGCAAATCAGCGTCAGTAAAAAAGAAAACGTGGCCAATGCCTGTCTAGTAACGGGATTCCCTTATACCTACCTCGATGAGCCCAACGGACCGCTCCAGGTTTTTGAGCGTTTTATCAGGAGAGGCATACCGGTGCGCCGGCTGGGCTCTGCCGCCATCGACCTGGCATGGGTAGCCTGCGGACGCTTCGACGGCTTTTACGAACACAAGCTCCAGGCCTGGGATAGCGCGGCGGGCTTCCTGCTGGTTGAAGAAGCCGGTGGCAAGGTCACCGACCTCCGGGGCAACACCTATTCTCCCTACCAGCCCGGTATCATAGCGAGCAATGGCATCATCCACGACGAGCTGCTCGAATGGATAAAAGGCAATGTTCCTGCAAATTCTTAACTTATCTTAGAATCATGAGTGACAACAGAACAGAGGTTTCCTCGCTTGGGGAATTTGGCTTGATCGAACACCTGACAAAAAATATCGAGATACAGAACGCCTCGAGCATACTGGGCGTAGGCGACGATGCCGCCGTTATCGACCACTTCGGCAAACAAACGGTTATTACCAACGACCTTTTGGTCGAAGGCGTGCACTTCGATCTTATGTACACTCCGCTTAAGCACCTCGGCTACAAAACCGTTGTAGTGAACCTGAGCGATATATGTGCCATGAATGCCACGCCTACGCATATTGTGCTTGGACTGGCCTTCAGCAACCGTTTCAGCCTCGAAGCCCTCACCGAATTCTATGAAGGCGTGTATGCTGCCTGTGAGCAATACGGCGTAGACCTGGTGGGTGGCGACACCACGACTTCCCAGAAGGGTTTTATCATTTCCTGTACCGCCATCGGTGAGGTATCGCCCGATACCTATGTAAAAAGAAGCGGTGCCGGCAAGGGCGACCTGCTATGCGTAAGCGGTGACCTCGGTGCTGCCTATCTCGGACTCACCCTGCTTGAAAGGGAAAAGCAGATCTTTCTTGAGCACCCGGGGGTACAACCGGACCTCGAAGGTGAAAAATATATCGTGGGAAGGATACTGAAGCCTGAAGCCAGGAAGGACATCGTTGAATTTCTTGCATCTGTCAATGTTGTACCCACTGCCATGATCGATATCAGTGACGGGCTCAGCTCCGAGATCCTGCACATCTGCAAGCAAAGCAGGATGGGCTGCGTGGTTTATGAAGAGAAGCTGCCGATTGCCGAAGAAACAAAAATGGCGGCCTTCAAGTTCAACCTCGACCCCACGGCCTGCGCCCTGTCGGGCGGCGAGGACTATGAGTTGCTGTTCACCGTAAAACAGGACGATTATGATGCAATATCAAAAAATACTGAGATCAGCATTGTAGGCTATATAACCGATGAAGAAGCAGGCACGCATATCTTTACGAAAGGCGGTAATAAACATCCGATAACCGCCCAGGGGTGGAATGCTTTTAAATGAGATCTGTGTATGAAGAACCTGGTTCCCGCCATTATTTTCCTGCTGCTGGCGAGCAGCTGCTCCGTTAGCAAGCCCTATAATCCTGCCACTAAATTTTCGCCGCAGCAGCTGCGCGAAGACTATCGCATCTTCAGGCAAAGCCTTGAAGAAGCCCATCCAAGCCTTTACTGGTTTACACCGAAAGACAGCATGGATCTTTACTTCGCCCAGGGAGAGGCCAAACTTGGCGATTCACTGCCTGAATATAAGTTCCGTTATGTGCTGAGCTATGTGCTTTCGAAGATCCGCTGTGGACATACCAGCGTAAGGCCATCGAAGGCCGCGGCGCGCTACGCCGAAAGGGTAAGGAGCGTTTCTTTTCCGCTGGGACTGAAGCTTTGGAAGGATACCGCTGTTGTAGTGGCAAATCTTAACCGCAGGGACAGCCTGGTCAAAAGAGGCTCGCTTTTGCTTTCAATAGAAGGCAGGCCGGTGCAGCAGCTTATCGATTCCATGTTCAGCCACCTCTCCACCGATGGCTACAATACCACGCATAAATACCAGGTGCTGAGCAACGGAAGCAGCTTCAGAAATTTTTACGCAGCCCTGTATGGTTTAAGGCCACGCATGGAGGTTTCTTATCTTGATACCGCCGGCAACCTGCGTACGGCGGCCTTGCCTGTCTTCAACCCATTGGCAGATACGCCAAGACCGAGGATACCACTTCCCCAGCTCACAAAAAGAGAAAGGAAAAAGATCAACCTGAATACGCAAAGAAGTATGCGGATCGACACTTCCCTGCAAACGGCTTTCCTGGAAGTAAACACCTTTTCCAAAAACTACCGGCTGAGAGGCTTCTTCAGAAGATCTTTCCGCGAGATCAGGAAAAAGGGTATAGAGAACCTGGTGGTCGATATGCGTGGGAACGGCGGCGGAAGCGTTAATCTTTCAAACCTGCTTACCAAGTATATTGCCGACAAACCCTTTAAGATAGCAGACTCTCTTTATGCAATCACCAATAAAAGCCGCTACAAGCAATACCGGGGAGATTATTTCCTGAACCGGCTGTTTTTTATTTTCATGGTCAGGAAAAAAAAGGATGGTCTTTATCATTTTGCCATGTTCGAGAACAAATATTTCAAGCCGAAAAAGAACAATCATTTTTCGGGCACGACCTATATCCTTACCGGAGGCAACACTTTTTCGGCGGCTTCGCTATTCACAAAAGCACTGAAGCCGCAACCCGATGTGGTGGTGGTAGGTGAAGAGACCGGCGGTGGCGCTTATGGCAATACGGCCTGGCTGATACCCGACGTTACGCTGCCTAATACCAAGGTACGGTTCCGGCTGCCCCTGTTCAGGCTTGTTGTAGATAGCAATGAAACAAAAGGAAGGGGCATCATTCCCGAAGTGGAAGCCGGTCCTACCGTTGAAAGCATCCGCAGGAATACAGATTACAAGATCGAAAAAGTAGCTGAGCTTATAAAGGCAAAGAACAGATCCTGACAAAGCTGTTCATTTCGCTCAGGGAAGGATCTCGAATTCGTCGGCATCTTTCCAGAAAGGAAAGCGCTCCCTTACCCCTTCAAGGTCTTCTTTTTTAAGGGAGATGGTAAATACATCCTCTTCATCTGCCTTATGGTAAAGCACCTCGCCAAGAGGATCAATAACCATGCTGTCGCCGCTGTGGTAAATGCCGTTTCCATCCTCTCCTATCCTGTTCACGCCTATCACATAAGACTGGTTCTCTATCGCTCTTGCCTGCAACAGGCTTTTCCAGGCGGTGCTCCTTCTCTGTGGCCAATTGGCTACATAGAGCAGCACATCGTATTCAAAGGCCTGCCTCTCGCCAAACTGCTGCCGGGCCCAAACAGGAAAACGGAGGTCGTAACAAACCATTAGGTTCACCTTCCACCCGTTCACAGAAGCAATGAGGCGGCGGCTCCCGCCCGTATAATGAAGGTCCTCTCCTGCAAAGGCAAACAGGTGACGCTTGTCGTAGGTTCCGTATTGTCCGTTTGGCAGCATCCAGATCATCCGGTTGAAATATTGCCCATTATCTTCAACAATCAGGCTACCGGTAATGATCACACGTTTGGATGCAGCCATGGTTTTCATCCAGGTAACAGTTGGACCGTCCATTTTTTCCGCCAGCGACTCAGGCTTCATGCTAAAGCCGGTGCTGAACATTTCAGGCAACACAATTACGTGTGTCGATTCCCGTAAGTCGTTGATCTTCTGTTCAAGCTTTTGAAGATTGGCTTTTTTGTCCTCCCACACCAGGGCTGTCTGTATCAGCGTGATTCTTAGATCGGGCATGCTGCAAAAAAAAGAAATTATCGTTTCCACCGGGGTCAGGCATTGAATTTGTGCAAAAAATAAATTCAACCCTAACCACTTATGACAAAGATCCCGCCGGCAGCCAGGGCTGTTATACTGCTTTTGAGCTTTTCATTTTC
>DASTPZ010000181.1:0-3275 GCA_035761965.1 Flavisolibacter sp. | reverse complement strand
GGGCAGATCGAAAGACAATCGACCAATTTCACCGGCTGGTACGAGGACTCGGTAAACTATTTTCCCAAGCTCACCCCGCTGATACCTCCCACAGGCTCTGCCGCCGAGAACCTTGCGTCAGATGAATGGCTGATCGTTGTAGTACCCAATGTATCGGATATCGTATTCGAAAGCCTGCGTCCGACCATCCTCATAGCCATTCTCTTTACACTCGTGATCGTTACGGCTTTTTATCTTACCGTGCATACCATGCTCCGGCAGAAAAAGCTCAGCGAGATCAAGAATGATTTCATCAATAACATGACGCATGAGTTCAAAACTCCTATCGCTACCATATCGTTGGCGGTAGATGCGATCAAGAATGAAAAAGTACAGCGCGATGCCGAGAAGCTGGGCTATTTCAGCGGCATCATTAAAGAGGAGAACCAGCGCATGAACAGGCAGGTGGAGACCATTCTCAAGTCTGCTCTCATGGACCGCCAGGAAGTACAGCTCAACCTGAAGCCATTGCATGTACATGAGATCATAAAGGATGTAGCCGATAATTTTATCCTTCGACTGCAGGAAAAGCAGGGAACGCTCGAAACCGACCTGCGTGCAGACAATGATCTCATCGAAGGCGATGAAGTGCATATCTCGAACCTCGTGAACAACCTGCTCGATAACGCCGTCAAATATTCAAAAGACAACGTGCCGCCGAGGGTCTGCCTCAGCACCGTCACACAGGGCAAGCGCTTTATCGTGCGCATAGAAGACAACGGCATAGGCATGAGCCGCGAGACGGTCAAACGCATCTTCGAAAAATTCTACAGGGCTCATACGGGCAATATCCACAATGTAAAAGGCTTTGGCCTTGGGCTCAGCTATGTAAAGACGGTGGTCGAGGCCCACGAAGGAAATATCAAGGCCGAAAGCACGCTTGGAAAAGGAAGCTGCTTTACGCTGGAGCTGCCGCTGAAAAAAGAAGCATAGTTCTTCTGTTTGCTTCGGTCATCATTTGCAAAACTATGCGGGTAAGGCCGACCGCTTATTGTTCTTTCCTCCACAACAGGCTGCCATCTCCATAACTGAGAAAGCGGTAATCGTTTTTCAGGGCATGATCGTATACTTTTTTCCAATCTTCCCCAATAAAAGCAGATATCAACAGAAGCAGGGTCGATTGAGGCTGGTGAAAATTGGTGACCAGGCCCGCGGGCAGGCGGAAGCGGTAACCGGGTACAATGATCATACTCGTATTGCAGCTGATGACATCGAGGCCTGCACGCGACAGGTACCCGATCAAAGCCTGGAGGCTTTGGGCGACGGTAATTTTATTAAAGCGCTTCTCGAGCTCGTAGGCCTCCCACTGCCTGAGCGTTTGAACAGGGAGTTCATTAAGACATTTAACGCCGATCCAGTAAAGGCTTTCGAGCGTTCTTAGCGAAGTAGTACCTCCCGCAATGATGGTGCTGGCAGAAGCCAAGGCTTGCAGGGTTTGTAGGGAAACGCTAAAGGGCTCACCATGCATATTGTGCCCGGCAACAGTAGCTGTTTTCACGGGCTTGAAGGTGCCTGCTCCAACATGCAGGGTAACATGATGAATGCCGGTTCCGGCTTTGGCTATCTCACCAAGCAGCTCCTTGGTGAAGTGGAGCGAGGCGGTAGGCGCGGCCACGGATCCCTGCTCCCTGCCAAAAACCGTTTGGTATCTTTCCTTGTCCTGCTCCGACAGATTTCTTTTGATATAAGGAGGAAGAGGAATGGCGCCTGCGGCCTGCAGCAGCTCGGAAAATGAAATGTCTGCGGGTTCCCAGGAAAAGCTGATAAGAAAATGGTCGCTCTGCTTCGAAAGATAAGAAGCTCGGAGAAGGGCCTGGCGTCCGTTCACCTGCACTGTCTTTTCCAGCACCTGGCCGGCCTTCCATTTGGAGGCGCCGCCTATGAGGCACTGCCAGGTGCTTTGGCCGTTGGCCGCAAGGGCCTGCTCGATGGTTTGACCATCGGGGCCTAAACAAAAAACCTCGATGATGCCGCCTGTTGGCTTTTGGAAAAAGAGGCGGGCTTCAATCACCCTTGTATTGTTAAGCACGAGTGTTGCATCCTTGGGCAGATAGGAGGGCAAATTGAAAAAATTGTCATCCTGGATGCGGCCTTCTTTGTAGACAAGGAGCTTTGATGCTTCCCTTTTTTCAAGAGGGAAAGCGGCGATCCGCTCCGGTGGGAGGGGATAGTCATAATCGCTGATAAAAATTTCCTGTGGGTTCATATACATGCAGCCAACTGCGGCATTTTGGTTAACGAATTTCGGCGACCGAAGATGTATAACAGAAGCATCAGAACTTATGTCCGAAGGATTTCCTTCGCTGTTAACAGCAAAGCCTTGGAAAAGTTATCCAGACCTATTAAAAAAATCAGTCTAGTAATCCACATTCTTTCATGGTTATCCACAGTTCTTCCACACCGACTTTGCAAAATTTTTTCTTCCACCCGCTCAAATCATTCATTGATAGAGCTTTCCATTTATTCCAGCCTGTGGAAAAATTAACCGGTCGAAAATAGTAGAAACAAAGTGGGAAAAAGTGTTATTTTGTGTCAAAAGTAACCGCCACCATTCCAATCCATTGAAAATGACAGGATTTCTGGGCGAATTTGAATCAACTCTGGACGCAAAAGGTCGCTTTTTGCTCCCGGCAGGCTTGAAAAAGCAACTGCCCGAGGGCGAAAATACTCGATTTGTTATCAACAGGGGATTCGAAAAATGCCTGACCCTGTACCCCCGGCAAAGTTGGGAGCCGATCTATGCCAGAATTAGCAGTTTAAATGATTTTGACCCGAAGGTGAGGGAGTTCAGAAGGTATTTTCTGAATGGTGCAACGGAAGTGGAGCTCGATTCAGCCGGAAGGCTTTTGCTGCCGCCAAACCTGAAGGAGTATGCCGGGCTAGAGAAAGATATCGTACTGGCATCGGCAATGGATAAAATAGAGATCTGGTCTGCAGATAATTATAAAAAGTTCTTTGAATCCTATTCTCCCGACGATTTCAGCAGCCTTGCGCAGCAGGTGATGGCAAAGGGTGGGGATCCGAAATAAGATGGGAATGAAGAAGTCCAAACGAAACAGCAACGACCGGCCACCGCAAGAAGGTGCGGAACCGGTTCAATCCGGTGCCTATCATGTGCCGGTGATGCTGACCGAGGTGATCGAATGGCTCAATATCGATCCCGGTGGTATTTATGTGGACTGTACGTTTGGAGGAGGCGGCCATAGCAGGGCGATACTGGAGAAGCTGAACGAAAA
>DASTPZ010000180.1:0-4791 GCA_035761965.1 Flavisolibacter sp. | reverse complement strand
TCTTTAACGATGGTTGCATTGGTAAATGCATAATGCCCCAGCCGGGGGTCTGCCACACCATTCTCAGGAAAGGTAGGCTGAGCCAGGGCCAGTTTCACAAAAAGCATCATGCCGCAAGCCAATAACAAGCTCTTAGCTTTTTTCATGTTGAACGTTTTTAAATTACTTTGTAAAGAAGTCCATGCATTGAAGAGCGCTAAATTTAAAATATTTTTCTCATGCCGATCGCTCAATTTATTGATCATACGATTCTTAAGCCTTCCGCTTCGCTCGCCGACATTGAGAAAACCTGCGATGAAGCCCTTACCTATGGATTTGCTGCTGTTTGTCTTCCTCCCTATTATGTGAAGGACGCACGGCAAATGATCGGCGGCTCCGCTATAAAGCTGGCAACGGTCATAGGCTTCCCTTTCGGCTACAGCCATTTTAAGGTAAAAGAAGCGGAGGCCAGCCAGGCTATTTCCGACGGTGCGGATGAGCTGGATATGGTTATGAACCTGGCCGCTTTCAAAAGCAATGACCTTGCCTGGCTGGAAAGTGAAGCAGAGCAGCTTTCAACGCTTACCTCCACCCATGGGGTGAAGCTGAAGATCATCATAGAAAGCGGGCTGCTTACCCCCGAAGAGATCATCAAATGCTGTGAGCTTTACCGCCGCTTTCCCATACAATTCCTGAAAACCTCTACCGGCTACGCCGAAAAAGGCGCCAGTGTTGAAGCTGTTCGCCTGATGCGCGATCACCTGCCCCCCTCTATCGAAGTAAAAGCGAGCGGCGGCATCCGGGACTATGAATTCGCCCGCCAACTCCTCGAAGCAGGTGCTACCAGGCTGGGATGCAGCGCTAGCGTGGCGATCGTTACAGGAGGAAAAGAAATAGAAGGTAAGGATTATTGAAAGTTTTAATCCGGCTTATTAACAATCCGAATGCGAACTTGGAATTATTTTTGACAAAGCAAAGAAACCGCCACATGAAATACCTGTTCGTCTTACTCCTGTCTTTTTGCTCCAAGGGTTTGCTGGCCCAGGACAGCCTTTCCTCTATTGTCGTACATAAGGATCCTAGGGTGGATGTGCTCGTAAAAAAACAAGCGGATGTAAACGCAGCCATTAAAAAAGCCGCTGCCAGAACAGCCAAAGGCTTCAGGCTGCTGGTGGTCAATACCAATAAGCGCGACGAAGCACTTGCAGCCAAAACCCGTATTTATACGCATTTCCCCGAGCTCAAGGCCTATCTTGTATACCAATCCCCCTATTTTAAGCTCAAGGCAGGCAATTTTAAAACCCGTGAAGAAGCCAAGCAATACCAGGCCAGTCTCGCTGCTTTTTTCCCCAAAGGAGTTTTCATTATCAACGATGTTATAGAGGTCACTCCCGAAAAAGATGGTGGCGACCAGAAGGAGCTCTAGCACTGCCGGATTTCGCTGTTACAAGGATTTGCCCCATATTCACACTATGCTCGACCAAAGAATAAGGCAGTTGGCCAGCCACTACGCCCCTGAATTCATCAAGCTCAGGCATCACCTCCATGCTCATCCTGAGCTAAGCTACCAGGAATTTGAAACCTCTAAATTCGTACAGGAGAAGCTGTCTTCTTTTGGCATTCCCTTCGTAGTAAAGGCCACTACCGGTGTAATCGGGATCATCGAAGGACGGGACCCGGCCTCGGGCGCAATAGCATTGAGGGCCGATATGGACGCGTTACCCATCCAGGAGGAAAACAATGTTCCCTATAAATCAACCAGGCCCGGCATCATGCATGCCTGCGGCCACGATGTGCACACCACATGTTTGTTGGGAGCGGCAAGGATACTGGCCGAAACCCGCGAGCAATGGAAGGGAACCGTTAAGCTCATATTTCAACCTGGGGAAGAAAAGAACCCCGGTGGTGCCAGCCTGCTGATTGCAGAAGGAGTGCTCAAAGATCCTGCCCCGCAGGCCATTTTTGCCCTGCACGTAAATCCCCAGCTGGAGATGGGCAGGCTAAGCTTCCGAAGCGGAAAGGTCATGGCCAGCGCCGACGAAATATACATTACCATCAAAAGCAAAGGTGGCCACGCCGCAGCGCCCCACCTCACAGCCGATACCATTTTGATCGCCTCGCAGCTTGTGGTCAGCCTGCAGCAGGTGATCAGCCGCAACCGAAATCCCCTGTCCCCTTCGGTCTTATCCATCACCTCTTTCCAGGGTGGCTTCACGACCAACGTGATCCCCTCAGAGGTGAAGCTCATGGGTACATTCCGGGCAATGGACGAAGAATGGCGGGTCAAGGCACATGAGATCATCCGCAAGCTTTCCACGGAGCTGGTTCATTCAATGGGGGCTGAGATCGACCTTCACATCGATGTTGGCTATCCGACTGTCTACAATCATGAAGCGCTCAATAGCCTCGCACGCGGGTTGGCCGAATCTTATATGGGCGCAGCTAATGTTGAAGAAACCGAGGTAAGGATGGGCGCCGAAGACTTTGGCTATTATTCCCAGCAGATCCCCGGATGCTTCTTCCGTTTGGGTACAGCCAGCAAGGCAAAAGGCATAACGGCCGGCGTGCATACACCGTTGTTCGATATCGACGAAGGCGCTATCGAGATAGGTATGGGTATCATGGCCTGGATGGGTGCTAATGGACAACAGGTGGCAACGCGTATATGATGATTACTCTTCTCGGCAATTATGCCTTTGCTTACCCGTGATTCCCTTTTCTCGCCTTGCTTCAGGCTTGCAGCCGAACACCGCGTATCATGCATTTACCGCTTTGCAGCTTCTGCCGTTAATCGCGTCCCGGCCTGTTTGCTGCCGACGTGCAGCGAGACCTGGGTTCAAACCTGCTGAGGCAAGCTGTATTTAATTTGTATTTTGCAGCCCCTAAGGGAAACCGGATAGCTGTTAACCGCTGCACGCAGCGTGGTGGAACCTACGGTTCAGTGCATCGAACCTGCCTCCCTTAACAGAGAAACAAAAACCTATGCAAAAAGAACTTAGAAAACAACAGGCGCTGGAATATCATTCGAAAGGACGACCCGGTAAGATCGAAGTAGTGCCAACCAAAGAAGCAAAAACCCAACGCGACCTGTCCCTAGCCTACTCACCTGGTGTGGCCGAGCCATGCAAGGAAATTGCAGCCAACAAGGAAACCGTTTATCAATATACAGCCAAAGGCAACCTGGTGGCGGTCATCAGCAATGGAACCGCGGTATTGGGGCTGGGCGATATTGGCCCGGAGGCCAGCAAACCGGTGATGGAGGGAAAGGGTGTACTGTTCAAGATATTTGCCGACATCGATGTATTTGATATAGAGATCAATGAAAAAGATCCTGAAAAATTTGTACAGATCGTAAAAGCGCTCGAACCCACTTTCGGCGGGATCAACCTCGAGGACATAAAAGCACCCGAATGCTTCATCATCGAAAAATCGCTAAGGGAACAGCTGTCAATTCCGGTCATGCACGACGACCAGCATGGAACAGCCATCATTAGCGCGGCGGCCCTGCTCAATGCACTTCAGATCCAAAAGAAAAAAATAGACCGTGTACGTTTTGTGATCAATGGCGCCGGTGCCGCTGCTATGGCCTGTATCCAGCTCTATGTCTCGCTCGGCGCAAAACCCGAGAATTTTTATGTGTTTGATATCAAAGGCCCCCTGCACAGGGGAAGAACGGACCTGGAGGAATTCAAGAAAAAATTTGCCAATGCCCCGGCCGACTGCTCTCTTGATAAAGCCATGAAAGGGGCGGATGTTTTTGTTGGTCTTAGCGTAGGCAATGTGGTAACACCCGATATGGTCAAAAGCATGGCCAGGCACCCTATTGTTTTTGCAATGGCCAATCCCGATCCGGAGATTGCCTGGCAAGATGCCACGGCCGTCAGGAATGACCTGATCATGGCTACCGGCAGAACGGATTTTCCCAACCAGGTGAACAATGTACTCGGCTTCCCTTATATATTCAGGGGCGCCCTTGACGTGAGGGCCACACAGATCAACGAAGCCATGAAGCTGGCCGCCGTAAAAGCCCTTGCAGCCCTGGCCCAGTCGCCGGTGCCTGATATCGTGAACCTTGCCTACAATGCCAAGACCATCACCTTTGGGCCTGACTACATCATTCCCAAACCACTCGACCCCCGCCTGCTGTCGACGGTTGCGCCGGCAGTAGCAAAAGCCGCGATAGAAAGCGGGGTGGCACAAAAGCCCATCACCGACTGGGAAGCGTACTCCAATGACCTTAACAGGAGGCTCGGACTCGATAACCAGGTTATGCGCATCCTTGGAAGCAAGGCCCGCCGCGACCCGCGCAGGATCGTTTTTGCGGAAGCAGACAATGTAAAGATCCTGAAGGCTGCACAGATCGTAATGGACGAAGGCATCGGTTATCCCATACTGCTGGGAGACGAGGCCAAAATCAGAAACATCGCCCAGGCCAATGGCATAGACCTGGAAGACCTGCCCATATTCGATCCGCGAAGCGATGCCCTTGAAGATAAGCGTAACCAGTACGGGGAGCGGTTCTTTCTAAAGAGACAGCGCAAGGGCTTTAATTTCTACGAGTCTAAAAAAGTCATGAAGGACCGCAACTATTTTGGGGCCATGATGGTCGAAACGGGCGATGCCGATGCCATGATCTCCGGGCTATCAAAGAATTATCCCGATACGATCCGCCCTGCCATCCATTGCATTGGCATGGAAGAAGGCACCAAACTGATTGCCGGCATGTACCTCATGCTTACCAAAAAAGGACCTCTGTTCCTTGCCGATACCACAGTAAACTTTCATCCAACGGCCCAGGAGCTTGCAGAAATT
>DASTPZ010000179.1:0-7505 GCA_035761965.1 Flavisolibacter sp. | reverse complement strand
CTTTCGTTTTTGGATGCTTTAAAGGTAAAGGCAAATAGGATAAGATCAGCAAGCGCTTGCAAAGAAGAAGGAATGGCAGGTCAGTGCATAAAAAAAACCCCTGCTTCTGCAGGGGTTTTATCAATCAGGTTTTTATTTGATGAGCTTGGCGAAGTAGTGCACTGTGCGAACCAGCTGAGATACGTAACTCATTTCATTGTCGTACCAGCTTACCGTGCGTACCATCTGGCTGTCACCAACGGTTTGCACCTTGGTCTGGGTGGCATCGAAGAGGCTTCCAAAGCTGATCCCGATAATATCGCTGCTCACGATCTCGTCTTCGGTATATCCAAAGCTTTCGTTGGCAGCAGCCTTCATGGCAGCGTTCACCTCTTCGGCCGTGGTCTTTTTGTTCAGCAATACGGTAAGCTCGGTGAGCGATCCGGTGAGGGTAGGCACGCGCTGCGCAGTGCCATCCAGCTTGCCTTTAAGGCTGGGGAGCACGAGGCCTATGGCCTTGGCAGCCCCGGTGCTGTTGGGCACGATGTTCTGTGCGGCAGCCCTTGCCCTGCGAAGATCACCTTTCGGATGCGGGGCATCCTGGGTATTCTGATCGTTCGTATAGGCATGCACGGTGGTCATAAGTCCGGCTGCAATACCAAACTTATCCTCGAGAACTTTTGCCATGGGCGCCAGGCAGTTTGTTGTGCAGGAGGCGCAGCTGATCACGGTTTCAGACCCGTCGAGTATCTCATGGTTCACATTGAAAACGATGGTTTTGAGATCACCGGTGGCAGGAGCCGAGATGACAACTTTTTTGGCACCGGCTTTCAGATGTGCCTCAGCCTTGGCCTTATCAGTAAAGAAGCCCGTACACTCGAGCACCACGTCTACACCATGATCACCCCAGGGAATCTGGGCAGGATCCTTCTGGGCATATATCTTGATCTCTTCTCCGTTCACAAGGATCGAATTCTCAGTTGCCTTTACGTCCTGGCCAAAGCGACCCTGGGCCGTATCGTATTTAAGCAGATGGGCCAGTACAGCCGGGCTTGTAAGGTCGTTGATCGCTACTACGTCAATTCCCTCCATATTGTAGATCTGGCGGAAAACCAGGCGGCCTATCCTGCCAAAACCATTGATGGCAACTTTTACATTACTCATATGAATAGATTTTTGATTTAAATGCGGGGCGAAGTTACAATAATGAGAGAAACAATCATGTATCAGTTTACCCGGAATGATGGGTATCAGATGGGCAGGAAAAAGCAGCTAGCATTCCAGTAGTTGCTGCGCGGGCGGGCGGGCCGCAAAGCCATTCAGCCTATTCCGTAACGGGGTCTTCGGGTATCTTAAGGCCGGCCCTCCTTCCCTCCACCACCTGGCGGTATCGCTTCATATCTACGGCATTCTCGCTCCGGGCTATGACCACGGTGGCTACCGTATTGCCGATCATATTGGTAATGGCGCGGGCCTCGCTCATAAAGCGGTCCACTCCTACGAGCAGTGCCAGTCCTTCAAGCGGAATGACCTTGATGGCAGTAAGCGTAGAGGTGAGCACCAGGAAGCCACTGCCGGTAACACCCGCGGCCCCTTTGCTGGTGATGATCAAAATCCCTATGATGGTGAGCTGCTGGCCAATTGAAAGCGGCACACCAAATACCTGTGCCAGGAAAATAGTAGCCATGCTGAGGTAGATCGTGGTGCCGTCGAGGTTGAAGCTGTAGCCCGTAGGGATAATGAGTCCCACGATGCTTTTTTGACAACCTGCCACCTCCAGCTTCTGCATGAGGTTGGGCAGCACGGTCTCGCTGCTGCTGGAGCCAAGCACGATGAGTATTTCCGCACGGATATAGCCAAGCAGCTTCCAAAGGCTAAAGCCATAATAACGGGCAATAAGGTTGAGCACCACAAAAATGAAAAGAAGGCTGGTAAGGTAAAAGCAGATCATCAGCTTGCCCAGCGCCAGCAGGCTGCCGAAGCCAAAAGTGCCGATAGTATATGCCATACCACCAAATGCACCCAGTGGACTGACCTTCATAACGATCCTAAGTATATTGAAGAGCACTTTGTTGATGGCATCGAAGGCATTCACAAGCCCCTGCCCTTTTTCGCCCAGGTATTTCAGCCCGCTGCTGAACAGGATGCCGAAGAACAGGATCTGGATGATGTCACCCTCAGCAAAAGCCCTGACGATATTGGAAGGCACGATGTGCGCAAAGAATTCAGCCCAGTTCATTTCACTTGCCTGGCCGGCAAGCTTTGCCATCTCCTGCGGTGACAGCTGCTTTACCGCCACCCCCTGGCCGGGCTTTACAATATTGGCCGTTACCAGCCCGATCACCAGGGCCAGCGTTGTTACCAGCTCAAAATACAGGAGTCCTTTTCCGCCTACCCGCCCCACATTCTTTAGCTCACCGGCACCTGCTATCCCTAGCACGATGGTGAAAAAGATAACGGGCCCGATCACCATCTTAATCAGGTTGATAAAAGTATCGCTGATGAGCTTTGCACCGGGTGCAAAAGAAGGATAAAGGTAACCAACAAGCACACCGGCGAGAATACCGATAATGACCTGTACATAGAGCGACTTCAATATCTTCATGCAGATCAATATTACTATTTTCCGCCGAGGAGAAAGAAAGAAAGCGGTCCGGGTTGCAGTGGGCTTCAACAGGCAGATCTTTACTGTTCTTCGCATTTCCAGAAGCATCGAAGCAGGCATTGCTGGCATAGGATGGATCACCTGTACCTAAGTATCTTCAATCCTTCTAGGTTTGCATTGGTCGTATGCCACTCGCTCTCCTGGTCTTCGTGCCATGTTACGGCGCTATTATTCCTATGTTATCATAAGTTTATCAGGAAATAAAAGCCAAAATCATTTCGGCTATCCATAACCGTTAGTACTTTAAGCGGTGCAAACATGAGAAAATGGCCTTACCCAATTGATTAGAGAAATTTTCAGAGCAGCATGACCAGCGCTCGACGCAGGCAAGCGACCCGTTCTGGAGAACAAGGACATGAAATGATGTTCCCGATGAAGCTTATACCGTCCGGCTCTTTTTCTTACCAGACATTTTTGGGGCAGGAATCGTCGTACTTGTTGCCAAACAGCAAGCCTACGACGATCTCATGGGTACCCTTTGTAAAATTGTTGAGATTGGAAGTTGTGTAATCATATGCATATCCCACATTAAAGCGGTTGGAAACATTAAGTCCGAGCATCGCCGCAAAACCATCGCTGCGCCGGTAGCTTGCGCCCAGCCAGGCGAGGTCCCTATATTGCAGCTTGGCATTTGCTTCGATCTGCACCGGTATGGGATTGATATACTTCACCATCAAAGAGGGGATAAGGTTGAAGTCCGGGCCAAGCAGCAGGCGATAGCCGGCTGTTGCAAAAACATGGGGAACCGACTTCCCCTCATTAGGCCTGATATAGCCCGAAGAAAAATCGATCCGCTGCGGTACGATCTGCTGTGCGGATACACCTACAAAATAATCGGCTGAATAGAGATAGAGCCCGGCCATCACATCGAGGCGAGTCTTGTTGAGCACTCCCGAGCCATATACCGCAGGGTCTACCGTTACATCGCCAAAGTTGAGCTTTGAGGCATCGAGGCTCATGCGCTGCATGCCTACGCCAAAGCCACCTGAAAGGCTGGTGCGCGGACTGATGCCCAGATGGTAAGCGTAAGTAGCATAAGCTGAAAAATTTCTAAGCGGCCCTGTTACATCGTTAACAACCTGCAGGCCGACGCCATGATGCGGCTCAGCGGCCGTATAATTTTCCCAGTACCGCTGCCCCCTCGGGTTCTCCCCCTCCATTTCAAAAGAGGTTGCGGTGGTTCGGTAGTCTTTTTTACCGATGGGGCCATGTACTGTAAGATAGGTCGTTACCGGTGCATCCTGGAGGCCTACCCACTGATGGCGATGACTCGCTTTCAGATCGATATAGTTCTCTATCCCGGTGATGGCCGGGTTAACGATGTACTGGTTCAGGATGTACTGCGTATAGTGAGGCTTCTGCTGCGCGCTCACAAAATTGGCCGCCAATACAACAAGCAGCATCAGGAGGGTTCGCTTCATCACGGTTTCATTTTTAAGCAGTCAGACAAAGGACTTTGGATCTTTCATCATATCTATGAAGTCCCTTACCACCGGCTTGGCGCCTGAGGCAAGGGGCTTTCTCATCAGTTTCTAAGAACCTTGAACTCGGTTCTCCTGTTCTGCTCCCTGCCTTCAGGATTATCCGATCCATCAGGCTTGGTATTGGGCGCTATGGGCATTGTTTCACCAAAACCTTTGGCGCTGAGCCTTGAAGGATCGATCCCCTTCGATATCAGGTAAGCCACAACCGTTTTCGCCCTTGCTTCCGAAAGTGCCTGGTTGTATGAATCCGAGCCCTTGTTATCTGTATGGCCGCTGATCTCAATAGCCAGGTTAGGATAAGTATTCAGCATCCTTACGATCTCATCGAGAGCCGGGTAAGATTCCGGTTTAACCTGCGATTTATCATATTCGTAGAACAGGTTATTCACGACAAAGCTTTCATTGACCTTGGGTGGCTCGGGTACAAGACAAAGCTGGGATACGGTCATGCTTTCCGATTCTTTGTCGGCAGGCACCGTGATCTGCAGGCTGCCTGCGATAAAGCCGCTGGCCTCAGCCTTGAGTGTTAGCGGCTGGTAATCTTCGAGCGTGAAACGGTAGTTGCCGGTTGCATCCACAGTACCGCTGTGCACCTGTCTGCCAGTAGAGGGATCTGTAATAACGACCGTTGCGCCAGGCAGCAATTTTGAACCGTCGCAGGATACGATGGTACCGCTGATCTGCCTGAGAGGCCTGATCTTCTTAAGGCTGAACAGCTCAAGACAGCAGGCTGCATCCCGGTCGGAGCTCAGCCAAACATCCTCAAGCATGTTCTTTGCACTGCCAAGACTCAGGAAATAAATATCATCCTTGATGGAGTTGACGGGATAACCGAGGTTCTCGACGCTTGTCCAGCTGCCTGCCTTTCCCTTGCTTTGAAAAAGATCGAATCCACCCATGCCTATCCTGCCATTGGATGCAAAAACAAGGGTGGCAGAAGCATCATGATAGTAAGGGGCTTCTTCGTCAGCTGCCGTATTGATCGCCGTACCTGCATTGACAGGCATGCCGGGCTTGCCGTCGGAACCCAGCTCGGCGTACCAGATGTCGAAGCCGCCCTGACCGCCAGGCCTGTTGCTGGAAAAGAAAAGATATTTGCCGTCCGCCGTAACAAAGGGCTGCTGTGTGCTGGCACCGGCAACATTGATGCTCTCATCCATCTTTACAGGATCGCTCCAGCGTCCATCCCTGTTCTGGCTGGTGTAGATCGCTGCCGAACGTTCATTTTCGTTTTGGCTCCACCTGGTAAGGAAAAGCGTTTGTCCGCCTGGGGCCATCGCTGCCACACCCTGCTCCATGGCCTTTGGCTGTTCGATGTCTGCTGCGTTAACGGCCGAGATAACACCACCTGCGTACTGTGCCTGGTAAAGACGGTTGGTGTATACTTTTTCCCTGGCTTCGCTGCTCAACGGGCGTGTAGAAGTAAAGAGGATGGTATTTCCAAACAGCACTGGCGCGTAGCTGGCACCCGTTCCGTTCACTGCTTCGCCGCCTTTGCTGACTGTATAATATTTCAGGTCTTTTCTTGCCAACTGTTTTTGAATGAACTGGAGATTCTGGATCTCCCGTTCGGCACTGCGTCGATATTCATCTTGCGTTGAATAAGATTGAAGAAAAGCGGTGAAGCCTGCTTCTGCCTCACTGTACTTCGCAAGCGCCCTGAGGGCCGTGCTTTGATGATAGATGGCCAGCGGAAATTTTTCGCGGGATTGTTCTACGATCCTGCGGTAATATGTTTCGGCCTTTTCGGGATAGTTCAGCTGGCGGTAGCTTTCTGCCAGGTTCCAAAGCGCAAGCTCCTGTTGTGTAGCCGAAGCAGCCGTTTTTTGCGAAACCGACTGGGGCGTATAGGGATTGAATCCGGCCCTGTTCTTATCTTCCTTGGAAAAGTACTTTTCATAATAGGCAGATGCCGAAGCATAATCTCCCTTTTTATAATAATTATCGGCAGCCTTCAGGTAGTCCTGAACATACTGGCCATGCATTGAAAGGCCCAAAAAACATACTGCCGACGTGATCAATATTCTTTTCATTTCTTTTATTTAGTTGCTTAGCAGAGGTATGGTTATGCTATCATGCCTGAGGTCCCTTTTTGCAGGGCGTATCAAAGTCTCGGACAAACAAATTCAACTTCGGGTGTCTTGGCTGCCTTTCTTCCGATAAAGGAAAGCGAGATCTCGAAGCTGTTCGAGCCGTTTGCGATCCTTCCGAGGTCCGATGTATTGACATCATAGCTTGCGCCCAGCACGAGGTTCTTATAGGTAAATCCGATAAAGGGCGAAAAAGCATCTTCAAAGCGGTAATTGGCGCCGATCATGAGATCGAGGTCGCTGGCTGCTTTATAGCTGGCATAGGCCCCGGCCATCTTTTCCTCGGCCGTGCCTTGCTTCAGGTAAAGAAGGTTGGGTGTTATGCTGAAAACATCAGAGAGGTTGATCCTTACGCCGCCATGCACGGTATAACGCATTGGTATTACCCCTCCCTCACCCTCGGAGAACCTGTCGACCGGCTTTGTAATATGGGACACAGAAAAACCGCCGAATACATTGGCTTTTTTGCCGGGAGCAGCGTCGAAGTAAACCACGCCTGCAGCGGCGTCGAAAGAGGAGGAAGATGTCCTTCTCAGCATATCTGCAGAAGTGCTGCCAGGATTATACCCTGTTACCGGATTCCACTGGTCGCCAAAGGTCATTTTGGAGCGGTCAAACCTCCGCTGGATCATACCTACCTGCATGGCAAATACGAGCCGTCCTGTTTCCATCTTGCCAAACTTTACACCGGTATAAGCAAAATTGGCATACCCGGTATTATAGTGATAACCGCCGTTTCCGGCTGTCTGGTTAAGCAGGCTTACACCCACATTGAGATTCTTTTCTGTTGTAAACTCGGCAGACAGCCCCGAGGTGGCAAAAGGAGAGCTTACATTGCCCCACTGGTTGCGGTAGATACCCGACACCCTGTACTGGCCATCAAAAGCACCTGTAAGCGCAGGGTTCAGCCAGGAGGGGTACACATAGTACTGCGAGAAATGCGGATCCACCTGAGCATGGATCTTATTGATTGCAGAAAGCGCCATCAATAAAAGTAAACTGCTTACAATCTTCATCACGTTAGTTTTAAAAATTATTCGATTCGTTTGGTTTTTTAAACATCAGCCCTGTTCAACCGGCCCGGGCTCAGCCTTACCTGATAAGCGTAACCGATCCTGTGATAGGCTTGAATCCATTTTCCAACCTGATCACATAATAATATGTGCCGCCGGGCAGATCGGCACCCTTGAACCTGCCGTCCCATGGCGTATTATATCCCTGCGAATAGAATACCTGCTGACCGTAGCGGTTGAATATCTCCACCGTGCAGCCAACATAGTCCCTAAG
>DASTPZ010000178.1:0-9141 GCA_035761965.1 Flavisolibacter sp. | reverse complement strand
GTAAGGATAAAAACCACCAGCATGGAGAATAGCTGTCCCTTCAGCCATTTCTTCAGGGTCTCGCCGGTCTTATCGAGCACATCGGATGCTTTTCTCTGTCCCTTCGGCGGCACCAGCTGTACGATGACTTTTTTATAAGTTGAAGGGGAGACTGTAAAGAAGATGCCAAGGAAAAGTATTACATAAATATCACCGAGTATTCCAAACGTGCTTTTGAAAAAGCTGCTGGCGACGGATTGTATCTTTTGTGCCGACTCGGGCGATGAGAGCCTGCCAACCACATCCTTACCCAAGGGATGGCTGCTGAGGGTAGACTTGGCCTGCTCTAACGTCTTGGGAAGCGTATCGCTGAGCTGCGCCATTTGCCCGGCGATCTTGGCGCCCATGAGCCAAAACAGGCCGATAAGCAGCAGCAAGGTTCCAAGAATGGATACGGTGAGGCAGATACCCTCCTTCCACCCTGTTTTCTTTTGAATGAGGCCGCTGAGACCGCGGAAGTAAACGGCCAGCAGGCAACCGGCCAGGATAAGCAGCAGTACATTGAAAACCGCCTTGAGCAAAAGGATCATGACCACTATAAAAGCAAGGATACCACCTGCGGTAAAAACCTTTTGCTGAAAGCTCATTTCTTTATTGACCGTACTGTTGCTCATGAAGATTGTTTTATAACGGGCACACCACTGCCGGATAAGATCCCTTGCGACAATGGCAGCTGCCCTTCATGCAAAGCCAGTGTTGCAATTGTTGTTCCAGAGGCCGCCGTCGCCGGGCATCAGGGCGTTAACCGTTCTTGCCCGCAGGCGGCCGTAAAAAAAAGACAGCCCACCGGGCTCTGTATCAGGCGGTTCGCGGTGGGCGGCGGTCTTTTTTGATTCGTTTTATCCATTATCTTCGCTCCTTAATGGACATCCTCATAAGGCAAGCCCGCATCATCGATCCTTCCTCGCCTTTTCATCAGCAAACAACAGATATATCGATACGGAACGGCATGATCGCCGCCATCGGCCAGCTCGAACAAGGCACAGGGGAGCTGATTGATATTCCGGGGCTTTGTGTAAGCCCGGGATGGACCGATATCTTCTCTCATTTTTGCGACCCCGGCTTCGAATACAGGGAAACCCTTGAATCGGGCGCCGCTGCCGCTGCAGAAGGCGGTTATACCTCGGTGATGGTTCTGCCAAATACCAGTCCTGTGGTACACAACAAGGCCGGTATCGAATACATTGTGCAGCGCGGCAGGCCTTTGCCGGTAACCGTTCATCCCATTGCCGCCGTAACCCGCAATACCGAAGGCAAGGAGCTCGCAGAGATGTACGATATGCACGAAAGCGGGGCAGTAGCTTTTAGTGATGGCACCTGCACGATCCAGTCTTCGGGACTGCTTGTAAAGGCGCTGCAATATGTTAAGGCTATCAACCGGGTGATCATACAGGTACCGGGCGATAAATCCATCGGCGCAACGGGCCTGGTGAACGAAGGCATCGTATCAACCCGTATGGGACTTCCGGGTAAGCCGGCCATTGCCGAGGAATTGATGATCATCCGCGATATAGAGTTAGCCAAATACACAGGATCGCGTATACACATAACCGGTCTTTCCACCGCCCGCTCGGTTGAGCTGGTACGAAAGGCCAAGGCCGAAGGTGTGGCAGTTAGCTGTTCTGTCACCCCCTACCATCTTTATTTCACCGACGAGGACCTCGCAGGCTACGATACCAACCTCAAGGTCGACCCGCCGCTGCGTACGGCTGCAGACAGGCAGGTCCTAAGGCAGGGACTGATCGACGGAACCATAGATTGCATTGCCTCGCACCACCTGCCCCAGGATACCGATCATAAGGTCACCGAGTTCGAATATGCCCATTATGGCATGACCGGGCTTCAAACTGCTTTTGCTGTGGTAAGGACGGCTGTTCCGGAATTAAAACCCGAGGATCTCGTGCGTATATTCAGCATTGCGCCGAGAATGATCTTTGACCTGCCTGCCGCAACGGTCGACAGCAACAGGCCCGCTTCGCTCAGTCTTTTTTTACCGGATCATAAATGGAAGCCGGGCAGGTCGCTATCCAAGTCTGCCAATTCGGCTTTTGAAGGGATCGAGTTAACCGGAAAGCCTTTAGGAATAATTAATAAAGACAACCTATTTTTGAATCAATAAACAATTTATGGAGCAGAAACCTATTTCCCATGTAACCGCCGGCCTTATCATCGGGGCTGTGCTTGTGTTATTATCAATCCTGTCTTCTTATGCAGAAAGCGCCGGCCGGGCGAGCCAATGGCTGGTATACTTGGTTATTTTCGGCGGCCTTATATTTTTTATCACGCGTTATGGCAAATCTCGCAACAACAACGTTACGTTCGGCAACCTCTTTGCCTATGGCTTCAAGACTACGGCTGTTTTCATCCTGCTCATGATCGGCTTCATCGTACTGTTCAATCTTATCTTTCCTGAATTCAAGGAAAAGGGTTTTGAAATGGCGAGGGCTGAAATGGAAAAGAACAAAAGCCTGAAAGAGGAAGACATCGACAGGGCAATGGGCTGGGCGAGAGATTATTTCTGGGTATTTGCGATCGGCGGTACGGCCCTGCTCTATACTATTCTCGGCGCCATCGGCTCATTGATCGGCGCGGCCGTTACCAAAAAGCAACCAAGGAACCCGGTTGATCAACTTGACCTCTGATGGATCTGACAATAGTTATTCCTTTAAAAGACGAAGAAGAATCCCTCCCCGAGCTGGCTGCCTGGATCAGCAAGGTTTGCGATCTCAATGGCTATTCTTACGAGGTCATCATGGTGGATGATGGCAGCACGGACAATTCCTGGAAGGTCATCGAAGGTCTGAGCCAGTCTAACCCCCGGATCAAGGGCATCCGCTTCCAGCGCAATTATGGAAAGTCTGCCGCCCTGAACGAAGCCTTCAAGGCGGCGAAGGGCGATGTGGTGATCACGATGGATGCAGACCTGCAAGACAGTCCCGAAGAGATCCCCGAGCTCAGGCGGATGATCGTGGAGGATGGCCTTGACCTGGTGAGCGGCTGGAAAAAAGTGCGTTACGATAACAAGCTCACCAAGAACATCCCGTCCAAGTTCTTTAACAGCGTTACACGCCGCGTATCGGGCATCGAGCTTCACGATTTTAATTGCGGGCTTAAGTCCTACCGCAGAAAAGTGATCAAGAGCATAGAGGTTTATGGCGAGATGCACCGTTACATACCCGTACTTGCCAAATGGGCCGGCTTTCGCCGCATAGGCGAAAAAGTGGTCGAGCACAGGGCGCGCAAATATGGGGTTTCAAAATTCGGGTGGGAACGTTTTGTGAATGGCTTTCTTGATATCCTGTCCATCACTTTTGTGGGCAAGTTCTCCAAGCGGCCCATGCATTTCTTTGGCCTTTGGGGCACTGTATTCTTCCTGGTTGGACTGGGCATAACGCTTTACCTGGTCATTGCCAAGTTCGCCGATCCCGATAATTTCGCCCTTACCAACAGGCCCGGTTTTTTTCTTGCACTCACTTCCCTGATCATAGGCATGCAGCTTTTCCTCGCAGGCTTTATCTCCGAGCTCATTGCCCGTAATGCGCCGGGGCGCAACAGCTATCTTATCGAGGATAAAATTGGCTTGTGATGCAGAAGATCGTTATAATAGGACCAGCCCATCCGCTAAGGGGCGGACTGGCCACATTCAACCAGCGGCTGGCAGAGCAGTTTTTAACGGAGGGCGATGATTGCTCTATCGTCTCTTTCTCGCTGCAGTATCCTTCCTTTCTTTTTCCTGGTACTACACAGTACTCGAGCGAGCCGCCGCCAGAAGGGCTTACCATTCATACCTGGATCAATTCCGTCAACCCGTTCAACTGGCTGGCCACGGGCAGAAAGCTGCGCCGGATGAAGCCTGATATCGTTGTTGTTCGCTATTGGCTGCCCTTCATGGGGCCAGCCCTGGGCACGATCCTGAGGCAGGTGCGAGGTAAGGGCCGCTGCCGTGTCGTATGCATAGCCGACAATGTGATACCTCATGAAAAGCGCCCGGGAGATACGCCCTTCACTCGTTACTTCCTGAGCTCCTGCGATGCTTTTGTAACCATGAGCGAAAAAGTGCTGGCTGATCTGCGCAGCTTCGAAAAGAGCAAACCGGCAAAACTGGTACAGCATCCGCTCTACGATAATTTCGGCGAACCCATAGGGAAAGAAAAAGCAAGGCAGCGCCTCGGCCTGCCGGCAGATGACAAGATTGTGCTGTTTTTTGGCTTTATCAGGCAATACAAAGGGCTTGATCTTTTGCTGAAGGCCATGGCGGCAGATGGCATCAGGCAGGCAGGAATAAAGCTGCTGGTTGCCGGCGAATTTTATGAGAATGCCCAGCCTTATCACGACCTCATCGAACAGCTGAACCTGAAAGAAACGGTTATCCTCCGCACTAATTTTATACCGGACAGCGAGGTAAGGGATTATCTATGCGCAGCCGATTGCGTGGTACAGCCTTACAAGAACGCCACCCAAAGCGGGGTTACGCCACTCGCCTATCATTTCGAAAAACCGATGGTCGTAACAAATGTTGGCGGCCTGCCTTCGCTTGTTCCACACGAAAAGGTGGGTCTTGTGGCCGAGCCTGAACCGGAGGCCATTGCGGCAGCCATCCTGCGTTTTTATCAATTAGGCGAAAATTATTTTATTCCTCATCTTCGCACCGAAAAACAAAAATATTCCTGGGCCAACCTGACAGGGGCAATCAAGGGGATGTAAGCAGGCACCGGCTGATAGAGGGCCGGTGCGAAATAAGAACAAATGTTCTTTTGAAAGCTTGCGTTGTCCATCGCTGCGGTTCCGGCTACAGGCCATAAACTATGATCTACCGGAGCAAAGCACCTTTGAGGATCGGCCTGGCCGGCGGTGGAACCGATGTGAGTCCGTACAGCGACCTTTACGGCGGTGCCATCCTGAATGCAACTATCTCTCTTTACGCTCATGCCAGCATAGAGCCGCTCGCAGACAACCGCATCCTGCTCGAAGCGAACGACCGCGGCGAGTCGGAACAATGGGAGCTGAATGGTGAGCTACCAGTCAATGGACATCTCGATCTTTTAAAAGGCGTGTACAATGTAATTGTAAAAGACCATGGTCCGGTCAAATGCGGCTTCAGGCTGTCTACATTCGTTGATGCGCCGGCCGGGTCTGGTCTTGGCACCTCGTCCACGCTTGTAGTAGCCATCATCGGAGCCTTTGCGGAAATGCTGCGTCTCCCGCTGGGAGAATACGATATCGCCCATTATGCCTATGAGATCGAAAGAACCTACCTCAGGCTGGCGGGCGGCAAGCAGGACCAGTATGCAGCCACATTCGGCGGTGTCAACTTCATGGAGTTCTACGAGGGCGACAAGGTCATCGTTAACCCGCTCCGCGTTAAGCAGCAATACCTTTTTGAGCTTGAGAATAACCTCGTGCTGTATTATACTTCCACCAGCCGCGAATCGGCAAAGATCATCGAACAGCAATCGAGCAACGTGGTGGCGAAGAAGGAGCAGTCCATTGACGCCATGCACCAGCTCAAACAGCAGTCGCAAATGATGAAGGAAGCTTTGCTGAAAGGCCGCCTGCACGAATTTGGTGAGATACTGGACTATGGCTATGAGCAGAAAAGGAAAATGGCGGAAGGCATATCGAACCCCCTGATGGAGGAGATCTATGAAACGGCAAAATCGGCTGGTGCAACCGGAGGCAAGATCTCCGGCGCGGGCGGTGGCGGATTCATGATCTTTTACTGTCCCGGCACAACAAAGCATAAGGTCATCAAGAGCCTTGAGCGCTTTGGAGGCCACCAAAAGAATTATCAATTTACAGAACATGGTCTCAAGACCTGGACCATTTAATGAAACAGATATGGACAAGATCAAAGACATTATACAATCATCCATCGATGTAAAGACAAAGCTGCTCGGGAACGAGGAGATGATCGCTACCATTGCGCGCATAGCCGATGCCGCTACATCGGCCTTGCAGAAGGGCGGGCGCATTTATTTCTGTGGCAATGGTGGAAGCGCTGCCGACGCGCAGCACCTGGCGGCGGAATTCAGCGGCCGGTTCTATAAGGACAGGAAGGCCCTTCCCGCCGAAGCGCTGCACTGCAATACTTCCTACCTCACAGCTGTGGCGAATGACTATAGCTATGACGTGGTTTACGCCCGGCTTATCGAAGGCATCGGTGCAAAAGGCGATGTGCTTATAGGGCTGTCCACTTCGGGCAATTCGGCCAATATCGTGCGCGCCTTTGAAACAGCAAGGGGTAAGGGTATTGCTACGGTAGGCTTTACAGGGATGACGGGCGGCAGCATGAGGTCGGTAAGCGACCACCTCGTGAATGTGCCTTCCACCGATACGCCGAGGATCCAGGAAAGCCATATCATGATCGGCCATATCATCTGCCAGCTGGTGGAAGAATCCTATTTCGCTCAAACGAAATCCTGATCACCGGCAGATATGAATACCACCAACCATCCATCTGCTTCCCCGCCTCCGCAGGAAGCCATCATCCTGGCCGGCGGACTTGGCACAAGGCTTCGCTCCGCCGTACCCGATCTTCCAAAATGCATGGCGCCCGTGGCAGGAAGACCTTTTCTTGCCCATGTGGTCGACCAGCTGCGCAGGCAGGGTATCCGCCGGTTCATATTCAGCCTTGGCTATAAGCACGAACAGGTTACCGCTTACCTGGAGGAGCACTATCCTACTATGGAATATGCCATCGCCCTCGAAAGCGAGCCCCTCGGCACGGGAGGAGCCATACGGCTTTCACTTGAACAGTGCCAGGGCGGGCAGGTACTGATTGCCAATGGTGATACGCTCTTCAGGATCAGCCTGCCGGCACTGTGGGCAGCCCACGAGGCGGCCGGTGCCGAGTGCACACTAGCTTTAAAGCCCATGCAGGACTTCGACCGCTACGGCGTGGTGGAAACGGATGCTGCGGGCAGGATCACGAGCTTCAGGGAAAAACAGCACTATTCAGCCGGACTGATCAATGGAGGGGTATATGTGCTCGATAAGAAGGCTTTTTTAGACCGCGACCCTGCCGACCGCTTTTCTTTCGAGAAAGATTATCTCGAAACCCATTTCAAGCAAGCTCGGTTTTACGGGTTTCCGCAGGAGGGTTATTTTATCGATATAGGCATACCCGAGGACTATGGCAAGGCCAATACCGACCTGGCCTCACCAGCATTGCAGCTCGATAAGGTAGACGCATCCTGGACGCTTTTCCTAGACCGCGACGGCGTGATCAACGAGGAAAAACTAGGGGAATACATACTTCACTGGGACGAGTTCATATTCAGCAAGGGCGTGCTGGATGTGTTTAAAAAGCTGAGCGACCGCTTTGGGCGCATCATTATCGTAACCAACCAGCGGGGCGTAGGCAAAGGCCTGATGACAGAAGCTGCCCTTCAGAGCATACATTACGAGATGCAAAGAGAGGTGGAGATCGTAGGCGGCCGCATCGATAAGGTCTATTACTGCACAGATATGGATAATCGTTGCTTTTACCGCAAACCGAACCCCGGCATGGCCCTGCTGGCGCGGCAGGATTTTAGTGACATTGACCTGGCCAAAAGCATCATGGTGGGTAATAAGCCCAGCGATATGCGGTTTGGAAGAGCCGCAGGCATGTTTACGGTATTTGTGCGTACCACCAACCCCGAGCAGGAATACCCGCATCCGGATATCGATCTTGTATACCCTACCTTGGCCGATTTCGCCCGGGACATAGAACCTTAAGATAATTTTTGAACTTTTTTGACGTTCTTAGCATAGATCAAACCGTCTATCCAAATTGAAAAAGCCACTTCTGTTCTTTGTTTTCCTGTTTGCCCTGGGCCTGACCTCGAGCGCACAAGCCCAGAGGATCAGCGCCGCTGATCTCAGGATCCTTCGCAAAAAGGAGGACAGCCTCAAATCCTTTGTCAAGAATGTGATGATCGATAGCTTTACCGCGGGTAGAATGCGCAGCGACAGCCAATTTGTAAAGACGCTTGTAAGGGGCCTGCAGGTAAAGAATTCTTTTTATTTCCCCTTCGATTCCGTGCAGGGCATCGGCAAGCTTTATGCCCCGGATAGCAGCTTCCGCATCATTACCTGGCAAATATCCTACGATGATTATTACTGCCGGCAGCGGGGCGCTATACAGTACAATACGGATGATGGCAGGCTTAGCCTCGTGCCGCTCTGGGATGCCTCCGAGTTCAGTGATAGGCCCGAGGACTCCGTTCGTTCGAAGAACAACTGGATAGGAGCCGTGTATTACAACATCATTCAAACAAAACACAACGGCAAGGATTACTACACGCTTTTTGGTTTTGACGGCAACAGCGTGCGGAGCAATAAAAAATGGATCGAGGTGCTGAGTTTTGATGAGCGCAATATGCCTGTCTTCGGCGGCCGTTATTTCAGCTTTGAAAAGGATTCGGTCAAAAGGCCCGAGCAGCACCGGTTCAGCATAGAGTACAAAAAGGAAGCTTCTACAACGGTCAACTACGATCCCGATCTTAAGATGATCCTTATCGACCACCTGGTATCTGAAACCGATGAGCCCGAGCTGGCGCACACCTATGTGCCCGACGGTGATTATGAAGGCTTTAAATGGGTGAACGGAAAATGGCTGCATGTCGACAAAGTGTTTACTGAGGTTGTCGATATGAGGGGCGTTGATCCTTATCTGGGCAAGCCTCCGGTAGGCGATCCGCTGCTCGATGAAAAGGGCAACCGCGATGAAAAAAAGCTACAGGACAAATCCGACAAGAACAAGACCAAAAAAGGCAATGGAGAGCTGTAGCCGCTGATTGCCTGCTTGCCGGGCTATGGTGGGATGGCTTTGGCGGGGTTGGGTTAAGGGTTGCTTGGCTTGATCGTATAGATATCGCCATATTCTCTTTTGTTTCAGAGGGCGTATCGTGTTTGTGCCTGTTTTTTCAATCCCCAGCTGCCATGATCAGCTTTTCCCGCTTTCAGCTGTTGTTATACTTTGTTTTGGCCTTTCAGCTACTGTAACTTCCTTTTGTTCCTCCTTTTGCTGTCGTTATCTTTTTTACTTGATTGCCGATATCATTTTTTTATTCCTCATCCTTTACCATTTGTGACCTCCTTGCTTTTGCCACCCTTCTT
>DASTPZ010000177.1:0-17037 GCA_035761965.1 Flavisolibacter sp. | reverse complement strand
CTAGTGTTGTTGTTTTTGAAATATATTGTCGGCTACCTTCCTGCCTTGCCAAAGCCCGGCGTCGATGGATGGCTGGTAGTGAATGCCTGCATACAGTCTCGACTGGCCTGCTTCATTACCGATGGCTATGAGGGATTGATAGCTCCTTGGCTGGTATCCCAGGTAATCGTATGTATGATCGGTAAAAGGACCCGCCTTGCTGAACAGTTTATCCAATACGGCGGCTGCCGCGGCAGAAAGGCTTGAATGGGCAGACGGATATTCCGGATGTGCCGGTGTGCCGATGAAAGAATTCCAACCCTCCTGTCCAATTACCTCACGTATATAGGTAACCGGGCGCACGAGATTATAGTGGTATTTTGCTTTAAAGCAGCTGATCAGCGCATCATTTAGGGCCGTTCCGGTCAGGGCATAAGCAAGGGCAGCTTTGTCGAGAGAGGCACAGCTCTTGCGCACGAGCTGTTGCAGAATGCTCAGCCAATGCCCTGGAGAGCTTACGCCAGGCACATCGCGCCAGAATATAGCCATGGCCTTCTGGTCCTCGGTCAGCGTTGCAGACACATCATATACCTGCTTTACCATAAGGTAGAATGGCGAAGACGGTTGAATGCTGTAAGGCGTTGGCGGAGCTGGCTGGGTATTGTCGGTGCTGCCTGTAATCATTGGCCTGTTGGCTCCCCAGTAAGGTGTAAGCGGTGCAGCATTGGCTGGCGGCGTGGGCTTCCAAAGGCCGGGGCCTGAAGGCGCTGTGTATGGATTGCTGGCATTTTTATACCCGTCGGTCTCTGACCAGGCAAAGATGGCTGCAGCAACTGCTTTGCCAAACTGCGCAGATAGGTTCAGCTTCGCCTGGCTTTGCGTAGCCATAAACTCCTGGGTCAGGGCATTTTCAAGCGAGTCGATGGATGCCTTGTCGGCAGGACTTGCATTTGGAAAAAAAGAGCGGTTGATGGCTGCCATGGCTGCATTCACGTTGGCAGGATAGTAATAGTTCTTTTTATTGCCTGCTGCAGGCAGCCCGGTCAGGCCATTCCATTTGGATGACCATTTCCAGTGCATGGGCAGTCCAGGTGCCATAGACTCGAGCGCCGCCGCGCCGCTATAAGCAAAGTGGCGCGAAAAGGCCTGGTTCGGTATGCCGGTTGCATTGCGCATCAATCTCAGCTGCAGGCTCATCCATTTATCCAGCACTTCTGAAGAATAGCCGGAAGGGTTTTCGCTTTGATCGGGATGATCGTCTTTTCTGCAGGAGGCAAGCAGTAGCATGGCTGTTGCGGCAGCCAGGAGATAGCTGTTAAGGAGATACTTCTTCATTGTTCTATTGTTTTTGGTTTTTAGTCGTGTAAAAAGGGCCGGCCTGGTTGCTTGCGCCGGCCCTGGTGGTTGTTAGACCTGGCTGTATCGATAAGCAGGGAGATCAGATCTTTTCTATGATAAAAAGAATAAACACATTGCGCATGTAGTAGACATCATTGGCGAGCCGGTAAGGACGCGAGGCTGAAGTGACCGTTTCCTTTACCGTTCTTTCGTCGGTTGCCTGTACGGCCTTAGCGCAGGGTGCAGTACAGAGAAAGGCTTTTTGCAGTGCTTCCTCTCCAATAAAGAGCCAGGGGCAGGAGACCATGTGCTTGCTGACAAGCCTGAGCCCGGCTATTTTCAGCACGGCTTCCATCTTGCCTTCTTCGCTCAGGGCAAAGGGGCCAGGAGTTCCAGGCGGCGGCGGGGGAAGTAGCCCGCCTACAGCTTTTAATACGGCCGCGGCCTCACAATCTTTTTCCTGGCCCCAGATTCCCATGACCAGGCGGCCCTTTGGCTTAAGGACCCTTTTGGCCTCCAGCAGCGCATTTTCAAAGCTGCCGGCATATTGAAACGAGTTGAAGCCGGTAACCACGTCAAACGCTCCGTCGGTAAAAGGCAGTGCCTCCAGATCTTCTATCAGCAGTGTAGCTCCGGGCTGGCGCTTTTTGCTTATGGCCAGCAGTCCGGGCGCTGCATCAATGCCGTGAATGCTTGCACCGGTAGCGGCAGCCATGCTCAGGAACAAGCCTGATCCGCAGCCTGCATCGAGGTGGCTGATGCTTTCATCAAGCCTGAGTTCCTCCAATGCTTTCTGATACATTGGAATAAAACTAGGTTCGATGTACTGCAGCCAGTCCTGCGGAGATGTGCTCCATAACTTTCCCTGTGCTTCTTTTGTTTGCATACATAGTTGGTTTTATGGTTAATGAATGATGAATAAGGAAAAAGGAAAACACCCGTATTGCGGCTTTGCGAGGTAGACAAGGAGTCTTTTTCGAAAGGGCTATGCCTGTATGAAGATGGCCGGTCCACATTGCTCAATGTGAGCCAGGGGGCTTTTTTCATGGTTAGGGGCTTGAGACAGGTGTCGCATCAATTGCAGGGCAAAAATCATTACAAGTGCCATTAAGCCGGAGCGCGTTCTTCCTACTGGCTGTCTTTCCCTTCCCATCGGCAGAAATCTTATGTTTTTTATATATAAATCACGTCTTTGAGAACGGGGCAAACAGTTCGTAAGCAGTTCAGTCATGATTTCCCGGCACAATTTCATAAGGCCATCGGGAAAGAATATTTCGGGGGTAAGATTTTCCCGGAAGCTCATTTCAGTGGCCGAAGGGCAGTTGCCTGCTTCCCAGCGGCGAACGACTTGTTCAGTGCCTTCCCTGCCCGGAAATATTCAGGGCCCGGTGCTTACCTTTAAACTACAGTTCAACCTGAATGACTGCTAAACTCTTCTTCATCTTTGTCTATGCTCTTCTTAGCAGAGCTGTGGCTGCCCAGTACCTGGACCCGAGCGGCTTTGATCATTTTTCAACGGCTTCCGGCCTTTCACATAATACAGCCACAGCCATAAGGCGCGATCCGGCAGGATATATCTGGATAGCCACTTCCAATGGATTGAACCGTTTCGACGGCAGCCGCTTTATTAATTTTCATAGCACCGCTTCGAGCAGCTCACTTCCTGCGGAAGACATCAGGGATATTACCTGGCTCGATAACCGGCGGCTGGCTGTGCTCACCTCCGGAACACATATCATAGACACTAAAAATGGCAGCACTCATAATGTTTTTGTCCCTTATGAAAATCAGTATTACCAGTTCAAGTTCAATATGACGGTCGCTGCGGTCGGCGACGAACATAAAAATCTCTATCTCCTTACCCGGTCCGGGTTTTACCATTTTGGTCCTGATGACCAGCTTCTTTTTCGTTTCGATTATTATAGTGGTAACGAAGTCGCGGTAAACCATTTCTTTTTCGGATCGGAATTATTGGAGCTCGACGACAGGCGCTTACTCGTTTTTGGCGCAGGCGGGCCTTATGTCTATGAGAAGCCGGCAAAGAAGTTCTATAAAATGAGACCAGAGGATTGCCCGGCACTTGCCGGTGAGATAGGCCTCGGCGTTTTTAAAAGGTTCTTTCAACCAGGGCGGGGACAATTCCTGGTCTACCGGCCCGGCAGCGACAGCCTGGTTTATATAGATGTGAAAAAAGGAACAAGCACAACATCCATTATGCCTTTCAAGCCTGATGCAACCCTTGTTCACTACCGCAGTAAGCTTTTCCCTTTCAACGATTCAACCTGGTTCCTCACGGGGCATAATGCAGGCTTCTACCGCCTGAGATTTTCATCATCAACAGGGTCTATAGTCTTCGATTCTCATTGCTATTTTGCCGGTTACCGTTGCTCGGGACTACTGTGGGATGAGAAGAAAGAACTGTGGATAGCCACCAACAAAGGTGTATTTCACGAAAATCCTGGAAAAGCAGCAGTAAAGCTGGCTTTCTTGCCGGCCGGCACGGCTGCTTCTGTCCCCGGTCTGCAGCTCGATGATATAGCTGTTGTTGCTGATAAGATAGTGGCAGGCAGCAGGGGCGGTGGTCTTTACGTTTTTAACAGGCGTACGATGGAATTCGAGGACCAGGTGCGATATGGCAATCAGCTGAGGCCAAACGACTTGCGGGCCGTCGTGAAAGCCGGTCCCTCCCTGATTTTTGCCGCAGGACTGAACGCGCCGAAAATGTTTGATCCGGTAACGGGAGCATGGCATGTGCTGAATCCACCGCTTTGGAACAAAAAAGATCACTGGTCCGCAGACGCTTACCGGGCGAGCGATGGCTCCATTTGGTTCAACGGCGCTTATATATATGGATACGATCCTGTCACCGGCAGCTACATCACGCTGCCCGGCTACGACCGGCTGCTCGATGCACCCAATGTGATCTGTGAAGACAATAGCGGTAACATTTGGCTGGCAGGGCATGGCATCGCCCGCTACAACAGGGGCCTAGGCCGGTATGACCTATACCTCGATACACTGCCTTTCATAAAAATGCCCGATAAGCAGGTAAATGCCATGGCCATCGATAAGGAGGACCGAATCTGGTTCAGCAATACCAATAATGGGTTGTCTTTTTACGACACAAAAAACAAGAACTTCCGTCACTTCACAAATGCTGATGGCCTGCCCGACAATAACATCGCCTCTCTTAAAATTGTAGACAGCCGGCTTTGGATAGCCAGCTTTTCGGGAGTGGCCTGCCTGGATCTCGCTACCTTCGACATACTGAGCTTTGGAAAAGAAGATGGTTTCCCGGATGAACCCATCACCAGGGGCGCCAATTTTTACTGCGATGAGCAGGATAGAAGCATCTATATAGCATTTGCCAGGTCTCTCGCCCGCTTTGATCCCCGCCTGCTCCTCCACAAAAAAGAGCCACCCAGGATATTTATTGAAAGTCTGACGGTCAGTGGCAGGGAAGCCGTTTTTCTTCCAGGGCAGTCTTTTACTACAACCTGGAAAAGTAACGATATCAATATCACCATCGGCAGCATCAACTTCCGCGATGGCGGCGTGCAGCAATTCTGCTATCGCATCATCAACGAAGATCAGGATTCATCCTGGATTTACCTGCAAAGGCAGCCTAATTTCAGCATCTCCAATCTAAAGCCTGGCAATCATATCATACAGGTAAAGGTATTCCGGGCAGATAACAGGTGGCCGCCGCAGGTCAGCAATTTCACCATTGCCGTCCTGCCTCCCCTGTGGCAGCAGAAATGGTTCCTGGTGCTGGCTGGTGCAATGCTCATTGCCCTCGTCTATTTCTTTGTGCGATGGAGAATTGCGCTCGTGCGGCGCAAGGAAATGGTAAAGACGCAGATCGAAAAGCTGAAAGCAGACGATTATAAAAGTCAAATGGAGCTGGAACAGATAAGCAATTATTTTTCCAGCTCGCTGGCCGACAAAAAAACTGAGGATGAGGTGTTATGGGATGTAGCCGCCAATCTCATAGGCCGAATGAAGTACGAGGAATGCATTATCTATGGATGGAGCGAGGACAAAACAAGAATGGTGCAGAAAGCTGCATATGGTCCCAAAGGCAGACCGGATGTAATTGCCGAAAGCGGGTTCGAAGTATTGCCTGGCCAGGGCATTGTAGGCCATGTTATCGCCACCCTGCAGCCTGAGCTTGTGCCAGATACAAGGCTGGATCCGCGCTACAGGGTAGATGATGCCATCAGGTTGAGCGAGATCAGTGTGCCGATCATACACGATAACGAGCTGCTTGGCGTGATCGATTCGGAGAACAGCAAGGCCAATTATTTCAGTGAAAGGGATATCAAGATACTGACCACCATTGCCATGCTCATTGGCAATAAGCTCAAGCAGATCGAGTCGCAGCGATCGCTCGAAATAAAGCAGAAGGAGCTGGCCGGTATCAACGAGCAGCTGGCCGAAGCCCGGCTGAATGCGCTGCAGTCGCAGATGAATCCGCATTTTGTTTTTAATGCGCTCAACAGCATCAAGCTGATGATACTTGAAGGCGAGAACAAAAAAGCCTCGCGTTATCTCAGCAAATTTGCCCTCATGATAAGGATGACCCTTGAACATTCAAAAGAAACTTTCGTAACGATCGACAAGAACATCTCCTACCTGAATGCCTACCTCGAAATGGAGCAGCTGCGGTTCGACGAATCGTTCAGCTACACCATAAGGGTAGAAGAGGATGTCGATAGCATGGAAGTGCTGATCCCTTCACTGATGCTTCAGCCGCTGGTGGAGAATGCCATCTGGCATGGGCTGCTGCCTTCGGAAAAGGAAAAGAAGATCAGTATAAGCTTTGGCTTGCAGGGAGACCAGGTAGTTTGTACAGTGGAAGACAATGGCATCGGCATCATAGCTGCCAACAGGCTTCGCCATGTTCAAAGGCCGCTGCACCGGTCTGTAAGCCTGGAGAACCTGAAAAGAAGGATCCGCATTATGAATGAAAAATACGATGCCTGCTGCAGCCTCGAGATCCAAGACCTGAGTGAGATCGATGGCCGGAGGACCGGCACCAGGGCCGTTCTAAAACTGAATAGTATAACCTCATACCAAAAAGCATGAAAGCGATTATTGTCGATGATGAACCCAATGGCATCCGGACCCTGCAGAACCTGCTGGGAGAGCATTGCCCGCAAATAGAAGTTGTGGCTACCTGTTCGAGCGCTACCAAAGCCACAGCCCAGATCAGCCTGCACAAACCCGATGTGCTTTTCCTCGATATACACATGCCGGGAAAAAGCGGTCTGGACCTGCTGGAGGAACTGGAGCCGGGCGAGGTGGAGGTGATCTTTGTAACTGCGTATAACGAATACCTTCTGCAGGCCTTGCAATACAGCGCCAGCGACTACCTGCTTAAGCCGGTGGATGAGGACAGGCTCACCGAGGCGGTTCAGCGCGTACAAAAGCGGCTGGCGCTCGCGAAGCGGAAGGAGATGGCAGATGCGCTGCTGCACAATTTATCAAAGGCGGGCAGCCCTGCCGAAATGCGCCTTTGCCTGCCAACCCTCAAAGGGTTCAGGGTATTGAAACTGGATGAGATCCTTTATTGTGAGGCGGAGAGAAGCTATACGGTCTTCCACTTCCTGGATGGTAAAAAGGCAACTATATCCAAACCCCTGCAGGACTACGATCAGCTGCTGCAGGATACAAGCTTTTTACGCGTTCACAAGTCCTTTCTCGTAAACCTGCTTCATGTAATGGAGTACCAGAAAGGTGACGGCGGTTTTGTGCTTATGAGCAACGGGGCACAAATAGAAGTGAGCAGAAGGAAAAAAGAAGTTTTCCTAGAAAAAATAAAGAGTATTTATAAGTACTGAGCTGATCACGAAGCCAGCTGCTCAAAATTGCAATCGCAGGCCTTCAGGTGATGATGATGGAGAGCCATGAGTAGACCACCGGAATATTCGACTTTGCAGCGGAAGCCCTCGGGAGATGGCTCTGATCATATATGACTACGCTTCCTCAGATGCACGGTAAGACAGAAAGAAAGAGCCACAAAGCAAAAGCTCATGAACAATGGGATGAAGAATATCTTTCCTGGTGAAAGCCTGAGCGATAAAAAGAATGATCCCAGGCTCGATACACCGGCTGCCACTGCGTAAAATGGGTTCCTGTAATACCAGCTGTAAGGGAATAGGTGGGCTCCTGTTATCACGGCATAGATCATGATGAAATAATCAGGGGCCTTGTAAAGCGAAAAGAAGAGAAGCGGAAAATAAAAAAGCTGGGCAAAATTGAGCCATAGGCCCAGTGGCTGCAGTGGATTGTGTTTTAGCTGCCATTGTGTTTTCAGCAGCTTCGATAGGCAAAAGGCCAGGGGCAACAACAAGGTGCTTATATAAAAGCTGAACAGGCATTTTGAGAAGAGTGTGAGCCCACTCATCCAGACAAGGCAAAGAATGGCCCATACCACGGCTGCCGCCAGGCAGAAATCGATACCGTTCTTCGCTTCAACGGCCAGTTCTTTCCTTAACCGGTTAAAGTTTACTTCACTGATCATGCATGATGAAATTGATAAAAGGATAGGGGCCGCGGCAGGTTGAAACGGCTTACCCGTTTGGAACAAACAGTATCAAATCTATGCTATCAATGTAGAACAGGAAGGTTTGACTGAGTCCATTTTCCGAACGGTGGCGAATGCAGTATCAATGGTTTTGGATAGGGGCCAACAGGTATGCTTATTTACTTCTTATGGGTTATATCGCCTGCGATGAGTAAAATGATCCCGGATTTGACTTTCTCCTGATCTCGTGTTGATACAAGCCACCCGCCGGTGAACAGTTGCCGGTTCTATTTATAGCCATATATTCGTAAGCGTGAACCACATCACCACGCTCGAAGCTTACTGCAGGAATATCAACATCCCTAGTCCGCGGTCTCCTCTTTACGATATACGCAGGTTCGAAGACAATATGAGAACAGTAAAGGCCAGGGTCGAGCCTTTTCGCCACCAGTTCTACGCAGTGGCCTTGCGGGTGGATGGTGATGGCTATACCAAAACAGGGCAGTTTGAAAAAGAGCACAAAGCAGCCTATACGCTTTTCTTCAATTCGCCCTACCAGGAGGTCTGGTGGGATATTGTTCCCAACTGGACGGGTTACTACATCCTGGTTACCGATGAGTTCATGGAGCAATACCTGCCACAGCTTTCCATGCTGAACGATTACCCTTTTTTTCGCATCGATCAAACAGTTCCCATGCAGCTTTCTGCAGAGGAGGCGGAGCCGATGCTATATGCTTTCGACCGGATATTTGAAGAGTACTATGGCAACCGGAAAGACAGCTTCCGGCTTATTTCCCCTCATACGAGGCTTTTGCTGGAGCATACCCGCAGGTGTTTCGAAAAATATGCAGCAGGTGCCGAAGGCCTGACTGAAAAGAACCGCAATGCCGATGTGCTGCTGGTTTCGCGGTTGAAGGTGCTGATCGAATCCTCACTAACGGCTGATGATCCGCCCTTCCATCCCCATGCAGCTACGCTATATGCAGAGGCCTTGCATGTACACCCCAATTACCTCAACGCTGTAGTAAAAAGAACGATTGGTAAGACTTTAAAAGCATTGATACAGGACCAGGTGATCTACCAGGCCAAGGCCTTGCTGTCGGCCTCCTCCCTCAGCAATAAAGAAATTTCCTACCGTTTGCATTTCGAAGAGCCAACCCATTTCAACGCTCTCTTTAAAAAGTTGACGCAGCTAACCCCGGGGCAGTACCGGGCAAGCCTTAAAGAAGCCTGAGCCCTGCTTTGTTTTTTGTCATTGATGCTTTGCTTTCAATAATCCAGCCGCTTTTGGACAGCAATAGCTTTGTTCTTATAAAACGAAGCAGTCATGAACAGAAAACAATTTCTTTCGATGGGTGCCACATTGGCGACAGGGGCCTTAATGCCAGGTGCAGCATCTATTGTTCAATCAGCAGGGACCTTTTATAAAGACGCATCATTCAAAGGAAAGACAGCCTTTATAACCGGTGCAGCCAGGGGAATAGGATTGGCCACCGCACTCGAACTGGCGCGCCTTGGTGCAAACATCGCCCTGGTAGATATCGCAGATAGGTCAGGAGCCGGGATGGCAATAGACGGCTACAGGCTGTCCGGCCAGGAGGACCTTGATGCCGCCTTAAGGCAGGTACAAGCGCTTGGTGTAAAAGCTATGGCCATCAGGGCAGATGTGCGGGACCTGAGCGCGATGAAGGTTGGCGCCAGGCAGGCAGCGTTGGAACTTGGCGGCATCGACATTGTGGTTGCAAATGCAGGCATTGTAGCCTGGTCCACCATCGAAGGATCCGGCGAAAAGCAATGGAAAGATGTGATCGATGTAAATATCAATGGGGTGGTCAATACCGTCTGGGCAACGATCGGTGAACTAAAGAAGAGCAAGGCCGGCCGCATCATCACGCTTTCATCGATCGGTGGCCGCATGGGTGTAGTAGGCAATGGTGCTTATTCCACAACCAAATGGGCTGTAATTGGACTTACCAAATCACTGGCCCTCGAGCTGGGTAAATATGGTATCACGGTAAATGCGGTAGCGCCAACCGCGGTCAATACGCCTATGTACCGCAGCGAGGGACAGGTAAGGTCGACGGGCATGTCCTCTGCTTCCGATCAGGACAAAGCTATGCTTGGCTATCACGCCCTAGGCGTGCCTGCAGTAGAACCTGAAGACATAGCAGCTGCCATCGCTTACCTGGCTTCGGAGGGTGCCCGATATGTTTCCGGACTGGTGCTCGACGTGGCTGCTGGAGGCAATGCACATTATTCAGCCTGAGCATTTGATTTTTATCATTTTGCCTTTGATTTCCGTTAGATCTACCCCTGCCTTTCAAAATAGCTTTGTATCAGCAAAACAATTAGTCATGAAAAAAATATGGATTACCCCAATATTGGTATCGACAATGACCATCAATGCTCAAACAACCAAACTTCAAAAAAAATTAGCCATGGAACAGAATAGCATCATTGAAACAGTCAGCACAATCTTTTCGGCTTCGGACGTCCGGGAATGGAGTAAAGTAGAAAAAGCTTTTGCCCCGGAGGTGCTGCTGGACTATAGCTCCATGACCGGCGGCGACGCGGTCAGGTTATCTCCCGCGCAGATCACTACTGCCTGGAAAGCACTATTGCCCGGTTTCCAGAGTACTCACCACCAGGTTGGCGGTTTCCAGGTATCGGTGGATGGTAATACGGCAGCCGTTAATTTCAGCGGGCTTGCCCTGCATTACCTGCCTGGGGCAAAAGGCGGCGATACATGGACGGCCGTAGGCACCTATGATTGCAGGCTTGAGAAAAGAGCGGGTGAGTGGAAAGTAAATGCCATGAAGTTTAACCTGCAAAAGCAGCAGGGCAACCTGCAGCTTCCTGCGCTGGCAAAGGAAAATGCTGCCGCAGGCAAGCGCTTTACAATGGCAAAAGCATCCATGGCTTCTCTTCAGGCAGTAGAAAACTTTTTCTCCTCGCTTGAGAAACTCGATATCCCGTCCTTTTTACATGTTTGGAATGAGGATGGAAAACAGCTCATGCCTCTTTCCCCTGAAGGCTTCCCAAAAGAGCTGGATGGTAAAGAAGCTGTATATAACCAATATAAGGGTCTGCCCCAGAATTTCCTGTCTATGAGCTTCCCTCGCAAAGTATTCGCCACGGAAAGCCCCGACAAGCTTATTGTTCAGTATGCGGGATCGATTCCCTTGAAAGCCGGTGGTCGCTACGATAACAACTATGTAGGCATTTTTGAAATAAAGAATGGCAGGATTGATCGCTTCACTGAATACTTCGATCCATTTATACTAGCACGGGCTTTTGGTATAAAGCTGCAGGACAATTTCAATGTGGAAACTGCTAAGCCAAGGATGGAAAAGGTAAGCTTTGTCAGTGAAGGACTGAACCTGGCCGGTCATCTTTATCTTCCTGCGGGCTATACGCCTGGTAAGCAATATCCGGCACTGATAGTGGGCGGATCGTGGACGACGGTGAAGGAACAGATGTCCGGTCTCTATGCAGAAAAGCTCGCAGCACAGGGTTATATAACACTGGCTTTTGATCCCCGGAATTTTGGGGAGAGCGAAGGGGCGCCGAGGTTTTACGAAAGCCCAGAGATGAAAATCCAGGATTATAGGAATGCGATCACCTATCTGGTATCGCGTCCTGAGGTCGACAAGGAGAGGATTGGCGCGGTTGCTGTATGTGCCAGCTCTGGCTACCTGGCAAGAGTAGCTGCCGAAGACAGCAGGATAAAGGCGCTGTCCACAATAGCCGCCTGGCTCCACGACGCCGAGGCCGTTAAGATGATCTACGGCGGAAGTGAAGCTGTGCTGGACAAAATAGAGGCAGCAAGGAAGGCAAAGGCTGATTTCGCGAACAATGGAATCATTGCCTATATCCCCAGCATTTCAAAAACCGACTCTACGGCAGCCATGTTCGGTGATTTTGACTATTATCTCAACAGCAGCAGGGGAGCGGTACCGCAATGGGGAAGGCAATTTGCTGTAATGAGCTGGGAAGACTGGCTTACGTTTGAACCTATGACAGCCGCAGCAAAAATAAATCAGCCCGTTCTAATGATCCATTCCGATGGCGCGGTATTGGCCGATTACGTCAGAAGATTTTACCGTGATCTTCCCAACCCTGGCAAAGAGCTTAGCTGGACGGAGGGCAGTCAATTCGATTTTTACGATCAGCCAAAGCAAGTGAACGAATCTGTTCTCACTATGACCCGGTTCTTTTCAAAGCATTTGTAAAAGGAGGCAGCACACAAGCTGCCTTTTTTTATAATAAAACCGTTTGCTCCCTCGTTATTTATCTTAGTCGAATAACCTGCTTATGAGAAAATACCTTCTGTTTTTACTCCTGCTTGGAAGCATGGCTGCATCCGGGCAAAACCTTTCCCGCAGGAATACGGTCTATGCAGAGGCCTTCGGTAATGGTATCGGCATCATGTCGGTAAATTATGAACACCAGCCGCAGGGATTGCCAGGCCTTGGCTTTAGGCTGGGTCTTGGCTATTTTGCAGATGACGGTCAAAAATTCAGGGTATCTGTTCCTGCCGGTATCAACTACCTCTTTCCCCGCGGCCGTGGCCGGTACTTTATCGATGCCGGCGCGGGTATTACCTGGTCAAATGCTTCCGGACTGAAAACCTACGAGCAGGAGCTCCGTACGGGCAGTGGCGCAGGAGAGTATATTTTCAGCTTTGTCCCGAGCATAGGCTTCCGGCAGCATATTATAAATGAAAAAGTAATGTGGCGCTTCAGTTTCAGTGGCATCATCAATAAGTACCGGGCCTTTCCCTTTGCAGGCATTGCTGCGGGATTCAGGTTTTAATAGCCATTGATGGAGATTTTAGCCAGCAGTCAACTTGTTTGCCTTTCGATCTCTCAGTCCATACTGCCAAATGAACGATAGCCCGCTTTTAGTGCAGGCTATCGAATTCGAAGAATTGTGGCAAGTGATTTCAAGCCCGGTAATTGCTATTGTTCCAGCATCAGCTGATCCTTCTTGTCTTCCTGCCCGGGCGGACGCTTGCGGCTGATCTCTTTGTGAAAACTGTCCAGCTGACCACTGATCTTCATCAACAGCTGATCGGTAGAATTCGGTGGCGCTACCGGTGTTTTCAGCCTTACTGCATTGGCTGCTTTTACCACAAGGAAAAGAAAGAAAGCAATGATGAGAAAGGTAACGGTTGCCTGGATGAAAAGGCCATACTTCAATTCTGCATTGCCCACTTTTACAGCCAGCGATTTGAAATCTACCCCGCCTGTGAGGATGCCGATTATTGGCATCAGTATATTGTCTACAACGGCGGTAACTATGCTTCCAAAAGCGGCGCCGATTACAATACCTACCGCCAGGTCAAGCACGTTTCCCCTGAGGGTGAACTCCCTGAAGTCCTTAAGCAGTTTCATAATCGTTTTTTTACTTAAGAAGATTAAGTGCATTAAGCCACCCGCTGCGCTGTCCCGACCAGTTTTTCAGGAAAGCTTCCGGTTTCAATCCGCCTTCAAAGCTGCGAAGCAGACCCGCCGCGTCGGCATAGGTCTTTACCGTCTTTGCGGTTTGAATAATGTTTTGGGCACTGCTGCCTTCCTTAAAAAGTCCAGGCTTGATAAAGCCCGCTAGCGAAGAGATGGTATTGGCCATGCTCAAGGCGTCGGATACTTTCTGGGCTTTGCTCAACCATCCGCCCTTACTGCCGCTCCATGCACCGGTAAAAGAAGAAGGTTGAATGGCATTTGCCAGTTGGGATAGCAGTTTACCTGGATTGGCTGCTGATTTTGCTTCTTTGGAAACCTTGGGTAACTGCGCCTCTGCTCGCATGGTGAGGAGTGCGAAGGCCATTAAAAGGATAATCGTTCTTTTCATGTTGATAGGTTTGAGGTTGTTGATTTATTGAATGAGGCCAAGAAGAAGGCTTGTGTAGAAACCTCCTGTGTTTACATCGGGCCCGCCGGACAGGTTGGTATCATTTGTTTTCCATTTCGATTGACCTAATGGCAGAAAATACCCTGCACGCAATCCGATCACGATGTTTTTCGTGAGCCCGCTTTTACCCAATCCCTCCTTTGCGAACTGAAAGCCCGCGTTCCCCATCCATTGATTGGATGAAAGATGGATCTGGTTGGGAGTGCCGGAAGCATAGCTGGTAAAAGAGCTTCCGTCTGCAGGAGAGCTGCCTGCCGCCCGAACGCCAAAGAAAGTATAGGCCAGGCCCGCATAAGGGATAACCTGGAATGCCGCGTCACGCCTGAGCAGAATACCGATCGAGCTCCCAACCTGCGTGCCCCTCACGGCCGAAGACCGGTCGCCACTCTCTCTTGTGCCGCTGTACGTGTTAAAATAGTTCATCGTGGCAAGGCGCACCTTAGGAAAGATGACGTAAAAGCCTGCTCCTCTTGAGAAATACGCCGAGGCTGTCTCCAGCCTTCCACCCTGTTTAAGCTCCTTATCGAGGTTCTTGTTATCCGGAAAGCTGAGTCCCAGCAGAGAATGCGTTACCAGCTTTTTGGATTGGCCAAAAGCGCCTGCTACCGCAATACAACACAGGAATGCAAAGAATGTCTTTTTCATTGTGGTGGGTTAATAGTTGATCAATATTTCGTTTCCGAATGAGTGTATCACTGCCTTGCCGACGGCAGCTTATTGAGGTCCAGCCGCTGCAGCAGGTAGAGATAGGGACCATGGAAATGGTTGATGAATATATTCTTTCCATCTTGTGGATACTCACGGTAATAATCGTCGCCGGGAACCAGAGTTATCGTCTGGCCTGTACGCGCATAGTCGTTGCTGTTGTAATAGCGCGGCTCCTCAAAACCATCGAGGTGTTTTTTAACTGCTTTGGCAACGAAACTGCCCAGGTATTTTTTATAACGCCTGAGGGCCTTATTGCTCGGGCGCGCCAGGCGTGCATAAGCGGTATTCAGTATCCACCGCTTTGGCCAACCCTGTTTTTTGATGGCCGATCTTGCGTTTGTAAACGGGCTGATCTGGTGAAAATCGCCGACTGTTTGCAGGGAGAAGGGCGACTGCGGTACCCAATCCGCTGCGTTTACAACATTGAAGGCCCAGCCGCCTTGTGTGGCCGCTTCATAATCATAGGCGAAGTATAAGTTGCCAGGCTTGGGACCTGCACTGCAATAGGTCTTGAAACGGATGTCCGCAGGCAAACTGCCTTTTTTTTGCAATTGATAAAGATAAGCTGTAAGTAAAAACGCAATCGCCCCTCCCTGGCTATGCCCTATGATATAAATGTCTTTTACACCCCGGGTATAAAGAGAATCGATTCTGAAAAGGATGCTCTTTGACAGGAAGCCCGTGGCTACTAACCAGCCCACATGGACGGCCGCCCTTGGATGGTCGGACAGGTTATAGTCGAAACGGTCTGTTTTTGACAGCTGCAGCGTGCCTTTGGCTGGCACCATGGCCGCATAGAAATTATCTACCCAGCTGATCTCCTTCGACGTTGTGCCCCTGATGCTGATGATTCCATGACCTGCATCCGTTTGCCAAAGCTCCCAGCAATTGTCAAGTCCCGTTACCGGGGAACGGTAAAGGAAGCGATAGCCTGGCAGTGGCGGCAATTTTGCGGCGTAAGCTGAATCGCCGAATTGGGCGGATACCTTCATAAGGTTAGCATACTCGGTTTTGTCAAATCCCGGCCTTATTATTTGGGCCAACGACCGGAGCAAAAGAACGGAGAATAGAAGAGAAAAAAGAAGTCGCAAACGCATAGATCAGTAGTTTGGGTCTGGGTTATTGCAGTAAGACGATATTTTTCAAGTTCCATCGGTCAAAACGTGGCAACTCCCATCTCTTTCCTGCGGTATAACGAAAGAGCCTGCCTGTTCCGTGTGGTTCTGAAAGACCGTGCTCCTGGTCGATAACAAAAGATAAGCTATAATAGTTGCGATTCATATTAAAAAAATAGAAGGTCCGAAAATGATCATATGCAGAATGTGCGGTACAAGGGCAGACCAGTCGCAATCAGCCCCTTCAAAGACGCATAAACAGCCTGTCAATGAGTAGATAGTGATTTAGCTTTGACAAAAATTAGAAACCATGCGAAAGCTTAAACTTCAGGTACAGATGACTGCCGACGGATACATTGCAGGGCCGAATGGCGAAATGGACTGGGTTACTATGCCCTGGACAGATGATATTAACAATTATGTAAATGAACTTACTGCATCCATCGATACGATCCTGCTAGGCAGAAAGCTTGCCGAAGGATTTATTCCTTATTGGGCTTCGGTAGCTGCCAATCCCGAGGATCCGGATTTTGCATCCGGCAAAAAATTTACCGATACGCCAAAGGTCGTTTTCACCAGGACGCTCGAGAGGTCCGAATGGAGCAACGCCGTGCTGGCCAAGGGCACGCTTGCATCGCAGATCAATGCGCTTAAAAAGGGAGAAGGAAAAGACATGATCGCATATGGCGGCGCGGGCTTCGTGTCCTCACTGATCAGGGAGGGTCTGATCGATGAATATCATCTCTTCATTAATCCGGCGGCCATAGGCCAGGGATTGGCTATTTTTAAGGAAGTGGGCGGCAGGCAGAACCTGAAGCTTGTAAGATCCATACCATTCGAATGTGGCATCGTACTTCTGCAGTATGAGCCAAATAGATAGTATATGCATAGCCGTTAGATATGTGATAATCAGGTGGGGAGAGACGGCTTTGTTATTCCTATTGCGACGATCTCCGTAAAATTGGCGGAAGTGCAAACCAAAGGCTCATTTTTAAGCTTGTTTGCGTATTTTTCATGATACGAAAAAGACAATCAATCAAATGAACTTGTCACAGCAGATCGCCAAACATTTCAGGGATGTCTACTCTGGCGGAAACTGGACTGCCTCCGGCCTCCGAAGTCATTTGAACAGTGTCAGCTGGCAGCAGGCAACGGCAAAGGTCTATTCTTTCAACACGATCGCCACCCTGGTATTCCATATCAACTATTACATAGCTGCAGTGACCAGGGTTTTGCAAGGACAGCCTCTTAATGCCAAGGATGCATACAGCTTCGAGCATCCGCCAATACAATCGCAGGAAGACTGGGAAGGACTATTAGCCAAGCTCTGGTCAGATGCCGAAATCTTTGCTGCCCTGGTGGAGCAGTTGCCGGAAGAAAAGCTTTATGAGACTTTTATTGATGAGAAATATGGCAGCTACTACCGGAACCTGCATGGCATTATAGAGCACAATC
>DASTPZ010000176.1:0-2955 GCA_035761965.1 Flavisolibacter sp. | reverse complement strand
AACCTGTATCTCTACCTGCCCCTGCTGACAATGGGACTTATGAGCCGCGAGACCAGCAGCGGCTCTATCAAGCTGTTGCTGTCATCACCGGTTACTATCAAGGAAATTATTTTGGGAAAGTACCTGGCAATGGTCTATTACGGCCTGCTGTTCATTATGGTACTGGTAATGTATGCTGCGATCGCCGTGGCCTATATACCTCAGGCCGACTATGGACTCATCCTGTCGGGCTTGATTGGTGTCTTTATACTTATTTGTACCTATTCTGCCATCGGCCTTTTTATGTCAAGCCTTACGTCTTACCAAATCATTGCCGCCATTAGTACAATCGCCGTATTTGCAGCCCTGCAGTTTATCGGTAGTGTGGGACAAGACCTGGACCTGGTAAGAGACATTACGTATTTCCTGTCCTTATCAGGGCGTGCTAATAAATTCATTGCTGGCCTGGTCACGAGTAAAGACTTGGCCTATTTTATCATCATCATCGCTGTGTTCCTTTCGCTGACTATCCTGCGCCTGGAGGCTAACCGCAGGTCTGCGCCTCGGCTTGCCACGGCAGGCCGTTATTTTTTGCTGATTTGCGCAGCCTTGCTCTTAGGCTACCTGACCTCCCGCCCACGACTGATCCAATATGCTGATATGACAGCCACCAAGCGGCACTCTTTAACGGAGAGCAGCCTGCAATGGCTTAAAAGATTAGATGGGCCTGTGACCATCACCACCTACGTCAACCTTTTTGACCAGGATTTTTGGATTGCTTCTCCCGCTAACCGGAACTACGACTTGCAGCAGCTTCAAACCTTTGAGCGCTTTATCCCGGACCTTACTATCAAATACATCTACTTCTACGACACGACTTCGGCCGATGCCATAGCCCGTTCCATTGTAGCCCGGGCAACGGAGGAAAAGAAAAAGCAGACCATATCTTCTTCAAGCGTGCCGTTGGATGGCGTTGCGCAGGTAAATGCTCCGGTATATAAACAGCCCGGCAAAATAATCGATGTAGATGCGGCAGCTGTGAAAGTGGCAGATAATATGGATTTAGATATCAAGGATTTTCTAAAGCCATCAGACATCAAAAAGCTTGTGAACTTGGTGCCAGAGAATAACCGAATTGTACGAGAGATCGCTTACAATGGCCGTAAGACCTACTTGAGGTTTTATACTGGTATGAACAAATATCCTGGGGAAGAGGAAATCGTAGCTGCCATAAGAAGGTTAATCGAACCCCCACCACTGGCAGTCTTCCTTACGGGTAATGGTGAAAGAAGCACGACGTTAAAAGGTGACAGAACATACCTGATCCTGTCAGAGGATCGAAGTTTTCGAAATGCGCTTATCAATCAGGGTTTTGATATTGTGAATGTAAACCCTCGATTGGATTCTATTCCTGCGTCAGCCTCTGTTGTAGTTGTGGCCGATCCGCTTACGCCTCTGGATTCGGTGGCGTTGCAAAAGCTGAGGTCCTACAAGGAAAGAGGGGGTAATCTGCTGATTGCCGGTGAGCCGGGAAGGACAGAGATTATCAATCCGTTGCTGTCGATGATAGGTGTGCAGTTAAACAGTGGAGTGATTGTGCGAGCCACCACCGAAACATCTCCTGATTGGATTGTCGGCGAACTGACACCAGAGGCCCGGCTGCTGGACTCTACTCTTTTTTCGCGAATGGAGGATAATAAGGTTATTATGCCTGGTGTGACGGGCCTGCAAGTGCAGCCCTCTGGCTATACAGTTACGCCACTTTTAATTAGTCCCAAAGGTTCATGGAGCAAGAACGAGCGCTTTGACCCCTCTGCCGTAAATGTTTCTTTTGACCCGATGGCGGGCGATCGGGAAGGCAGTATCCCTGTGATGGCGGCATTACAAAGAAAGCAAGGTGGTAAGGACCAGCGTATCATTGTGGCAGGCGATGCGGATTTTATGAGCAATGCCGTGCTGAAAACAAATGGAGACGAAAACTTCCCGCTGCTTATCAGCCTCTTTCGATGGTTCACTGGGGGTGAATTTCCGGTAACGGTTCAACGCATTCCTTCTAAGGATAATACCCTGACTTTAAAAAAGCGAGAGATCTTTCCGTTGCGGGTTGCATTTTTGGGTGTCTTTCCCGCGCTGCTATTGGCAGGTGGAGCATTATTCCTGGTAAGGCGAGGAAGAAAATAGTAAACCAGCGTCGGGATTTAAACAATTTTGAGTCTCGAACTGGAGTAGAGTAGCCTACGAAAAAATAATCATGCTCCAAGGAACACCTGTTTTCGCAGCTCTGCCAATTTATCTTATTCGAGCCAAGGAAAGTTGTCTTTTTAGCGTTGAACATGAATTTACTCTCTAATTGGACAGTTATAGTCTTATCCCGATGAATTAACAACAATCCATTCTGAAGGATTCTTGAAATGAATGCTGCTTATCCTGGTCCGGCGGCGCTTTGCTGCATCAGCAGGCAGGGCTGATGTCCCAGCCACCGCGAAACATCCATGTAATTCAGCAGTTAAGGCAATGGGGTCGAAAGCCCGAAGCAGCGAGGTCGGTAGGTCAACTGTAAGGTTTTAGTAATGCTTATCGTAGAGCTTGCACAATGCATATCTTCATTTTCAATCTTTGCTGAATGCAATCCCTGAGATGAGCGAAGATGCTTGCATGAGGCGTCTGGTAGGTGCCATCCAGGCTTTATGGAAACAAGTAACGTTCCCTGTTTGGCGCCAACCGCAATCAGTACCATAGTGCGCTCTGCCATCGTACGGAATTTCCGTTCGCTTTCTTCCGCCCACAGCCTCGATACTACCTGTTTAGTCGGGTTGTACACCAAGGCAGGGTCAATATCTTAACCAAGAATGATCGAAAATGGTGTACCTCTCTATTCACTTACTACCTTAATCCAGCTCCATTTAACCAGCGACAATTCTAAAGCCTGCCAATTGCAACTTCCCAATTTTCGGACAAGTAGGTTTAAAACAACCA
>DASTPZ010000175.1:0-27507 GCA_035761965.1 Flavisolibacter sp. | reverse complement strand
GATCAGCTATGCACCCGATTACAGGCAGTCCATTGCCGACAGCTGGCCACAAAGCATTGATGACTCCGTTGCCAGAAGCGAGTGGGGATGGAAGCACGAATATGATCTTGAAAGAATGACGGCCGATATGCTGCAAAACCTGAAGGAAGGCTAGGCCCTTGAGATTGCCTGCGTCGGCCGAAGGCGTATCCCTACCCGATAGATATAGCAAGAGCGGGCTATGCAAGACCAGTTCCCGTATGTCCCGATTTTTGCTTGCTCTGATGGATGAACCAGCGTAACAAATGGGCCATCCTTACCGGCGTAATCCTGGCAATCCTCCTGTCCTCGCTTGATCAAACCATTGTTTCAACGGCCATGCCGACGATAGTGCAGGAGCTTCACGATCTTCAGCATATCAGCTGGGTGTTCACATCCTACATGCTCGGTTCCACAGTTACCGTACCCATCTATGGAAAATTATCCGACCTGTTCGGGAGGAGAAACCTCTACATACTGGGCATCATTATTTTTCTTGCAGGCTCGGTGCTCTGCGGGCTCTCACAAAACATGACCCAGCTCATCCTTTTCAGGGCTTTGCAGGGAATCGGCGGAGGGGCGATGATGGTAAATTCTTTTGCCATTATCGGTGATGTATTTCCGCCTGCTGAAAGAGGCCGCTACCAGGGATTTATCGGGGGCGTATTTGGCCTGAGCAGCATTGCCGGTCCCTTGCTTGGAGGATGGATCACGGATCATACGTCCTGGCGATGGGTCTTTTATGTGAACATTCCCTTGGGCATCATAGCCATACTGGTACTGTCCGCAGCTTTGCCCAGGATCAAGCGAAGACCCGACAACCCGGCCATCGACTGGACCGGGGCCTTCTTTATTGTGTTGACCCTTGTGCCGCTGCTTTTGTCCCTGGTGTGGGGTGGCAGTGTGTACTCCTGGGTTTCCTGGCCTATTACCGGTTCGCTGGCCTTTGCTTTCTTATCATTTTTTCTTTTTGTGCGTACGGAAAGGAGAGCAGTCAATCCCATACTTTCCATGGACCTTTTTTCCAACCGTGTGTTTGTAGTATCGGTATGTGCTTTGTTCCTGACGGCCATTGGCATGTTTGGCGCCATCCTTTACATACCGGTTTATTCGCAGGGTATTATAGGCGGCTCAGCAACAGAGGCAGGGCTTATCCTCACGCCCATGATGCTTTCGCTTGTAGCGGTATCAAGCATCAGCGGCCAGATCATATCCAGAACCGGCAGGTATAAGGCATTGGCTGTAGGTGGTACGGCCATCATCGTGCTGGCGCTTTTTTACTTCTCCACGATATCTGAGCAAACTTCGAGGTCCTCGTTGGTTGCGAGGATGATACTGTTGGGCGTGGGCTTGGGCTCAACCATGCCCATCTACACGCTGGCGGTTCAAAGTGCTTTTGGCAAAGCAAGGCTGGGAGAAGTTACTGCTGGTACGCAACTGTTCCGGAGTGTTGGCGGTACGGTGGGCACAGCCATTCTCGGTGGTATCATGAACAGCCGGCTTGCAGCCGAAATGCAAAAAATGCGCAACGATCCGTACGTGGCCCGGCTGGAGCGCTTTCAAAGCGGCGCATATTCCGATGGCTCGCTAATACAGGCAGTGCTCAACCCGGAGAACCAGCAGCATATCAGGCAGGGCTTCGAGCAAATGCCGGCGGCAGAAAGGCAGGCAGGCTTACAGCATTTCCAGGCGTTTCTCTCCTCGGCAAAGGTCTCGTTCAGCCAATCGGTGGGCAGCGTATTTTTTGTTGCAGCCCTGCTGATGGTGCTTGCCCTGGTGATCGTTTCTTTTCTTCCCGAGATCCCACTCCGCAGGTCGGATACACCGGCACTGGAAGAGGCAGGAGCACTGATGAACGATGGCCGGGAGAAAGCAGGCTCAGGGTAGGAAGACAGAATACTATTTTCGCTGGAAATGAAAAGGCACCTCCCTGAAGCCTGCAGCAGTTTGGCCACTGATGGTTACATCGAGTGTTCTATCGCCCGGATGATAAATGATCTTTTTGGGGAAATCGTGGGCCGCGTTCTCAAAAACAAACTGGTTGCCCTCGATCTTTTTTAATGCAAATACAACAGGCTGCTCATCGTTCTGATTAGCTACGGTGGCAACAAAGCTAATGCGGCCACCAGAAAACCTGAGCTCTGCTTTTTCTTCGAGCGTAGTATCGCCTTTCTGTACACGGTAGCTGGTGCTTTGAAAAAGAGAGTCGTTCAGTTTCGACCATTCTTCTACCAGCTTGCCTTTTGCAGTTTGCATTTCCCAACGGCCAGTTAGGTTTTTGAGCCTGGCAAAATCAGAATGACTGAACTGGGCATTGGCAAAACAACCGGCACATAGCAGGAGCAAAAGCAGTCGAAATGGTTTCATCCGATAAATCTACAATAATGCTTTGCAAACGGTTCCTATTGAAGCGCTTTTAACTTTTTGCCTAAGACATCGCTGACCTCAGCAGCCTTGTTGTAAACGATCAGGTGCCCTCCGTCTTTCACCAGGTGCTCTGCTTTTGTAAGACTGGCCGGGAATATCCTGTCTTTAGTGCCGTGAATGTGGAATGTATTGAGGGGCCGCTCGCTGTTCTGCCAGCGAACGACAGCATCGATGGCCCATCTGAGGTAGTTGGCCGAGCTGTTTTCCGTATAGAAGCGAATAAGGGCCCGCTCTTCGGCAGCGTCAGCCCCGAAGAACCAGTAAAGCAGCCTGTTGGGCCATTTGAGAAGCGCTGCAGGAAGCAGCCGGTGAAGCCTGCACCAGGAAAGGAACCGCAGTCGCAGGGGCATTTCCTTTCTTGTGCCGATCGTTGATATCAGTATGATCATCTTCGGGTTCAATATGCGGCCCAGTTCAACCGCTGCAAGACCGCCAAAGGAAAGACCGATCAATACGATCTCCTCTTCTTTGTTTACCTGTGCCGCCAGTCTCCGGCAATAGGCTTTGAAAGCCTCATCCTGACCGGGCTCTATCCAACGTATATGTTTTACGCTCACCTCTTCGGGAAGCCGCAGGTTCCTGAAGATAGTGCTGTCGGCACCAAGGCCGCTGATGAAATAAGCTGTCACGCTGTTGCCGAAAGAGTTGAAATGAATATAAGCCCTGTTCCCGTCAATTGAGGGCAAGGTATGAACGACAAGGGCTTGCGCATCGATAGGCTTGTTTTCGAACTAGAGGTCCAGCACATCCTGCATGCTGAAAACACCTTTTCTTGAAGCAATGAATTCTGCGGCCAGCACGGCGCCAAGGGCGAAGCCTTTTCGGTTATGTGCAGTGTGGATGATCTGTATATCGTCTATTTCTGAAGTATAGCTAACCTCGTGCGTGCCCGGAGCAGGGTCGATACGCTGGCTGGTGATGGCTATCTCGGAGGCACCTGCATCTTTGCTGTTCACCCAGGATTGTTTGCCAGGGAGAAGCCCGATCACCTGTTCAGCAAGGGTAACCGCCGTGCCACTGGGTGCGTCTTTTTTTTGTGTATGATGAATTTCGTTGATGCTTACCTGATAGGAGGGCTGGCCGGCCATCAGCCGCGCAAGCAGCTTGTTGACCTCGAAAAAGATATTTACCCCTATGCTGAAATTGCTGGCATGCAGGAAGCTTCCTTTTTTTTCCCAGCAATATTCTTTTGCATCCTGGAGCCTGTCGTTCCACCCGGTCGAGCCGCTAACTACGGGCACATCGAGATCCAGGCATTTGATCACATTGTCGTAGGCACTGTCGGGACCTGTGAACTCGATGGCAACGTCTGTACCGGTCATGCTGGTCTTGTTGAAATCTCCTGTATTGTCGATGCTGATACGAAGAATGATCTCGTGTCCGCGCTCCAGCGCGATCTCTTCTATCATATGGCCCATCTTGCCATAACCGATCAGTGCGATTTTCATATATGATTATTTAAATGCCATTACAAGGCTGACACCGTTGGTTCCGGCCATCTGGCTGGGACCAAGTTTGATCTTGAAGCTAAGGTCCGGGCTTACGTCAAAGGATTTCAGGTGGGCATCCACGGTGGCGTCGACCACATTCAACCCCCAGAGAAGCAGGAAAACAAGCGCGGAGTAATCGATATTCCGCCTGAACTCGTCGCGGTAAGACCTGATAGCATTGATATCAAGATTCCTGAGCAAAGGGTCGATATTGGGCAGTCCTGAGGAGTCGCCGGTACCAACGGGCGGCGGCTCGGCCTGTATACGGGCGCGATAAGCAAAGCGCAGATCGCGGTAGTTCCTGAGGTTATAGATAAACACGCTGCCCGATATGGCAAGGGCTCCATAAACGATTGGCAGCTTCCAGTATTTTTTGTTGTAGATCTGTCCGAGGCCGGGAAGAATAGCCGACCTGATCGCAGCTTTCCTTGGCGAATGGTTCTTAAGCACCGAATCGATCTTGCCCGGATTGGCGACAGGCGTGGCCACGGCGGGAAGGGAGTCTACCGGTACTTTTCTGCCTGTGGAATCATCCTGAGCAAACGAAAGCTTCACCGCAGCCAGGCAGCAAAAAAGCAGGAGAGAGCGGCTGCGGTATCTGCGGACCTTACTCAATGTTCACATTCATTTGGTCGAGCAATTTGTTCAGCTCCTCCAGCGAATAGTAATCAAAAGTGATCTGGCCGCTTCCGTTCCGGCTATGCTTCATTTTTACGCGGGTACTGAAATGAGACGACAGCTTGTCTTCCACCTTCTGGTAAACTTCGGGCAGCGAGGCAGCCGTTGCTTTCTTGCCTTCTTTTTCCTTGTAAAGGTTGCGAACGAGGGTTTCGGTTTGCCGTACTGAGAGGCCTTTCGATTTTATTTCATCAAAAATGAAAAGCTGCTGATCGATCTTGTCAACATTAATCAGGGCCCTGGCATGCCCCATGCTGATCTCGCCGCTTCTGACGGCTATTTGGATATCGGGTGGAAGCTTAAGCAGACGGATATAATTCGTTACCGTACTTCGGTCCTTACCCATACGTTCGGCCACCTGTTCCTGTGTATGGTCCAGTTCCTCCATCATGCGCTTATAGCTCAGCGCAACTTCCATGGCATTGAGGTCTTCGCGCTGGAGGTTCTCGAGCAGCGCGAGCTCAAGGAGCTCCTGGTCGTTGGCCTGCCGCACATAGGCAGGGATATCTTTAAGGCCGGCAAGCTTGGCGGCCCTCAGCCTCCGTTCGCCGGAAATAAGGCGGTATTTGTTGCCATGCAGCTTGGAGACGGTAACGGGTTGGATGATATCGTGCAGCCGGATGGACTGGCTTAATTCCTGCAAGGCCTGTTCGTCGAAATCGCGACGCGGCTGCTTTGGATTGGTCTCGATGTTCTCGAGGGGCAGCCTAATAACACCCGTGGCGGCTTCCACTGCCTGGGGCTTGAGTTGGCCCGCGGTATTCTTGAGGTCCGAATCGATACTTTGCAGCAGTGAGCGGATGCCTTTGCCCAGAGCGTCCTTATTTTGTTTTGGGTTTGTCATTTCTTCAATTCAAGGTAAACATTCGAGGCCAAAGTTCAGAAACTTCCGGGTCAAAGATATTTACCGGGTTTGTTAATCAATTCAAAAAGCCTTTGCAGGCGACGCCTTGGCAGTTTGCCGGGAAGGGGTCAAAGCAGGGAGGCTCAGAGCTCCAGGGTCCGCTCTTCCTGCGGTATCTTGGTCAGGTTGTTCTTTTGAAGAATCTCTTTGGCCAGGTTGAGGTAATTCATAGAACCCTTGCTTTGGGCATCGTACAGGATGACGGGTTTGCCCACGCTGGGCGCTTCGCTTAGCCTGGCATTGCGGTGGATGATGGTACTGAAGACAAGCTCTTCAAAATGGCGTCTCACCTCGGCCACCACCTGGTTGCAAAGGCGAAGGCGGCCATCATACATGGTCATCAGGATGCCCTCGATCACCAGGGCCGTATTAAGGCGGCTTTGAACGATCTTGATGGTATTAAGAAGCTTGCCCAGGCCTTCAAGGGCAAAGAACTCGCACTGTACGGGTACGATCACGGAATCTGATGCCGTCAGCGCGTTTACCGTGATCAGGCCGAGCGAAGGAGAGCAATCTATGATGATAAAATCATATTCATTTCTGACAGTTTCGATCAGCTGCTTGAGCACAAGCTCGCGGTTGGGATAGTTGATCATTTCGATCTCAGCGCCAACAAGATCGATGTGGGAGGGGATAAGGTCAAGGTTGGGGATCTCGGTTTTAAGGATCACATCCCTGGCGCCCGCATTGTTCACCATGCAATCGTAAAGACTATGTGTAACGTTCTGAAGGTCAAAGCCCACACCGGTGGTGCTGTTGGCCTGGGGATCGGCGTCTACCAGCAGGGTCCTGTATTCCAGCACGCCAAAGGACGCGGCCAGGTTGATTGCCGTTGTCGTTTTTCCTACACCGCCTTTTTGATTGGCTACTCCAATAATTCTGGCCATTTATCCCAAATAGGTTTTTTGTTCGGCTCCTTGGTCATTCCCCGGCCAGTTGCCCGGTGAATGGTGTGAAAGCACTTTATTTTACTGTAACCGGCCGTTGCAACAAGCCGGTCTTCAAAACCGCGGTCCCTGTTCCGGGATAAACCCCAAACTGGCTGAGCCTCATGGCATAAGAGCAACCCCTGGGCGCGGTGTCCGCAAAAATACGGGTTCGGGCGGCAAAAAAGGGTGTGTGGAAAGATAATCTATCCTATTGGCATAAGTTTATTTATTTGCAGCCTCAAAAGCCTTACATGCGAAACTCTCCCACCTGGCTCATCCTGGCAGTGCTGATGCTGCTGCTGGACTTCTATGTGTTCCAGATCATCAGGACCCTCAGCCAGTCCACAGGGGCCAGAACAAGGTCTATTCTCTACATTGGCTACTGGACGGTATCGGTCCTGGCTCTCATCGTGCTTTTCGTTCTGCCTTACCTGAACCTGGAAAGTTCCCGCAGCGTGCGCAGCACCATTTTTGCGATCATCATAGGCTTATTCCTGGCCAAGCTTTTTGCCGCGGTTTTTTTCCTTATCGACGACCTTCGAAGGGGCATTCAATGGCTGGCCGGCAAAACATTTTTCCGCAATACTGAAGGTGAACAGATCCAGGGTGAAGAAAAGATAGGCCGGTCGGCCTTTCTCAGCTGGTTGGGCCTGGCCGCCGGAACCACGCTTTTCGGTTCCCTGCTCTATGGCTTCTCGAACAAATATGACTACCGGGTCAAAAAGCTCAGCCTGCGTTTCAATAACCTGCCGGAGGCTTTCAAGGGATTAAAGATCGTTCAGATCTCCGATGTCCACAGCGGCAGCTTTACCGACAAGGAAGCGGTGGACCGGGGCATACAAAAGATCCTCGATCTCCAGCCCGACCTTATTCTTTTCACCGGCGACCTGGTGAACAATGAGGCCAGGGAAATGACTCCCTATATGGATGTTTTCGGCAGGCTGCGAGCCGGCATGGGTGTTTATTCTGTTTTGGGAAATCATGATTATGGCGATTATGTGGAATGGGGAAGCGCGGAGGAAAAACGCCGTAACCTGGAGCAACTCAAGCAGGTGCATGCCAGTATGGGATGGAGGCTGCTGATGAACGAGCATGTGGTATTTGAAAGGGAAGGTCAGCGCATAGCCCTGCTGGGTATAGAGAACTGGAGCGCCAAGGCCCGGTTCCCGAAATATGGCGACCTCGCCCGCGCCCACGCCGGTACAGAAGCACTGCCTTTTAAAATATTGATGAGCCATGATCCCTCGCATTGGGATGCCCAGGTGAGGACAGAATACAATGATATCGACCTCATGCTGTCCGGCCATACCCATGGCATGCAGTTTGGCGTAGAATTACCCTGGCTCAAATGGAGCCCGGTGCAATATGTTTACCGGCAGTGGGCCGGACTTTACCAGCAGGGTAGCCAGAAGCTTTATGTGAACCGGGGTTTCGGCTTTATCGGTTATCCTGGCCGGGTAGGCATACTGCCGGAGATCACGCTCATCGAGCTGGCCTGATGGATTGTTCCCAAGCGAGCGTGCGATGGCTTGCCATATTGCAGGCAACCGATCATAAGTGCAGAAATATTTGGATGATGCTGGAGGCTTCATGCTTACGCCGATCTGAAAAGCTTGATGCTTCTTCATTGGTATAACCCAAAGGCATAGGCGAACTGCTTCGAGTGGGATCAGGCTTGATTTTACCGGGCCATTTAATTTGTTGACATTTCCATTCCCCGAAAAGGATAAGAAGATCATCATGCTGGCGAGGGGCATAAAGACCGTTATAATTTCGTTGTTTGTTTTTTGTTTAACAACTGCCTGTTTCCGGTGGCATTAATCTTGATACTGCTAAACAAACTTCATGTTTATGAAAATGAGATTATCAGTACTCTTGATCTCTGTGCTCTTCGCACAGGCAGCCATGGCTCAATTTCGCTTAGGCATAAAAGGTGGAGCCAACATTACCAAGATCGAAGGCAAGGCTTTCCGGGAAGAATTCAAGTATGGCTATCATTTGGGTGGCTTTGCCGAGATTGGCCTTGGCGGAAGACTGAGCATCCAGCCGGAGGTACTGTTCAATCAGTTTCAAACCACTGCCGACACAAGCTTCAGGAATGTATATGAAAATGCCGTGAATTTTTCCAATTACCGCGATGTAAAGTTGAACTATCTCTCTATTCCGCTTATGCTTAACTATAAAGTAGGCAGCCTGCTTACCCTGCAGGCAGGTCCACAGTTTGGCATACTCATCGATCAAAGCAAGAACCTGTTGGAGAATGGGGAAGAAGCGTTCAAAAACGGCGACTTTTCCCTCGCCGGCGGTGCTGTGATTACAATAAGCAAGCTTAGGCTCACCGGCCGATATTTTGCCGGCCTTTCGAATGTGAGCGATATCAGCGACCAGAACAAATGGAAGAACCAGGGGTTCCAGCTTTCAGTTGGGTTTGCCCTCTGATCCTGCTGTATAAATGATTTATCCCTCTCTTTTCCGGAGAGGGATTTTTTGTTGCTGGCAAGCGGGGATGTTTTTTATCTTCTTGTCTTTCCGGTCTCCGCTGCCCATCTTTGCTGCCAGTTAGGCACCGGAACCCGCAATGGCATCAATATTGACCCTGCTGGAAAATCCTGGCTTACATTTGCAAAGCTGCCTGAAAGCCATATTGTCTTATTTTAAATTGTTGCGAGTGAACTTTAATACGAAGCCCGAAGAGGAGATGGATTTCATTCCCATTATCCCTTTAAATGAAACCGAGGCTGAGTCGAATGAAAAGATCGATATACCTTCTGAAATCGCCCTCTTGCCCTTGCGCAACACGGTGCTTTTTCCTGGGGTGGTATTGCCTATTACTGTTGGCCGGGATAAAAGCATAAAGGCTGTCAACGATGCTTACAAGAGCAATAAGCTCATCGGGGTGGTGGCCCAGAAAGACAGCACCGTCGAAGACCCGGGTTCCAAGGATCTCGAGAAGGTCGGCACGGTAGCCAAGATCGTAAAGCAGATCAAAATGCCTGATGGAGGAACCACCATCATCATACAGGGAAAGAGCCGTTTTTCCATAGAATCGGTAAGTTCGGAGGAGCCTTATTTCAAAGCACACATCCAGGTAATAGAAGAGGAGGATGCCCCCGGCGATCCTGATTTTGCGGCCTATGTTTCCAATATCAAGGACCTGGCAACCGAGATCATCCAGCTTTCCCCTAATATGCCCACGGAGGCATCGGTGATCCTGCGCAATATTGAAAGCCCATCTTTCCTCATTCATTTCGTGTCGAGCAATCTGACCATTGACATACGCGACAAGCAACGCCTGCTTGAAATGGATAACATACGCGAGCGGGCCGACCTGCTTATGCAATTCCTGCAAAAGGAACTGCAGTTTGCAGAACTCAAGAACAAGGTTACCAACAAAACCCGGGCAGAGATAGACAAGCAACAGCGCGAGTATTTTTTGCAGCAACAGCTCAAGAGCATCAAGGAAGAACTGGGTGGCGACCCGAACGAGCGGGAGATCAAAGAGCTTCAGAAAAAGGCGGAGTCAAGGAAATGGCCCGAAGCTGCTAAGGAAAGCTTTAAGAAAGGGATCGAAAAGCTGGAGCGTATGCATCCGAGCACGCCCGACTATTCAGTAGTGTATAACCACCTCGATCTCATGCTGGATCTTCCCTGGGAAGATTACACCGAAGATGTATACGACCTTGAAAAAGCAAAGGAGATTCTCGATGCAGACCATTACGGCATGCAGAAGATCAAAGAAAGAATACTCGAATACCTTGCCGTACTGAAGCTGAAGGGTGATATGAAAAGTCCCATCCTTTGCTTTTACGGTCCGCCGGGCATAGGGAAAACCTCGCTGGGAAGAAGCATCGCCAATGCCATTGGCCGTAAATACGTACGCCTGAGCCTCGGCGGCATACACGATGAGAGCGAGATCAGGGGACACCGGAAAACCTATATCGGCGCCATGCCCGGCCGCATTGTGCAAAGCATCCGGAAAATAAAATCATCCAACCCGGTCATGATTCTCGATGAGATCGACAAGGTCGGAAGCGATCTTCGCGGCGATCCCAGCAGCGCCCTGCTCGAAGTACTGGACCCGGAGCAGAACCATTCATTTTATGATAATTACCTCGAGCTGGAATATGACCTGAGCAAGGTGCTCTTTATTGCGACAGCCAATAACCTTCAGACCATTCAGCCTGCGCTTCGCGACCGCCTCGAGATCATAGAGCTTAGCGGTTATGCGGTAGAAGAGAAAATTGAGATCGCCAAGCGCCACCTCATACCAAAGCAGAAAGAAGCGCATGGCCTCAAATCATCGCGTTTTAAGATCAGCGATAAAGTGCTGGAGCGGGTGATCCAGGAATATACAAGGGAGAGCGGCGTAAGGGAGCTCGACCGCCACCTGGCCGCCATCATGCGTTACATGGCCAAACAGCTGGCCATGAAGGGAAAGCTTAAGTCGAGCCTTACAAACGACGATATAGAAAAGATACTGGGCCGCTCTAGGTACAATAACGAGATCTATAAATCGGCAACCATTCCCGGTGTAGCGGTAGGACTTGCCTATACCTATGTGGGTGGCGATATCCTTTTCATAGAGGCCTCGCTGAGCGATGGCAAGCCTGAGCTGCGACTGACGGGCAATCTTGGCAATGTAATGAAGGAGAGCGCATCCACGGCGCTGTCTTACCTGAGTGCCAATGCAAGACGTTATGGCGTCGACCCGGCCGATCTTGAAAGAAAGACCATCCATATCCACGTTCCCGAAGGAGCGGTGCCAAAGGATGGGCCCAGCGCGGGTGTTACGATGCTTACGGCGCTTGCCTCCGCCTTTACGGGTAGAAAGATCCGGCCTTATTTCGGCATGACGGGCGAGATAACCCTGCGGGGACAGGTGCTCCCTGTTGGCGGCATCAAGGAAAAAGTGCTGGCTGCAAAAAGGGCCGGGCTTAAGGAGATTATCCTTTGCTGGCAGAACGAAAAAGATGTGCAGGATATCAATCCGGATTATATCAAGGGGCTGAGGTTCCACTACGTAAAAACAATGAACCAGGTGATAGAGCTTGCCTTGCAGGATTAGTAGAGCGTATGCGATTGTGGTGAATTAGTCTTAGTTTAGCTCTGCTACTTCATGCGCACGATCCTGGTCATATGCTTTTTATTCGGGCTGCAGGCAGCTCACAGTCAAACGCTGGGAGGTAATGCAGCCTATAATTTTCTCAAGCTTCCATCAAGTCCCCTGCTTACCGCAGCCGGAGGCGTCAATGTTTCTTACCGTACTGATGAGGTGGGGCTGTCGGCCAATAATCCTTCACTGCTGGATCAGGGCCTGCATAGCCAGCTGAATCTTTCCTTCAACAGTTTCCTGGCCGGTATAAAAACTTACAGCCTTACCGGTGCGCTTCACCATGAGGCTTCGGGAACTACCTTTGGCGGACATATCTATTTTGTGGATTATGGCTCCATTCCGCAGACCGATGCGGCCGGCAACAGGAGCGGAGAGTTCAGGCCGGTGGATTTTTCGGTGCAGGTATCGGCCGGCAAAAAATATCTGGAGAACTGGAGCTACGGCGCTTCGCTGAAATTTCTGCAATCTAGCTATGGACAATACAGGTCAGCGGCGATAGCCATGGATGTGGGCGTGCTCTATGCTGACAGCAGCAGGCAGTTTACAGCCTCGGTGCTTGCAAAGAATATGGGCGTTCAGCTCAGTACCTATGCAGGGAGCGGCGAAGACCTGCCCTTTGATCTGCAATTGGGTGTATCGAAGCGTCTTGCCAACGCCCCACTCGGCTTTTCCTTCACAGCCCAGACCTTGCAAAGATTCGATATACTCTATTCCGATCCTGCCTTTGACGAGGAAAATGGCTTTACCAGGCCTGATGGTTTCTTCCCGAAGCTGTTCAATCATTTTGTGATCGCTACCCATGTTTATCTGGGGAGACACTTGGAAGCAACAGCCGGCTATAATCACCTCAGGCGTACCGAGCTTAATGTGGGCGCATCGGGGAATGGCCTGAACGGATTTTCAATGGGCCTGAGGCTCAAATTTGAAAAGCTCCAGGTGCTGTATGCGAGATCTAATTACCAGCGCAACATAGCCTTCAACCAACTGGGCCTGACCATGCAGATGAATAAGCTGTTCGGGTTGGGTAAGGACCTCTAGCTGCTCATACGATAAACCTTAAACGCTTCAGTTGGCCTGCTCGCTCCTCACAGTAGCCAGTGCACCTGTAAATGCTGCATCCATAGACTGGCGATACGAGTGCGACCTGTTTTGCTCCAGCGCCTGCAGCTGTGTTTCCTCGAGCTTTTTGAAATAATTGGGTTGAACTGTGTATTGTTCCAGGGCATTATGCTTAAAATGGCTGCATCAAGAACAGGATTCTGCCCGTTGTGCCGACCGCTTCTTCCGCTACCACGCGGTACAGGTCGGAAAAGCCGGCAAGAAAGTTTTCCCTGTTGTACCATTCACAATCATCCTGTCTTTGCTGCAGCATCAGGGTAAGCTTTTCATCTGATCTTGGAATAAATTCTATGACCAGCATCCTGCCCAGGCTTTTGCAAAAGCGGGCAATGTCGGCAAAGGGAAGGTTACGTCCAACGGCCAGGTGGTGAACCAGCGCCAGCGCCAGTACCATGTCGGCGTTTGCGCGTTCTGAGAATGCCTGCCTTTCCCTGTTATTGGCCCCTATGGCCGGTGAAGGCTTTGCAAGGTCCATTACCAGGGGATGAATGTTTTTTTGCCCTTCCGACCTGATCTTTTTGTACAGCCGGTCAACAGAATAATGATCCATATCGGTGCTGATAACCCGGGCGCCGATCCCCGAAGCCAGCAGGGAAAATGCACCTTCGTTGGCGCCGATGTCGATCACGGAGCCCGGTGCGGTATGCTGCAGCCACCGGGAAACGATGGCCTGTTTTGCTTCAAGGTAACCGGCTCTTTGCCCGGCTTCATCGTAATAGTCCGACCATACACCCTTTGCTTTGAGCTCGAAAGCATCAATAGCTTCCTCCAGGCTCCTGAGCAGGTTTTTGAGCTTTGCGGGCGAGAAACTTTGCTTTGGCTGTGCTTTGTCTTTTTGACGACGGGCAACCGAGCCATGCAGGTGCAGGTGCAGAAAGCTGTTGAGGTTGAATTTGCTGCGTGTGGGCAGGAGCTTTCCGGTTACGTTGAGCGGTATGCCATCGGGCCAGGCCAGCAGCAATTCCTGGAGCGGCAGCTGCAAATAATGCATCAGGGCAAGCGGTGCAAAAAAATGTTCACAGAACTGCCTGTAGGCGATCCATGGTTGTTCCGGTTTATAGGTCTCGAAAGAAAGACTGTCTATGAATACCATCCTGCCATTGTGGAACTGCACATTGTAGGCGGATGCGTCTTTCAGCATCATGCCATATTCCATGCTTTGCCTGGCAAGGGAAAGGGTAAGTAGGGCTGCATCCCTGAGCATGCCAAAGCTCCATTCGTAAGGATAGGAAATAAAGGGCAGGGGGCTTGGCTTGAGCGTAGCATACCAGTCTTCCCGGCCGGTAAGGTTGGCAGAAATGGCCTCATGGCTTATGAGATCACCTTTGCCGCTGAGGTGATCATAAAGTCCCCCCTTAATCAGCTTCTCAAATTCATTTCCAAACGGCTTGTTCACCTGCCGGTAAAGTGTGCCCTCGCGGTAGAACAGGAAACCCGAGGGGTCGCGGTAAGAAGAAGGGTGGGGAAGATAGCCTTGCTGCATCAGCGCATCTTGGATTTTTTCCGGAAAATGCGGGAAAAGAAATGCCTGATGTACAAAACGATATTCTTGAAAAAGAAAGCAATGCCCAACGCGGCAGCTATGATCACCTGAACAAGATAGCTGCCGCTTCCGGGGTCTATGTATAGAAGGTGCTGCATCAGAAGTAGCTTAGCTTTGTTTGAGGTGTGAGCGAAAGCAGGGTTTCGTACATAAGCCTGATGGTTTGCTCGATATCGCTGCGGTGAAGCATCTCCACAGTTGTATGCATATAGCGGAGCGGGATGGAGATGAGCACTGAAGGGCATCCATCGTTGGCGTAAGCAAAAGAATCAGTATCAGTACCAGTGCTGCGCGATACGGTTCTCAGCTGCACGGGTATACCATTATTTTCGGCAACGTCCTGAACGAACTGCAGCAGTTTGTTGTGTACAGCCGGGCCGTAGGACAGTGAAGGGCCTTTGCCACAGCTCGTGTCGCCCTCCACCACCTTATTGATCATAGGTGTGGACGTATCGTGGGTTACATCTGTAATAATGGCCACATTGGGTTTGATGCGGCGGGCGATCATCTCTGCTCCCCTGAGGCCTATCTCTTCCTGTACGGCATTTACCACGTAGAGACCAAAGGGCAGCTTATTCTTGTTTTGCTTCAGCAGCCTGGCTACTTCGGCTATCATAAAACCGCCAATTCGGTTGTCGAAAGCACGCCCTATATAATAGTCGTAGGCCAGCTCGTCAAAGCCTTCCTGGTAGGTGACCACGGCGCCTACATGAATACCCAGGTCTTCAACCTCTTTTTTATTGCGCGCACCCGTATCGAGAAAAAGGTTCTCCACCTTGGCCACTGGTTCTTTGTCGGCATTGTTGATGCGCGTATGAATGGCGGGCCATCCGAATACAGCCTTCACAGGTCCTTTCTTCCCGTGAATGATAACGCGCTGGCCGGGTGCGATCTGGTGGTCCACACCGCCGTTCCTCTTGAGGTAGATGAGGCCTTCGCCCGTAACATAGTTTACGAACCAACTGATCTCATCCACATGTGCTTCGATCACAACTTTGAAAGGATGGGTGGGATTTACCACGCCTACAGCGGTTCCATAAGGATCGGTGAACACCTCATCTACATGGGGCTTGATATAATCCAGCCACAAACGCTGGCCTGTAAATTCAAATCCAACAGGAGAAGGTGTATTAATATAATTCCTGAAAAAGCCCATTGCCTCTTCTGTCAGACTGTAACTGTTCTTCTTCGCGGTTGCCTTTGCCATGCATGAAAATTATCGGGCAAATTTAATCAAAAGAAGCAAAGGAGCAGACAGCATCATCAGTCCATCCAGCACGAAATAGTATAAATAATCTGAAATGCTTTGCCTGGCCCGCCGGTAAAGCAAGCTCAGGATGAGGCCGGGGATAAAAAGTGCCAGCACGGGCAGCCAATGAAGGTAGAACAGCAGGGCAGCGCAGCTCACCGTGAAGATGAACAGGGAAGCCAGGAAGAGTCGGTGCACCCCCTTTTCGCTGAGCAGGGTGATGAGGCTCCTGATGCCGGCCTTCCGGTCTTCATCAACATCCCGGTAATCAAAAAGGATGCAGATAGCATAAATAAAGAAAAAGCGGTTGAGCAAAAACCAGTAGTGTACAGGCTCCAGCGGCTTGTTCGATAAGATGAGGGGCAGCAGGGCCGTTACGTGCATCCAGGCAAAGGCGAGATAGATCGTTTTGGCTATAGCGATCCTGCTAAGCCAGGCAAAAAGAAAATGGGGGATCTTGGGAGCCGAGTACAGAAAGGCGAGTAGCGCTGTGAGCAGCATCCAGGTCCATTCTGCTTTCAGCAGATAGCTGAAGAAGGCAGCGCCACAAAGCCCAAGGATGAATAGGGCCAGGTGCAGGTTTTTATTGGAAAGGTTCCAGGCCAGCTTTGCCGAGTGGGTATTGAGTGCCGGCGGAGTAAGGTACCAGTGAAAATTATAGCTGCAGACAGAACCGGAAAAGACAAAGCCGGCCAGGCCGAAATGAAAAGACAGTCCGAAAAGCAGGCTCGTCTGGTAAACCATCAATACGGCACAGACCGCTATAAAAAGACTGCTGAAAATGAAAAAATCAAAGGCCTTCTTAAACACAAGGCCTTGCTTAGAGCTTTTTCAGTACAATGCGGTTCGATTCCCTGTACTCGCTGCGGTTACCTGCCTTATCCTTGGCAATAAGGCCTATGGCAAACTCCCTGTCCGCAATGGTTTCCAGGTTGATAAAAATGAAACCCGGCCTGTCTTCGGCATAGGAGAAATTGGCCTGAATCTCGATTTCCTGGCTATCGGGGAAGCCAAAATCGGCAATGGAGTATTTGAGGGTATCGGTGGTCAGCGCATTGGCGGCACCAATCACATAGCGCTTACGCACCATAATTATGGTATCCTGGAGGTCGCCCTCTTTATCGCGAACGGTTGCCCTGAGGTTGAAAAAGCCATCATTCTGAACCTCGCCCGGCTCCAGGGAGTTAATTTCGACCTGGGGTACAGTTTCGAATTTATCTTTGCTGCATCCGAAGAAAAAAGCAGCCAGGAGGCTTAAGGTTAATATTCTCTTCATAAAAAAAGCTATTCAAATTTACGGCATGCATATGGAAATACCTAAAGCAACAGAACTCGAGCAGAAGGTATTTGCCATAGATAACGAAAAGGACTTTATTTCCATTGCCCTGGAAGTGTACCATTTTCAATTTCATAACAATCCGCTTTACCGAGACTATTGCCAGGCGCTTTCCAGGACGCCCGGCAACATTAAACGGTTCGGGGATATACCTTTTTTACCGATCTCTTTTTTCAAATCGCACAGGATAAGGACCACCTCTTTCGAACCTGAACTGGTATTTAAAAGCAGCGGTACCGGCGGCACCAGCACGAGCACGCACGATGTAAAGAAAACGGCGCTCTACGAAAAAAGCTTCAATACCGCTTTTCGCCTGTTTTACGGCGATCCTGCGCGGTTTTGCATCCTGGGTCTTATGCCGTCTTACCTGCAAAGGGGACAGTCTTCGCTGGTTTTTATGGTCGACAGGCTTATACAGGCTGGCAGGCATCCCGACAGCGGCTTCTATCTCGATGACCTGGACAGGCTTCATCATACCCTTGAGCGCCTCGAAGCACGGCGGCAGCCAACCCTGCTGATAGGCGTAACCTATGCCCTGCTCGATTTTGCGGCGGCTTATCCGCAACCCCTCAGGCATACTATACTCATGGAAACAGGAGGCATGAAAGGCCGCCGGAAGGAGATAACCAGGGAGGAGCTATATCATACCATGGGCGAGGCCTTTGCTTTGAAGGAAGTTCATTCTGAGTATGGAATGACGGAATTGCTTTCCCAGGCCTATGCCATCAATGGCCGCTACCAGTGCCCTCCCTGGATGCGTATTCAGCTGCGAGACGAAACGGATCCCTTCGGCCACGTGCGTCCTGGCCGGAAACCTGCCACCGGCGCCATCAACGTAACCGATCTTGCCAATCTTTACTCCTGCAGCTTTATTGCAACAGAAGATATCGGCAGGCTGTACGAGAATGGATCTTTTGAAGTGCTTGGCCGCATGGATGGGGCCGACATGCGCGGCTGCAGCCTGATGGCCGTATAGCATAGCAGATCGGGGGCTAAGTCTTAAATTTACCCGGTATGGGGGGCAACCCTTTTCGAAAAAAAGCGTATTTACCCACAATCTTCCGGATTGGAACTACTGCAAAATATCATAGCCGGCTGCGTTCAAAACAACCAGCGGGACCAGCGCTGGCTTTACGAGCGCTACTATGGCTATTGCCTTAAAACAGTGTTCCGCTACATTTACCGGTACGACAAGGCGGTTGATGTGGTCAATGACGGCTTTGTGAAGATCTTCCGAAATTTTGAGCGGTTCGAGCAGCGTGATGCCGAGAACCTTGAGATGGTCCTGATGGGCTGGATGCGCATGATCATGATCAATACAGCCATCGACCAGCTGAGAAAAAACAATTTCCTGCCGGAGATCGGCGACCTCTCCGAAACCACCTGGATACAGGAGGACAAGAGCCAGGGTTCCGACCGGGCGCTGATGTACAAAGAGCTGGTGAAGGAGATCAAAAAGCTTCCTCCATCCTACCGTGCCGTCTTCAATATGTACGTGATCGATGGATTCACTCACCAGGAGATCGCCAGCCAACTGGGAATATCTGTAGGAACTTCTAAATCGAACCTTTCAAAAGCGAGAGTGCTTTTGCAGAAGATCATTAAAAAAAACGATGAGCAAGTAGGTGTATGCAGTATGTAACCGACGATATGGATGAGCTGTTCCGGCGTGCGGCCGAAGATTATCCGCTGGATACTTCGGGAAGCGATTGGAATAAGGTGCACGATGCCATGCAGCACACAGAAGGGAAAACAGCCAGGCCGCAAAACGATAAGAAGAAATTGCTCTGGCTGATGCTGCTGGCACCTTTTGTCCTTATCTGCAATCCTTCGGTTCGCGACCATCGGCTGAAGTCGGACACCCTGTCTTCGGGTAAGACGCAGGACAAAGGGTCAAAACAGCCTGCGGCCGGTATTGAAACACAGTTCTTAGAAAATACAGGGAAGGCCTCTTTTGAACGGCACCCGTATCAGTCATCTGCCAGCCCGGATGCGGCAAAGGTCAACCCGGGCGTCGCCTCTTCCTTCCGCAAAAAAAACGCAAGGCCGGGTACAGGCCAGTTTCTGGCGGCTCCTGGCTTTATGCCTGATACCCGGCAGTCAACCGCGGATGTGCCTGGCGACATAAAAGGTTCAAAGGTAGTTGCTGCATTGGATGAAGGCGGCCATACCCAGGCAGGACCGTCTGCTTTGCACAAATACGCATTATTACCCTCGCCTGTTTACCAAACCCTTTCGTTTATACCTCCGCGGGCGCGCACACGCAATATAGTTTCCCCGGCTTCCAAGTTGCCGCAACCGGTTTTAAGGGAAAAAGGTTTTTACGCGGGGCTGATGGCGGGCATAGACGCAACCACCATCCGCTTTCAAAAGGTCGAAGGGCTGGGTACCGATATTGGACTTCTTATAGGTTACCAGCTCAACAACAGGTGGGCAATTGAGACGGGCGCATTCGTGGACCGCAAGGCGTATTATACCGCAGGCAAACATTTCCGTCCCGGTTCGCTTTATATGCCTCCAGGTTCCAAGATATCTGAGGTCACGGGCGAGTGCAGGATGATCGAAGTGCCATTGACAGTAAAATACAATTTGTCACGTACCGGCCGCCTGTCCTGGTTTTCAACGGGAGGCATGTCCTCATATTTCATGACAAAGGAAAATTACGGTTATCTCTATTACTATCCGGCTTCGGGCTCTCAATACCTTTACAAGAGCTCTTATGATAACAAGGTAAGAGACCTCTTCGCAATTGTTCATCTTTCCGGAGGATTCAGCTATAAGCTTGGCCAATTGGGCAGTCTCCGTGTTGAGCCTTACCTCAAGCTTCCGGTTGCAGGTGTAGGTTCAAGGAACCTGAAGCTTACCAGTACGGGCATTCACATCGGGATCACGAGAAAGCTTTATTAAAAATGTTCTTCTGCCGAAGCGCAACGGGAACCTTATTAAGCCTCGGGAATCTGAACCGGGAACAAAGCGCCCTGGTGGTACTGCCTTATTTCCTGGATCAGCGAAGGAAGGTTACCAGGCACATATTTCAGCCTTCCGTCAATCATTACCTTACTGAGGGACTGGGCAGGCAGTCCATGGGGCCTGAGCTGATCATACAGGCTTTCGTCCATCAGCCTGATGGCGCCTGACTGGATCACCAAAAGAATATCTGCAGGATTGATTTTGAAAAATTGGTCAATCGCTTTGCCTGTTCCCGTCCGGGCAATCACTAGATCAGGAGGAAGTTCCTGGTTATAGCCGGGTACTCGCCAAGCTGCTGCGGCCCTGCTGGTTACCATATCAATGATCTCCTTTTGATCAGCCAAACCTGTTTCTCTGGCAAAACGAAGATGGTCCCAAAAATTCCAGCTGCCAGTAAGCACAGAATCGCTGCCTAGCAAAATAGTGGTATTCATATGCTTTATCGAAGCGGTCGTGCCGAGAAGAAAAAAATTTGACAGCGGGCACCAGACAAGGGCAGCAAATTTTGCCGATTGTTCCGGGCTCATGGCAACACCATGGATGCCGATTAGCTTTTTTTGTAAAAGATTCCAACGTATCAGGCTGTTTATTTCCGCATGGGCTGCTGTATCGGTTCCTTCACCGGTATGAATCACACAAGGACGGCGGTTGAAAGGATTCATCAGCCTGCGCCGCCAGTGTTTTTCGAAAGCCACCGAATGAATGTTGAGCAGGTCCTGGCATACGCGGATGAAGGGATCAGGTATAGGCAGCCTGGGGCCATGGTTAATAACGGTCGTAACACCACAAAGCAGGTTTTTGTAAAGTCCCCACTGGGTTCTCAGCACCTGGGGAATGGCCAGTACTTCCCTGATCTCGTGTTTGTAAAGCGCATGAATAGAAGGTCCCCATTCAGTGTAACTCGCATATTTTTTCGATCCGAGCATGGGGAAGAGATTAAAATCGAGGTGATCATGTGAGTTGATCAGCCCGGGAAATATGAGCGCCTCTTCCAGGACCAGGTCTTTCTTGCCGCTGCGTGGCAATAGGGGCTCAAGCGAGAGGTCGATCCTTTTGTCATCAAGGGTGAGCAGGTTCCTTAAGGTCATGGTTTTTTTAGGTGAAGTCCGTAGATGACCGGCATGCCTTTATATTTTTCGTAAACCGCCAAGGCTCCCTGTTTTTCGTAGAAATGCCTTACCGTTTCGTCGATGGGCATTTCGACCAGCTTCATGGTACGCATGCCCAGTTGCGAAGATATGGTTTGCAACAGTGGCAATGGGTGTACATGATTTCGGATGATGATCTGCTGCCCCCTGGCCTTGAAATCTCTTTTGCCGCCCCTGTCCAGTATATCGGGATGAAAATCGGTAATGATCATATCGCCGCTCTTTTTCAACACCCTTACCCAGGCGGTCAGCGCTTCACGGAAATTTTCGATATGCGCCACCGTAAGCGTTGACAAGATAACATCGGCGCTTTGATCACTGACACCGGAAAGCCTGTTATCGGTCGCAAGCTGAACCGCTGCACCGGGGAATTTTTTCCGGAGCTCCGAAAGCATGCCATCAGACACATCATATCCTATGAGCGCTGCCGGCTGTTGCTGCAGCAGCATTTTCCAGTGCCGTCCTGTGCCGCAACCAATATCGATCACTGTTTTGCCGGTCAGCGCGATCGGGGCCAGGAGGCTGCCAAATACTTTCTCGTCGAGGTAAAGCATGAGATTATCGGGCTGCTGGTCATATTCGGGCGCCCAAATATTATAGGCATCGGGTGCGTCCTTTTGTTCGGGCGCTTTCGTTCTGGAAAAATATCTCTTCAGCTCTTGTAGCATGGCCATAATCAAATTTAGGGAACAGGTGCATGCGGGTCGGCCTGTGTTTTCTCAAAAATGCAAATACGTAAGAATTTGCCTTAGAGTTGGTTCCCGCTCTTATTTTATCTTAGCCTGGCAACCGCGGTCCTTTTGGGCGCGTATCTATCATCAAGGCCTGATTTCATGAATAAGATCCTGTTGTTCAACCCGAGGAGCGCTGTTGGAAAGCATCGCATCCCTAACTCCATATTGAGCATAGCCGCCAGTATCGATGGAAAGTACGAATGGACCATCGTGGACGGCAACTGTGAAGCGGATCCCTATGCCAGACTGGCTGCCCATCTCGGCACGGGTCATTACAGGTACGTTGGCTTTACGGTTATGCCCGGCCCCCAGCTAAGGCAAGCCATTCCTTTTGCCCGGCAGATACGGCAAGACTTTCCCGGCACCATCATGATCTGGGGCGGCTACTTTCCCGCCAACCATTACAAAGTGGTGCTGTCCTCTGGCTATGTGGATTTTGTCGTCAATGGCCCCGGCGACAATGCCTTTCCAAAGCTCATTGATGCGCTTGAGCACAATAGACCACATGAGCTCATTAAAAACCTGATTTATCCATCGGGCGGCCAATTCATAAAAACGCCTAAAGAGGAATTGCTCGACCAGGATAGTCTTCCATCCTTGCCATACGATAAGCTTAACGAAATCTACCCCGTTGATCGCTTTTACCTGGGCCGTACCTACCTGGGAAAAAGAACGGCGGCTTATCATTCCAGCATAGGCTGCCCATTCACCTGTTCGTTTTGCGGGGTGGTGCCAATTTATGAAGCAAGGTGGAAAGCCCGTTCGGCCGATCTTATTTATCGTGATGTCAAGTACCTGAAGGACAGATGGGGTGCCGATTCGATCGAGTTCCATGACAATAATTTTTTCGTTTCAGAAAAACGCACAACGGAGTTCGCCGGGCTAATCCGGCCGGAAAGCATGAATTGGTGGGGGATGGCAAGGATCGATACCATGTCTAAATTCAAAGACTCAACTCTGGCCCTGATGCGTGAAGCCGGTTGCAGGATCATTTTTTTTGGCGCAGAAAGCGGGAGCACAGACATTCTGAAAAAAATGGACAAAGGAGGAACCCAGACTGGGGAGCAGATCGAGGCTTTTGCCGCCCGCATGAAAAAATTCGACATCGTTCCTGAATATTCGTTCGTGCTGGGAACACCGGCACCCACACCAAAAGAAGTAAAGCAACAGATCGACTTCGAGATCGGGTTTGTAAAGAAGATCAAAAAGATCAATCCTCATACAGAGATCATTCTTTATACATATAGCCCAGTGCCTACTGAGGGCTCGGAGCTTTACAACGCAGTGCTTGAAAATGGCTTTTCATTTCCGAAAACGCTCGATGACTGGATATCGCCGCAATGGGAAAACTTCGACCTGCGCAGAAACCCGCTCACACCATGGCTTGAGCCTGCCATGGTCGACAGGATCAGGGATTTTGAAACGGTGCTCAACGGTTACTACCCAACCGTAACGGATATTAGACTGAGCAATACGAGACGTAAACTCATACGGCTGCTTTCGGGTGCACGCTACAGGCTGGGCATGTACAGCCGTCCTTACGAAATAAGATTTCTGCAAAGGCTCTGGCAATACCGCAGGCCCGAAACCCAGGGTTTTTGATATGAGCTTGAATAGGGATGTTCATATATCGTCTTTTGAAGCTCTTTACCTTGCACTGCGGCAGAAGGAGCAATGGCTTTACAGGGATGAACAGGTAAGGCTACTGCCTAATATTACTCCATCCGACCCTCATTATAAAGATTGGCAGGTACGCAGGCGGTCGAGTCTCTGGCTTGCCACCACGCTGCGCAGGAAGAGAAGACCACTCGACATACTGGAAGTAGGCTGTGGCAATGGCTGGCTATCGGCAAGGCTGAAAGAGCTCCCCGATACGCTGGTAACCGGCCTGGATATCAACCATACTGAAATTGAGCAAGCTAGGCGTGTATTTGGTAACCGTTCAGGGCTATGCTTTATTGAAGGCGATCTTGACAGTGAACTGCTTGGTCATGCATTTTTCGATGTGATCGTTTTTGCTGCCTCGCTTCAATATTTTGATTCGGCCAGGGACGTGATCGCCAAGGCTATACAAAAACTAAAAAGGGGAGGGGAGATACATATTCTCGATACCAGGTTTTACGAAAGGAAAGAGCTGGAAGGGGCAAGGCACCGGTCTGCTGACTATTTCAGTAAGATGGGCTTTGAAGCGATGGAATCTTTTTATTTTCACCATACGCTGGATGAACTGGATCAGTTCTCTCCGCGCATATTATATGATCCTGCTTCCCTTTTCAACCGATTGAGATGGAAGCGTCACCCTTTTCATTGGTTGTGCATCAGTCCGGGCGTGAAAAATCAGGTCAAAAAAAATATGGTGTGACAAGCTAAACGATGCATGAACCATTTTTCAGGTAAGCGCAACAATACCAATATGAAAAGCAAACTGCTTTTTTCACATTCCTACTTTCTCCGCTTTGATCCAAAACAGTGGAAGAATGGCCAGCCTTACCCTCCGCTGGGCACCCTCTATGCGGCGTCCTGGCTGCGGGAGCATGGCTACAGGGTAGCCTTGCACGATGTACAGTTGACCGAAGGGCCTGAGGAACTGATGTCAATGCTTGACAAGGAAGAACCCGACCTTTTTGTGTTATACGACGACGGTTTCAACTACCTCACCAAAATGTGCCTTACCAACATGCGGGAGGCGGCCTTCCGTATGATCGCCATGGCCCGGCGGGCAGGCTGTATCGTAATCGTTTCGAGCTCCGATGCAACCGATCATTATGCCGATTACCTGAAGGCGGGAGCGCATTTTGTGCTCATGGGCGAAGCCGAGCTTACGCTGCTCGAGCTGGCAGAGGCCCTTTGGGAAAAGCAGCCGGATTTCGATCATATCAGGGGGCTTGTTTTTATGAAGGATGAAAAACCTTTCAAAACACCGGCACGCAGTGTGCTGAAAGATCTTGACAGCCTTCCACTACCAGCCTGGGACCTGGTAGACCTGGCACCCTATAAGAAAAGCTGGCAAGAGACTGCCGGTTATTTCTCCCTGAATGTTGGTACAACAAGAGGCTGCCCCTTCAAGTGCAACTGGTGTGCAAAGCCGATATACGGTAACCGCTATAACGTACGCACGCCCGAGAATGTAGTGGCCGAACTAAAGCTGCTCAGGGAAGCTTTCGGTGTAGATCACATTTGGTTCTGCGACGATATATTCGGACTGAAGCCCGGGTGGGTAGAGGCTTTTGGAGACGCAATGGAAGCCGAAAACCTTAGGGTGCGTTTTAAGATACAATCCAGGGCCGACCTGCTGGTCCAGGAAAAATATGTGGAAGCACTGGCAAAGGCAGGGTGTGAAGAAGTATGGATGGGTGCGGAAAGCGGATCACAAAAAATACTCGATGCCATGGACAAAGGCATCACCGTGGAGCAGATAGCGCAGGCTACAAGCCTGCTTAAGCAGCATGGCATCAAACCCTGCTTCTTCATTCAGTTCGGTTATCCCGGCGAAACCGGTGAAGACATTCAAAAGACGATTGCCATGATCAATACGCTTCTGCCTCATAACATCGGCATTTCGGTATCTTATCCCCTGCCGGGTACAGTGTTTTACGAAAATGTAAAAGAAGAGCTGAAGCAAAAAGCCAACTGGTCGCATTCAGATGAGCTCGCACTTATGTTTAAGAATACGTACCCGCCGCCTTTTTATAAACATCTGCATCGCTATGTGCACAGGAATTATCGCTTTCATATAGCCAAGGACCACCTCAGGCGACTCATTAAATCGCCCGCAAAGGTCAGCTGGCCTGTGATCAAAAGGTCGGCCGCCGGTATTTGCATGGTCCCTGCCATGATCCTGACCAGGATAAGACTGGCTCAATACCAAAAATCTTGAACCGCATCAGCCACGATATTAACGAGGAAAGAGCGGCAGACGCGTTCAGCAGGCAGGCCCCTGTATTTGACCGGCTTTATGGCCCCGACGTGATCGTACAGTATAAAAGAGAAAGGGTAAGAGAGCATATGCGACGCTACCTGCAGGTCAATGCTGCGATGCTGGAGCTGAATTGCGGAACTGGTGAAGATGCTGTTTATTTTGCCGCCAGCGGTTGTAAGGTTCATGCAACCGATGCCTCGCCTGGCATGCTGGAGCAGGCGGCTTCCAAATTTGAGAGATCGCCCTGGCAACACCTTCTGAGCCTTGAGCAGTGTTCCTTTACCTCGCTGGAGGAGCTTGGGCACAAGGGTCCTTTTGATTACCTCTATTCTAATTTTGGCGGGCTCAATTGTACGGGTGAACTCGAAAAGGTTCTCGCCTCGTTCACTTCGCTTGTAAAGCCAGGAGGCGTAGTTACCCTGGTGATCATATCCAGGTTTTGTCTTTGGGAGACCCTTCTTCTTTTCAAGGGGCATTTCAAAACCGCTTTCAGGCGCTTTTTCAGCCGCCGTGGAAGACTGGCAAAGGTAGAAGGACAGAGTTTCCGCTGCTGGTACTATTCACCTTCTTTTGTAAAAAGGCAGTTGGGACCGCAATTCGCCCTGTTGGATCTAGAAGGCCTCTGCACCATTGTACCTCCTTCTTATTTTACAGGTTTTGCCAACAAATACCCGCGCATCTTTACTTTCCTCGTCAGATGGGAGCGCCGGTTGAAGGCGGTTTGGCCCTGGAGCCACTGGGGGGATTACTATATCATCAGCTTCCGAAAAAAGGCTTAGTAATTGCTCTTTACCCGGCCCTCGTACCTGTGAAAAAGACTTGCGATCTTTTTTTCATAGCTTGCCAGAAAAAGATCATGAAATCCCTGTGGCGCAGGCTTGGCGTAATGCCTGCCTGCATCCAACGCCAGGACAATTGACTTTTTATTCCGCTTTTCTTTTCTTGTTTTTTTCATCCAACGATAGTTCGTATACCGCATCAGCAGGTAATCGATGGCACGTCCCGCAGCGTTGTTCAGAAAAAACTCGAATAAATTTTTTATCAGGGGGGCGGCAGCGGGTTTTACATAAGATATTCTCAGGCTATGGTTGGGCAGATAGGCCCTGCTCCACTTGTTGGCCGCAAAAAATCTTTCGAAAACCTCAACACCCCTGTAAGGCAGGAGCGTCACCACTTCCGTAGCGGTATAAATATTGTTTTCCCTGATGAGCAACTGTTCTTCATCAATAAAATAGTTCATGCAGAACAGGTCTTGCTGCCTGGTAATGAAGGTAAGCTTTTTGAACAGGTGCATGAAGGTGCGGGCTATCCAAAGCCTGTTGGCCACTGTAATGATAAAAAAATCGATGTCGGAATCCTTGTCGGCAAAATTTTTCGAGAGAGAGCCGGATACAGCCACACCGCGCACAAACGGAAATGCTGATAGAAAGCCGGCTATTTTTTCGGCTTTTTTCAATAGTACCCGTGCCTGGCTATTTGCCTGCAGGCGCCTGGAGATCCGGGCATAATCGTTCTGCAGTGAGTAGAGCTCATCGAACTTGTATACCCAGTTTTCCCCCGTGAGCTGGGCAAGCCCTTCTGACATCTCCTGGTAAGAATAGGCTCGTGGCAGGTTCTGGAAGATCTCGGCCTGCGTGAGCGGGTATTCAAAAAGATCAAAATAGGAAAGCGCAGCCAGTATATCGTGTTTAATGCCCAAGGTGGCGTGGTTTACAGTAGAAACGAAAGAATGCGAATTAGGGTTGCCTGCCCCCTATTATGCGTAAGCCTCAAAGCCACCGAATCACAACTGCCTGCCCGGGCGTTTTGATCTTAATTCTTCAAGCTTCAGGTACTTTACAAAATGATAGCAGGTGTTCAGAAGGGCCCAGGCAAAGCCCCTGTAACCATTTAGGAAATTCCTGTCGAGCACATAGTACCTGAAGAAATT
>DASTPZ010000174.1:0-12341 GCA_035761965.1 Flavisolibacter sp. | reverse complement strand
AGGTTGGTAAGTCTCCTGTAAGTGCTTTCCTCTGCATTGAGCAGTTCTGCATGGCTGCCGCGCTCGACGATCCTTCCTTCCTGCAGTACAAGTATTTCATCTGCTTCCTTTATCGTGCTTAACCGGTGCGCTATAACGAGGGTAGTCCGTCCCTCCATGAGTTTATTGAGAGCATCCTGTACCAGCTTTTCCGATTCTGTATCGAGAGCAGACGTGGCTTCATCCAGGATCAGGATTGATGGGTTCTTGAAAACAGCCCTTGCAATGCTGAGTCTTTGACGCTGTCCTCCGGAAAGCCGGATTCCCCTGTCGCCGATAATGGTCTGATAACCGTCTTCGGTATCGGCAATAAAATCGTGGGCATTGGCAATCTTGGCAGCCCTGATAACATCTTCTTCCTTTGCATCGGGCTGGGCTAGCGCGATATTGTTAAAGATGGTGTCGTTAAAGAGAATGATCTCCTGCGTTACAAAGCTCATATGACTGCGAAGCGACTCCATGGTATAGGACCTGATATCCTTGCCATCGACCAGCACCTGTCCGCTGCACACGTCATAAAATCTTGGCAGCAGGTCTGCAATAGTAGATTTACCCACACCGGAGGGGCCGACGAGCGCGATGGTTTTTCCTTTTTTTACGGTAAAGCTGATATGCTGTAATACCGGCCTGTCCTGGTATGCAAAGCTTACATCCCTGAACTCGACAGAGTCTTCAAAAGAGGGAAGTTTAACTGCGCCAGGGAGATCATCTACTTCCACGGGCTTATCCAGCACTTCGATAATTCGCTGACCTGCAGCCTCGCCGCGCTGGATGTTCGACAAGGCTACAACCATGGCCTTGGCCGGGCGTATGGCTTGTGAGAAAATTGCGATAAAGGCAATAAACTCACCTGCATTAAGCCCTGTGCCTGTTGCCTGGTTATTCAAGACCAGGCTTCCGCCATAAACCAGTATACAGGCGACCACCAGCACGCCCGATGCTTCGGAAAATGCGGGTGCTAATTCCCTTTTATTGAAGCCCTGCAGGCTGGCCTTCCGGTAAAAATCGTTCTCTTTGCTGAACTTGTCAAGGACAAACCTTGTTGCATTAAAGGACCGGATGATACGCATGCCCATAAGCGTCTCGTCAATGATCGTGAGCAGGCGTCCTATCGAGGCCTGCGCAGCCGCAGCCTCTCTTTTCAGCTTTTTGGTTACGAAAGCAATCCCTATGGCGGAGATTGGTATAACTACCAAGGTAAACAGGGTCAAGTTGGTCGAGATCGCAAACAAGGCAATAAAATAGCCGATCATCATTGAAGGTTCCTTGAATAGCACTTCGATGGAGTTAGCGGCAACGGCCTCTATCTCGAACACATCCGAGTTCATTCTGGAAAGAAGATCACCCTTGTGCTCTTTTGTAAAATAACCGAGGTGAAGGTGGTTGACCTTTGTAAACAGTGCCTCACGTATTCGCTTGACAAGCAAAGTACGTGTGTTAACAAGACACCTCTGCGCGAGGTACCGGAAAAAGTTGGTCAGCACCACAGCCACAACGATCAGCGAAGCGATAAGATAGAGTGCATACTTTGGATCCAGCATCTTGAGCCGATACACCTGATAGTAAAAAGCGTGCTTGAAAAATCCGGCTGAGAGGGAGAAAGCTGGTGGATTTGTATATTGTCTTGTTTCTTCAGCCGAAAGGTTACCAAAAAGAAAATTGAGCAGGGGAATCAGAAGGGTAAACTGGAATATGCTGAAGAAGACCCCTAGCAGCGTAAAAGCGAAAAATGGCAGAATAAACCGTCCGTAGGGCCGGGCATAACCTAGTAACCGCAGGTATATCTTCATATGATGATTGCATTCATGGTGTAAAAAATGGCCTCAATACAAGGACCGGTAAAGCTCAATATAGCTGGCAGCGGCCTTTCTCCAGCAGAATTCCGTACTTCTTTTTTTGATCTGTTCCTTCATATCATCGGTCTCATACTGCTTCATGCCATTTAGAAATGTCCTTTGCATCTGGTGTTCGCTAAAATCAGGAAAATAGAAAGCCACATCCTTTCCTATTTCCGGCAGGGCAGTCCTATCGGAAAGAAAGAGCGGTTTGCCTACGGACATGGCCTCTGTTACAGGCAATCCAAATCCTTCCGAAAGCGAGGGAAAGGTAAAAGCATAGCAGTTTTGGTAGTACCAGGATTTTTCGGCTTCGCTGATGGTTCCAAGCAGGCTTAGCTTTTCTTCGACGCCAAGCTCCCTTGCAGCTGCTTTTATATAATGAACATAGTCCAGGTCATCAGGAGGACCAGCAATCAGCAGTTCCATATCTCTATTGTGCCGGAGCAGCGGCAGCAATACATGGAAGTTCTTTTTTCTGTTCACAACACCGATCGAGAAAAGGAAGCGGGTCCGCGGACGGTAAGAATTACCCAGGAGCACCGGCTGTTCTAGCCTGTTCGTACCGTTATGGATTACTACCAGAGGCTTGTTTCCAATCCTGCAATGGCTGAGTACGTCTTTCCTGCAGAACTCCGATATGCAAACAACGGCTTCACTTCTGTCAATATTTTTTTGAAGATTGGAAAGGTATTTTTTCTTTTTCTGGTCTGATTTTTTCTGATCGTACAAAAAATTGAGATCGTGGATCGTAAGGATGGTCTTTATTCTCCTGTTCAGAACCGGTAAATAATGACTTCCCTGGTAGGTAGAATGCCAGATGGTATAGCCACGCAGAGAGGGAAGCCAGAACTTATGTAACGAGTGTTGAGAGATGTACGAGTACTGCGGGCCAAATACGCCCTCGATCTGCGGCGGCGTATAAAAGCTCAGCGTTTCGGATGATGGATCGATCTGTTGTTTCAACCGGCTACCCAATTGATAACAGTAGCTGAAAAGCCCAGTATTAGCATATTTCATTCGCTCGCAGTCAAACAAGATATGATTCATAAAAAGGGATTGGTTAACGAAGGGATGTTAACGGAACATGGACGAAAGAACGAGGCTGAGCAAAATTCGTACCTGTATTAAAGCGCGTTTCAAGGGGATCGGTAAGCAGGGCCGGTATCCGGCGAACAAATCTTAATAAAATAGTCCGTGTAAGCATCGCTTCTCAAGCAACTGCTGTCAGTCGTTTCACTATCACTTTCAATCGATGATAAAATATGCATAAGATCATTTTGGATTGTGACCTGATGAAGTTCAGAAATTCAGGTCTCTACTATTATTGCCTCAACCTGGGTCTTCATGTGAACAGGGCGCTGAGCAAGCATTGCGGTGCTGCTATTAGGTTTTATGTGCCCAGGCAGGAGGCGCATACCTTCAAGCTTCCGGGACATACTATCGTTAGAAGGAAGTACCATAGATATATGAAGCCGTTTTTGAGGAATTGCAGCGTTTGGCATGCGCCCTTTCAATCCGGGCGTATCCTGCCACCGCCTAATTCACGTGCTAAAGTGCTGTTGACAATCCATGATCTGAATGCGCTGCATGAAGGAAAGTCTATAGAAGAGCAGAAAAAAAGCCTTACTCATACACAGGAGCTCATCAATAGGAGCCATGCCATTGTATGCATATCTGAATTCACTAAGGCCGACGTCTTGAAGCATTGCGATATAGGCGGGAAGCCGGTCTATGTAGTTCATAATGGCACGCATGCTGTCGGACAACCGGCTCTCGATGCTAACTCGTACAGGCCTTCGATGCCCTTCCTATTCACTATGGGTTATGTAAACAGAAAAAAAAATTTTCATGTCCTGCTTTCTCTTCTTGAACAGCCTTCAATCGAGTTGATAATAGCCGGTAAAATGGACGAGCCAGATTATATTGAGATGATGAAAAAGCAGGCCTTTGCTCTCGGGGTTTCCGACAGGCTGCATATCCTGGGACCGGTATCCGAGAACGAAAAAGCCTGGTACCTGAAGAACTGTAAAGCATTTGTTCTTCCGTCATTGGCAGAAGGTTTTGGTGCCCCGGTTGTAGAAGCAATGCAATTTGGCAGACCCATCTTTCTTTCTGACAGGACCTCGCTTCCGGAGATTGGTGGTGACGTTGCTTTTTATTTCCGGAGTTTCGAGCCTGCACATATGCAATCGGTATTGGCCGAGGGCCTCGCGGTTTACGGCAGGAACGGACTTGCCGGAAAAATCGTGGAAAGGGGCCGTTCCTTTGATTGGGAACGTAAAGCACAGGAATATATAACTATTTATGAAAGCCTACTATGACAACATCAATGCTTTTAAGTGGACGGAAGTGGAACGATTCTCTGGTCTATGACCGGGGGCGTCGAAAATCTGAACTGTGCAAAGCCAAGGACTGGCAGACCTCTTGGTTCCAGCGTTGGGTAAGCGAGCTCAAGGAGCCTGCCCGATTTCATCGCAAACAATGGGAGTTTGTTTACGTAATGCAGTCTCTTTGGGAGCGAGGATGTATTTCCAGCGGCAAAAAAGGACTTGTATTTGCTGTAGGTTCAGAACCTTGTCCCTCTATTTTTGCGAATTATGGCTGCTATATCCTGGCTACAGACATTTTTCCCGAGATAGGAAAGCAAAAAGGCTGGACAGCTGGCGACCAGCTTTGCTTTGGCTTGGATTCGCTCAACAAGCGGGGCCTCTGTTCTGACGAGGTCTTGCAAAAGCAGGTGCAGTACAGGGCAGTAGATATGAATGAAATTCCTTCTGATCTCACCAACTTTGATTTCAACTGGTCAAGCTGTTCCTTCGAGCACCTGGGTTCTATTGAGAAGGGTCTTTCCTTCCTTCGCAACCAGCTTCGCACATTAAGTCCTGGTGGCTGGGCTGTTCACACGACAGAGTATAACATTTCCTCGAATGACCGTACCCTGGAGACCGGCGATACTGTTATCTTTCGAATGAAAGACCTTGAAATGCTGGCGGCGGAGCTGCGTGATGAAGGGCATTACGTAGAAGAGTTGGACTATTCGCTTGGAGGTCTTCCGGAGGACTTTGCCATCGACGTCCACCCACATATGCAGGAAACCCATCTCAAACTTCAGCTCAACGAGTTTGTGGTAACCTCCATTGGGCTCATTATCCGTAAGCGGCAAAAGCGTAATCTTTTTTCTTTTGCACGTAAATGAGCTGAACACTGAAATGCATAGTGTGTGGTTCTCATTGGGTATTGATAGCCAAAAGGAAATAAATGGAGTTCTATTCAACCGTCTTCCTGATGCTCAGCTCTGTCAGCTGCTTATCATCGATCGAAGACGGCGCGTCGAGCATTACATCCCTGCCGCTGTTGTTCTTTGGAAAGGCAATAAAGTCACGAATGCTCTCGCTGCCGCCGAGGATGGCACAAAGCCTGTCGAATCCAAAGGCTATGCCCCCGTGCGGCGGTGCGCCATATTCGAATGCACCCAGCAGGAAACCGAATTTATGCATGGCTTCTTCCTGGCTCATGCCTAGCGCAGCAAACATTTTTTCCTGCAGCTCGCGCTGGTAGATGCGGATGGATCCTCCGCCGATCTCGTTCCCATTCAGTACCATGTCGTAGGCATTTGCCTTGATATTGGCATAAGGATGCTGTAGGTATTCGGCCGGTTTATCTATGACGGGACTGTTCCCGATCATGGTTTGGATCTGTGAAGGCTTGGGTGAGGTAAAGGGATGATGACGCGCTACCCAGCGATTGTCTTCCTCGGCATATTCGAAGAGCGGGAAATCGAGCACCCAGAGCAGCTTGAATTCATCCTTCCGGCGCAGGCCCAGCCTTTCGCCCAGCTCAAGCCTGAGCTCACTGATGGCTTTACGTGTTCTTTCCTCTGCGCCTGCCAGTACCAGCACCAGGTCGCCCGGGCCGGCTCCGGCAAAAGCTGCAATGGCTGCCAGCTTCTCTTCCGAATAGAATTTATCCACGCTGCTCTTGAAGCTTCCATCGGCATTGCAGCGTATGTTGACCAGCCCCTGCATGCCGATCTGTGGCCGCTTGACCCAATCGGTAAGCTCATCGATCTGCTTTCTTGTATATTCCGCTGCACCCGGTACAGCTATGGCCAGTACGGTCTCGCTATTGTCAAATACACCAAAGCCGGCACCATTGATCAGCTCTCCTGTAGCTTCTATGCGTCCATCCCTGTTAAAGGCCGATTTAAGGTTGGCCACCTTCATGCCAAAGCGGATGTCGGGCTTGTCGTTGCCATATTGCCACATGGCTTCTTCCCAGGTCATACGCTCTATCTCGTCTTTGTAATCGATATCCTTTACCTGTTTGAAAATGTATCTCACCAGGCCTTCAAACATCTGCAGGATGTCTTCCTGCTCAACAAAGGCCATCTCGCAGTCGATCTGCGTAAACTCGGGCTGACGGTCGGCACGCAGATCTTCATCCCTGAAACATTTCACGATCTGGTAGTACCGGTCGTAGCCGCTAACCATGAGCAGCTGCTTAAAGGTCTGCGGCGACTGTGGAAGGGCATAGAACTGGCCCGGGTTCATGCGCGAGGGCACAACAAAATCCCTGGCACCCTCCGGTGTCGATTTGATCAGGAAAGGAGTTTCAATATCCATAAAGCCCTGCTGGTGCAGGTAGTCCCTGGTGGCACGGTTCACCGCATAACGAAGCTCAATATTCTTTTTTACCGCATTTCTGCGAAGGTCCAGGTAGCGGTACTTCATCCGGAGGTCGTCGCCACCATCTGTATCATCCTGGATGGTAAAAGGCGGCACGGCCGATTTATTGAGTATGCGGAAGCCGCTCACGATGATCTCGATATCACCGGTGGGCAGGTTGAGATTTTTATTTGCTCTTTCTCTTACCGAGCCCGTTGCCTGGAGTACGAATTCGCGGCCCAGCGGCTGCTGGTCCAGCTCGGAGTTAAGCTCTTCTCCAAAGAACAGCTGCGTGATGCCATAGCGGTCGCGGAGGTCAACAAAGGTGATAGCTCCAAATTTCCGGACGGTCTGTACCCAGCCGGCCAGTACAACACCGGTTCCGGCATGATGTAATCTTAATTCCCCGCAGGTATGAGAACGAAACATAGCTTGATCAATAATTAGAAATGAGAAGATCTCTACAAGTCGGCAAAGATAAAACCCGATCAGTTAAGTCGGCAGATTGATTGACTGTGTGCCGGCACAGCCTTAGGCCTCGTTCAGCCGGATGCCTATCTTTTTCATGAGGATGGATGCGTTAAGGCTTTTGCACACGCCGGGTTTGAGCCGGTAGTCGAAATACAGCTCTTCGCCTTCCACCTGCACATCAAAATGGTAATTCTCGAGGGCGGTGCCAAATTCCTGCTGGAGGGCAGCCAGCTCCACATCGTGGGTTGCGATCACGGCTACGGCTTTTTGTTGGATCAGCTGCCGGATGAGAGCTGCCGATCCTGTATGCCGGTCGAGCGAATTGGTGCCGCGCAGGATCTCGTCGAGCAGGATGAACACCGGCCGCCTGCTGTTGACCGCTTCGATGATGGTCTTGAGCTTTTTCAGCTCCGCGTAAAAAGTGGAAGTATTCTCGGCAAGATTGTCTGCTATCCTCATGCTGCTCATAAGGTCGACAGGCGGCAGCAGCAGGCTGTTGGCGCAAACCGGTGCGCCTGTCCTGGCGAGGACCATATTCACACCCAGGCAGCGTAGGAAGGTGCTTTTGCCGGCCATATTGGAACCGGTGATGATGGCTATGCCAGGCTCGCCCTGCAGACGAAAATCATTCAGCACCCTTTTTTCGGCCTGAATGAGTGGATGCCCGGCCTGACCGGCAACGAGCAGGAAAGTATCCTGCGACCAGCCGGGCCAGCACCAACCGGGCTCGTTAAAACGGAGGGTGGAGAGGCTGCCGAGCACTTCGATCTCGGCAATGAGCCGAAACCAATGAGGCAGGAGGGCCTTGTTCTTGTGTCGCCAGCTGTTTAGCGCGATCATCTGCCTTACATCCCATAGCAGGAAGCTGTTGAAAAAGAGCATGCCCAGTATGCTAAGCCGGAGATCAAACCTGTCTAGTATCGCTTTCAGCTGCCCGATCTCCGCGGCTGCGCTGCCATTGGCCGGGCGTGCGTCTTCACAAAGCTTTTTCAGAAGGGGTGAAGAGAAGCTTTTTCCCTCGATCCAGGATACCAGTTGACGAAGCGTATCGATCTCTTTAACAATGCCCGACAGCTGCAGGTAGGGCCGTATGGTATTCCGGCTCAGTACCGTGGCAATGGTGAAGTAAACAGCAAATAAAAAAGAGAATATACCGGCGGGAATATAACCGAGTATAGCTGCTAACACAGAGGCAAGGGTAATACAGGAATAAGTAAGTACAAAAATGCTCCAACCCCTGCCGCTGAATTGCCTGTGCTCTTCATCCAGCCAGGCCCTTGCGCGGGTTTCCGTTTTTACCGTGATGGCGGTTTCCATTGCAAAAGCCTGCAGTTGCTGCCGCCAGCCAGTATCGGCAGCAAGCTCCGAAACCGCTTCCTGGCGCAGGCGCACTGTCTCGATGTCGAGGGGCTGCAGCAGGTTTTGCGCTAAAAGGTACCTGCCTTGTTCCGAATGGCAGCGGTTGATCCATTGAAAAAGAGAAGCCTTGCCAAAGAGATCGAGATCGTTTGCATATGAATGCACTTCGGGCATGTACCCGCTGCCGTCGAAGCGGTGATGATAGCGGTGGGAGAGTATCTCCAGTTCCTCTTCATTGATGCGGATAAGGGTTTTTGTATTGGCGATCTTCCTGTTATTGTTCACATCCAGCGAAACAAGGAAAAGCAGCAGGGCCAGGCCGGCAGCCACTACGATAAGGCCTGCGAGTCCTGTTGAAACAAATACCTGGTAGGCTATGGCAATGGTCGCGATAAAAACGAAAAGCCTTATCCATCCGAGCCTGCTTCTTTTTGCGAGGAGTTTTTGAAGCGCCTGCCGATGCTTTTCTATTTCTTTCCGGTACACCCCGGCGGGATCCTGCATTTGCATGAGCGGGAAGATAAGAAATACTGGTTCACGGGCAGAGCCTTACAGGGTTGCCATTTGCGTTTCAGGTTTTTCCCTGTGCTTTTGGAAAAGATAGTAGTAGGCCAGGATCAGCACGCCAATGGCGAACGGTATCAGCGCCAAATGCTTGCCTTCAAACTGGCCCCAGACGGGCATTTCGTCGAAATGAAGGAACTCGCTGATCATCCAGAGGGCATTGGCGGAGATCCAGAAGGATACGGCGAGGTTGTGGGCAAGCTCAGACTGGTACTTGCGTGTTCTCCAGGCAATGATGATGGATATGGCCAGTGTGGGTACGATCATGGCAATGCCAAGCACCTTCCAGATCATGCACCAGCTGATATCTTTGACGATCCAGAACACGATGTGCATGTTCTCCATTTTTCTGAAGCGGGCGGGAATAATGTAAAGTGATTCGTTTTCTTTACTCATGTGGCTTTTGTTGGAGGCGCAAATCTAATAAATAGTTTGGCCTCCGGTATCCCCTATACCGGTGTAATGCCCATCGGCGGTACCTGTTGGCCTAGCGGTTCAATATCCTGGCGAAACGGTTTATGTCGGCCTGTGGCGTGATCGGTCTTCCATGCACCAGGTGCTGTACAAGCTGGTTGGCAAAAAAAGGAGCAAGCGAGGTGCCCTTGGTGCCCATGCCATTCAATATGCCCAGGGCGCGTTGCTGTGGATGGATGCCCACAAAGGGCCGTCTTTCAATAGTGGCCGGCCTTACGGCTGCCTTATGAAAAAGTACACGATAGGGCTTTTTGAGCCATCCGTTCAGCACGGAAACAGCTTGCTGACGAAAGGCTTCGCCAGGCAGCGCGTCTTCAAACTTCCATTGGTAATTGGAGCCTACCCAGTATGTATTTCTCACGGGCATAGGCACAAGTGTAAGCCCTTTTTTGAATATATGCTCGTTGGTAAGGCCTTCGCTCTCTATGATGAGGGCCTCACCTTTATTGGGGGCAAATGGAAGAAGCGAGAACCAGGGGTTGGCAATGGCAGCGCTTCCTTCGCAGAAGATTATCTTCCCGGCCGTGATGCCTTTATAGCGGATGCCTTCGCCCAATAGCTCCAGCGCATCGGCCTCGAACCTGTCTGCACCAATCGAATGGATCTCGTGCAGCTTTTTGCGCCAGGAGGCCAGCAGCAGCGATACATGAACGGAGTAGGCCGGGCGGATCTCACCGCATCCGAAATCGTAATTGAAATACTGGTTGAAATGATTCTGGTCTGGAAAGGCATGCAAACAGCTATCGTTCTCCGACAAGCGCTCGATAAAGGTATTGCGCGATTGAGGTGTTGGAAAAAAATCGATGATGCTTCGTTCTGTGATCAGGCGGGTATCGAGATAAGCGCCCATTTCCTGGTACACCCGGTTGGCAAAAGGCATGATCTCATCTATCATCCAGGAGTACATGTAGCGCCGGCCTGTAACGGGATTGATTACGCCTGCCGCTACCTTCGAAGATATCTGCTCGCCCTCTTCGTCTATGATCATAAAACTCTTGCCCTCGCGATGGAGGAACCAGGAGAGCAAGGTGCCGCAAAGGCCTTGTCCAACGATCAGGTAATCTACTTGCATGGCGTAAAGTTAAGCCGTCGATCCCGCCAACGGCTTTCCCTGCATCGATGCCGGTAAAAAACAGGATGAAGTTTTCGATGCCCGAACGGCATCGGTGCAGGTAGGAGCAAGGCTTTGGTTCAGGCAAGCCGGTATAATTTTCCGGGCAGGCCCTCAATCACACCATGTATCTCGAGGTTAAGCAGCGCCGCCGCAATGGTGCTTCCACTCAACCCGCAGCCGAAGTTGATCTCATCTATATGAACACTGTGGTTTCCTTCGAGAAAGGCAACGATCCGTTTTTCCTCTTCATTGAGCTCGATAAAAAGAGCTTTTTGCTTTTTATGCACAGGCCGTTCGTTTTCCGTCCAACCCATCATGGCCGCCAGTTGCTCTCCATTGCACAGCAGCACGGCCTTATTGTGCTGTATCAGGTGGTTGCAGCCGCTGCTCAGCTTATCGTTGGTCCTGCCGGGAACTGCAAACACGTCGCGGTTGTATTCATTGGCCAGCTTGGCGGTGATCATGCTGCCGCCTTTTACATGCGTTTCTACTACGATGGTGGCATCTGTCATGCCAGCTACTATGCGGTTGCGCAGGGGAAAATGATGCCGGTCGGGTTTTGTGCCGCTAAAAAATTCGGAGAGCAGCCCGCCGCTTTCGGTTACCTGCCGGGCCAGAGCTACATGATCCGAAGGGTAGATCTTGTCGAGCCCATGCGCAACCACGCCGATCGTTGGCAGCTTGTTGTCGATCGCCGCCCTGTGGGCCGTTGCATCTATGCCGAGGGCAAGTCCGCTAACAATGGTTACCTTAAAGCCTGCCAGGCTGCTTACCAGGCTCTCTGCCATTTTCTTGCCATAGCCAGTCAGACTACGGGTGCCTACCATGGCCACCATACGGGAGGCATTCAGGTCGGCCTTGCCCTTGTAAAACAGGAGTGCCGGGGCATCGGGGCAATGAAGGAGCCGTCGCGGGTAGGCCTCGTCGGTAAAGAAAAGCGGCTGAACGCCATTTTTGGAAATGAATTGCAGCTCGGCTTCCGCCTGTGCAAAATTCCTGAAGGCATGGATAGACTGCGCCCTCATGGCTCCAATGCCCTCGATCTTTTCAAGCTCGCGCGTTTTGCATTTAAAAACGGCCGTTGCGCTGCCTAGCTGCTGTACGAGTATCCTGGCCTGTACGTCGCCTATCTGCGGCACGAGGCAAAGAGCCAGGCGGTAAAATAATTCGGTCATGATCCGGGTTTTTTTTAAACTGGATGTTCATGACAGCAAGGCAAAATAAGCCATCCTTTCTACCCGGAAATGGGAGAAATAACAGTACGCAGGCGGGCGTATTATTTGGAGATCACCCTTAGCTCGGTCCTCCTGTTCTGCGCCCTTCCTTCCTCTGTTTTATTATCCGCTACAGGCTTGGTTGCACCAAATCCCTTGGCCAGCAGCCGGTCCGCAGCAATGCCTTTTGAGGCCAGGTAAGCAACGACGGATTTGGCCCTGTTCTCGGAAAGCTTGAGGTTGTCGGCAGCACTGCCCACATTATCGGTATGGCCTTCGAGCTGCACCTTTACGGTTGGGTTATCGCGCAAAAGCTGCACAAGCTTGTCCAGCTCCACCTGCGATTCGGGCCTGAGGGTAAACTGGTTCACATCGAAGAAAATGTTCCGGAGTACTGCGCCCGCATTGACTTCAATGGGCTGCAGTCCGATGTTCTTCTCATAAGTGGAATCAGGTGATTTATCGCGCAGGGAAAAATTATCGGAGTAAAAAAGATAGCCACGCCGGTTTACATTGAAGGCATAGTCCTTACCCACCGGAAGTGTGATGAGGTAATTGCCCGTCTCGTCGGTCTGTACCCTCGAAAGTGTGCGGCCGCTGGCAA
>DASTPZ010000173.1:0-23041 GCA_035761965.1 Flavisolibacter sp. | reverse complement strand
TGTTAGGAAGGGCTTTTTACATCCAGCGCTTCGAGGGCAAGCACTGGCGCAGCATGTCGGATAGTCTTCATCAAAAATTTGTCGAGCTCGACGCCGAGCGTGGCACCATTTATAGCGAGGACGGGCAGATGCTCAGTACTTCGATCCCATATTTTGACATCTATATGGATTTCGGTGCCGATGGCCTGCGCGAGAAGAACGGCAAGCGCTTTCGTGAGCACCTCGATTCCTTCGCATTTTCCCTCTCTTCTTTTTTCAAAGACCGTTCGGTCGTAGAATACAAGAACGATCTGCGGCAGGCATACAAGGAAAGGGATCGCTACTTCCTCATCAAAAAAGGGCTGTCCTTCGAACAGTATAAAACTTTCCGCGCATTTCCGCTCGTTAAGCTTGGCCGCAATAAGAGCGGCATCATTGCTGAAGTAAAGAGCCGCAGGCTCAACCCCTTCGGGCTGCTGGCAAAAAGAACCATCGGCCTGGCGAGGGACAATGCCCAGAACGTGGGGCTAGAAAGAACATACGATAGCCTGCTCAAAGGAACCACGGGCAAGCGGCTGGTCCGCTTTATCGCCGGCGGTGCGGCCGTTCCGGTCGAAGGCTACGAGATTGATCCCGAGAATGGGAAGGATGTGATCACCACCATAGATATCCAGATGCAGGATATCGTAGAATCTGCGCTCATGAAAATGATGCTGCAAAGCGAAGCGCAGTATGGTACCTGCATCGTTATGGAAACAGCAACGGGAAAGATCAAAGCCATTGCCAACCTGGGGCGCGACAAGAACGGCGGATATGGTGAAACACTCAACTATGCCCTTCAAACGAATGAGCCGGGTTCGACCATTAAGCTGGCTACCCTGCTTGCCGTGCTTGATCATGGCTCCAGCACGATAAACGAGATGGTGGAAATAGGCACCACCGGTAATGCCTATGTGGGTGTGCGCAACATCACAGATGCCGAGCGTGCGCCCAAATCGGTGATGACCCTTAAGGAATGTTTTGCCCACAGCTCCAATGTGGGCATGGGCAAGGTTGCCTATAAGGCTTTTGCCAATCAGCCGGATCTTTATCGCAACTACCTCAAGAAATTCCATCTCGACAGGCGCTCGGGCATCGACCTGGTGGGAGAGGAAGCACCGGTGCTTCCAAAGCTAAAGCGCAATAAGGAAGGCCTTCACGCCATGCTCACCGCCAGCTTTGGATACGCCATCGAGGTAAGTCCGCTTCATACCCTCATGCTCTACAATGCCATTGCCAACGATGGCCGCATGATGAAGCCCTACCTGGTCAATAAGATCAGGAGCAATGGGGTTACCGTTCGCGAGTTTGAGCCCGTCGTGCTCGACGAGCAGCTCTGCAAGCCCGTCGTGGTAAAGGCCGCGAGGGAATGCATGGAGGCCGTTGCAACCGAGGGCACGGCCAGGGAGGTTTTTAAGGACTTTCCTTTTTCTGTTGCCGGTAAAACGGGCACTGCCCATGTTGCGGGTGGCAATGTAAAATATTATGACGGTGTTTACCAGGCTTCCTTTGTGGGATATTTTCCTGCCGATAAGCCCGAGTATACCTGCATCGTTGTGGTAAAGACCAAGCCGCATGCGGCCATTCATTATGGCGGGCAGCTTGCGGCGCCTGTGTTCAGGGAAATTGCTATCAAGCTTTACGCCCAGTATGTTCAGGGCAAAAGAACGCAGCCCCTGCAGCTGGTGCCTGATAGTTCGGCTTACCGTTATGCCGGCTCAAGCAAGGATGTAAAGACGGTGCTTTCAAATCTTGGCGTAAGGCATGCAGACTCTTCCCGCAACGGCAGCTGGAGCCAGGTTTACAATAGCAGCTACAAACCCGTTGTGAAAGCGCTGGATGCAGGCCGTAACAGGATGCCCGATGTGCGGAGCATGACGCTTAAAGATGCGCTCTACCTGCTCGAGAACATGAACATCAAAGTGGCGGTACGCGGAAGAGGTAAGGTGGTGGCACAGGACATAGCACCCGGAATGCCGGTGGCGAAGAAACAAACAGTCAACCTTTTATTAAACTAGTGAAGAACTTAAGCGACATATTATATAAGGTTCATACCACGGCGCTGATCGGCAATACGCATATCGACATCGCCGATGTGCAGATAGATTCGCGCAAGGTGAAGCCCGGAAGTCTTTTTGTGGCAGTAAAAGGTGTGGCGGCCGATGGTCACCAGTTCATTGCAAAGGCAGTTGCACAGGGCGCATCGGCTGTGGTTTGCCAGGATATGCCCACCGGCGAGCTGCCAGGTGTTACGATCGTGCAAACGAGCAACAGTGCCGAAGCAGCGGGACAGATCGCACACAATTTCTACGACCAGCCTACGAAGCAGCTCAAACTCGTGGGAGTAACAGGAACAAACGGCAAAACCACGATCGCAACGCTTCTCTATAAGTTGTTCACGGCTTTGGGCTATACCTGCGGCCTGGTAAGCACAGTGGAAAACCAGATTGCCGGAAAGGTGATTCCTTCCACCCATACCACCCCGGACCCCATCAGCCTTAATGCCTTGCTGAAGCAAATGGCGGATGAGGGCTGCCAGTTTGCCTTTATGGAGGTGAGCTCGCACGCCGTACACCAAAGAAGGATCGCGGGGCTTGAGTTTACAGGCGCGCTTTTCAGCAATATCACGCACGATCACCTCGACTATCACAAAACATTCGAAGAATATATAAAGGCAAAAAAAGCCTTTTTCGATGGCCTGCCCTCATCGGCCTTTGCCATCACTAACCTCGACGACAAGCGTGGCAACGTGATGCTGCAGAATACGGCTGCCAAAAAGTATGGCTACAGCCTTAAAACACTGGCCGATTTCAAAGGCAGGATATTGGAGAACAGCCTCACAGGACTTGTAATGACGGTGAACGACCAGGAAGTTCATTTCAGGCTCATTGGGGAGTTCAATGCCTACAACCTGCTTGCTGTGTATGGAGCGGCTGTTTGCCTGGGGGAAAGCAGGGAGCATGTGCTCCAGTACCTGAGCAATACCACCGGTGCCGAAGGAAGGTTCGATTATATGATCTCGCAGAAGGAGCGCGTGATCGGCATCGTGGATTATGCGCATACACCCGATGCCTTGGTGAACGTGCTGGAAACCATCAAGAAGCTGAGACAGGGACACGAGCAGATCATTACGGTGGTCGGCTGCGGTGGCGACAGGGACAGCACCAAAAGACCCGTGATGGGTGAAGTGGCCTGTGAGCATAGCGATAAGGTGATCTTCACCAGCGATAACCCAAGAAGCGAGGATCCCGGGCAGATCCTGCGCGATATGGAAGCAACGCTCGGAAGTGCCGCCAAAAGAAAGCTGCTGACGATAGAGGACAGGAAGCAAGCCATTAAAACGGCCGTCAGCATGGCCAGGCCTGAAGATATTGTGCTCATTGCAGGCAAGGGTCATGAAAAATACCAGGAGATCAAAGGTGTGAAACACCATTTTGACGATAAGGAGCAATTGAAGGAAATGTTCGATTTATTAGGAAAATAGCCGTCAGCCGATGGCCTTAAAAGAAATTAAGAAACAAGATGCTATATCACTTATTCGAATGGTTAAAGGCAGAGAACATCAACTTCCCCGGAAGTGAGCTGTTCCGCTTTATCACCTTCAGGGTGCTACTGGCTGTTATCCTGTCGCTCTTTATTACCACCGTTTATGGTAAGAAGCTGATCAATTTTCTTAAGCGTAAACAGATCGGTGAAAGTGTTCGTGACCTGGGGCTGGCCGGGGAGCAGCAGAAAAAAGGAACGCCGACGATGGGTGGTCTTATCATCATCCTGGGCATACTCATACCAACCTTGCTGCTGGCCGATCTCAGCCGGGTTTATGTAAGGCTGATGATCTTCAGCACCATCTGGCTCGGCGCCATCGGTTTTATAGACGATTACCTCAAGCTGAGGGCAAAAAAGCGCGCGCTGGAGCAGGGCGGTGCGTATAAAAAAAGCGATAAGGACGGACTGGCCGGCTGGTTTAAGGTATTTGGGCAGGTGGCACTTGGTATTACCGTAGGCGCAACCCTTTGGTTCAATGATGATGTGAAGACCTGGAGGGAGTACGAAGGCAATAACCCGCCTCCCGGTGCCTTTGTGAGAGAGTTTAATGGCGAAAAGCACATTTTCGTGCCCACCAAGGAAGTGGTGACCACCATTCCTTTTGTAAAGAACCACGAGTTCAACTACGCAAGGCTGCTGCCCCAGGCCTGGAGGGATTATGCCTGGATCCTTTACATACTGATAGTGATCTTTATCATCACTGCTGTTTCGAACGGCGCCAACATAACTGACGGATTGGATGGACTGGCTACGGGCACTTCGGCCATCATGAGCGCCTGTCTTGGCATATTTGCCTATGCAAGCGGCAGCTTTGTTTTTGCCGATTACCTGAACATCATGTACATACCCAACCTGGCCGAGCTTTCCATCTTTATAGGGGCCATGATCGGGGCCTGTGTTGGATTTCTATGGTATAACTCTTACCCGGCACAGGTTTTCATGGGCGATACCGGGAGCCTTACACTGGGAGGCCTTATTGCCTCGCTGGCGATCATCGTGCACAAGGAGCTGCTGATACCCATCATCTGTGGTGTTTTCCTCGTGGAAGTGCTCAGTGTAACAATTCAGGTAAGCTATTTCAAATACACAAAGAAAAAATACGGTGAGGGCCGGAGGATATTTTTGATGAGCCCCCTGCATCACCATTACCAGAAGAAAGGATATCATGAGTCCAAGATCGTAACAAGGTTTTGGATCATTACCATAATATGTGCGGTACTGTCGATCGTGACGCTGAAGCTGAGATAAGACATTATTGAAAAACCACCGAGGAGGAGGATTCTGAAACGGGGTAGTCCGGTTAGTTTATTGTTGTTACGAACCAATGCAATGCAAATGAAGAACCAAGTTCCGTACACTTCGAAAGTTATGGGCAAGAGACTGGTCATATTAGGAGGCGGGGAAAGCGGCGTAGGCGCGGCCCTGCTTGCAAAAAAGGAAGGCTATGATGTAGTGCTGATGGATGAAGGCTCTTTGAAAGATGGTTATCGCGAAGAACTGCGGCAGGCAGGCGTGGACTTCCTTGAAAAAGGGATCGACAGCCACCGTTTGCTGCAGGCGGAAGAGGTTGTGAAGAGTCCGGGCATCCCGGAAAAAAATGAATGGGTGAAAAAGCTCAGGGAGAGAGGCATACCTGTAATAAGCGAAGTGGAGCTGGCTTACAGGCATAAGGGCGACAGTCGCATCATTGCCATTACAGGCAGCAACGGAAAGTCGACCACAACCTCGCTTACCTATCATATCTGTCACCACGCAGGGCTTGATTGTGCCCTGGTAGGGAATATAGGATACTCTTTTGCCAGGCAGGTGGCGGTTGATCCGAAAGCGCTTTATGTGGCCGAGATCAGCTCGTTTCAGCTGGATGATATTGTCGACTTCCGGCCGGACGTGGCGGTGCTGCTCAACATAACTGAGGATCACCTCGACAGGTACGACTACCGCTTCGAGAACTATGTGGCAGCAAAATTCCGCATCGCGATGAACCAGACTTCCGATGACTATTTTATTTATAACCTCGACGACGAGGTGGTGAGGACAAACCTGGAACGAAACAAAATTTATTCAAACCAATTAGCGATCAGTATGAAGCAGAAAGTTGAAAAAGGCGGTTACATACAGAACGATGAGCTGCATGTAAAAGCCGGTGCAGAGCAGCAGCAGATGAGTGTTTACGATTTTGCCCTTAAAGGCAAACATAATCAATACAATACTATGGCAGCTTGTGTGGCAGGGGCGACGATGGATATTCGCAAGAATAAGATCCGTGAGGCCGTTCAGACCTTCGAGAACCTGGAGCACAGGATGGAGGCAGTGGCTACGGTAAGAGGCGTTGATTTTATCAACGACAGCAAGGCAACCAATGTAAACTCAACCTGGTTTGCGCTGGAAAGCATGTCAAAGCCTACCATACTGATCCTGGGCGGTGTTGATAAAGGCAACGATTACAGCCTCCTGTTCGACCTCGCGGCCGAAAAGGTAAAGGCCATCGTTTGCATGGGCGTGGACAATACAAAGATCCACCAGGCTTTTGAAGGAAAGGTTGCTTCAATCGTAGACACGGCAAGCGCCGAACAGGCCGTGGTTGCAGCCTTTGGCCTGGCTACCGTGGGCGATGTGGTATTGCTTAGCCCGGCCTGCGCTTCCTTCGACCTGTTCAAAAATTATGAGGACAGGGGCAAACAGTTCAAAGAAGCCGTAAAGAGTTTATGAGCGAGACCTCGGATATAAGATTTTCGGAGCTGACCGGCTTGAAAACGGCCAGCATACTGCGCAGCACCAGGGGCGACAAGGTCATCTGGGCGCTCGTATTGCTGCTGGTGCTGGTTTCACTGCTGGTGGTCTATAGCGCTACCGGGTCGCTGGCCTACAAGATGTATAAAGGCAATACCGAAGTTTACCTTTTCAAGCAGATCGCCTTTATCGTGATCGGCTTTTGTGTGATCTACTTTGCTCACCGTGTCAACTACACGATCTATTCGAAGCTTGCAAAAATATTGTTCCTGCTTTCCATTCCCCTGTTGCTCTATACCCTGCTTTTCGGGGTTACGCTCAACGAGGGAAGCCGCTGGATCAGGCTGCCCATCATCAACATGACCATGCAGACCTCGGACCTCGCGAAGCTTGCGCTTTTTATTTTCCTGGCCAGGCTGCTTAGCAGGAAGCAGAATAAGATCAAGGATTTCAAAAAAGGCTTTCTTCCCGTGATCATGCCGGTAGCTGTAACCTGTTTGCTCATTGCGCCAGCTAACCTTTCAACGGCCCTGCTGCTTGGTGCCAGCTGCATGCTGATGATGTTCATAGGAAGGGTAAGCGCCAAGCACCTGCTGCTGGTGATCGGCCTCGCACTTATACCGGTTCTGTTCCTTGTAATGGCAGCAGTGATCCGTCACAAATCTTCGGGTGATGAAACGGCTTCGGCAGGCAAGGAAAAATCTTCCAGGGTATTTGCCCGCGTGGAGACCTGGATCAGCCGGGTAGAAGGTTTTATGTATGGCAACCGCGACGACAATCACCAGAGCACTTATCATGTAAACCAGATGAAGATCGCCATAGCCAACGGCGGATTTTTGGGTAAGGGACCTGGCAACAGCGAGCAGCGCAATTTTATGCCCCATCCTTATTCCGATTCGATCTATGCGACCATTATCGAGGAATATGGGCTGATAGGCGGTGCCTTCATCCTTTTTGTTTATCTCGTTTTTCTCTACCGGAGCATACAGCTGTTCAAAAAATGCCCTTTTGCCTTTGGCGCCTTCCTGGCGCTTGGGCTGAGCTTTACGCTCGTGCTGCAGGCACTGGCAAATATGGCTGTGAACGTAAACCTCTTTCCGGTTACAGGGGTTACGCTGCCGCTGGTAAGCATGGGTGGAAGCAGCTTCCTGTTTACCTGTCTTTCCATCGGCATCATACTGAGTGTTGCCAGGAACGTTGAGCAGCTGGAAGGTAAGGCTGCCGAAAAGCCGGTGGAGGAAGAAGACGATGAGGAAGAGGAGCAGGACGATAAAGAAGACAAGGAATAAGTAATTATAAAGAAATCGCAGGAGAATTATGACGGCTGTAATGAAAAATGATGAAAAAGCGGGTGCAGGTCCATCGGGGTCCAGCCGCGTCATCATTGCGGGTGGAGGAACGGGCGGTCATATCTTCCCGGCAATTGCCATTGCCAATGCGCTCAAAAAAAATGATGCCTCTACCGAGATCCTTTTTGTAGGTGCTAAAGGCAAGATGGAAATGGAAAAGGTGCCCCAGGCGGGCTACCCGATCCGCGGACTCGACATAGCGGGTTTCAACAGGAGCTCTTTGATGAAAAATATAGGACTTCCTTTCAAGCTGGTAAAAAGCTTTATACAGGTGAGAAAGATCATGCGACAGTTCGATCCCCACGCGGTGATCGGCGTAGGCGGTTATTCTTCCTTTCCTGTATTGAGGTATGCGCAGGCCAAGGGCATACCGAGTTTTATCCACGAGTCCAACTCCTTTGCCGGCAAGTCAAATATCCTGCTTGGCAAAAAAGCAACCAGGGTATTCGTTGCCACAGACGGCATGGAAAAGTTCTTTCCTGCAGATAAGATCATTGTGACCGGCAACCCCATAAGGCCGGCTATTGCCGACGTGGCTTCGGTGTCGAAACAGGATGCGCTTCGCCTGTTTGGTCTCGGGCCGCAAAAGCAAACCTTGCTGGTTGTAGGCGGCAGCCTGGGCGCACGATCGATCAACGAAGCAGTAATGAATGGGTTGGATGGGCTCGTAGATGCGGGTCTACAGCTGATATGGCAGACCGGCAAAACCGATGCCCTGAAATGGAAGGAAGGCGCTTCAGGCAGGCAGGGTATATGGGTGAACGATTTCATTACCCAGATGGAGCAGGCCTATGCCGCCGCCGATATCGTTATCTCGAGGGCCGGTGCCATGGCCATCGCAGAGCTCTGTGTAGTAAAAAAGCCCGTTTTGTTCGTACCCTTTCCTTTTGCCGCCGAGGATCACCAGACGGTTAATGCCATGAACCTCGTAAGCAAAGGAGCAGCACTGATGGTGAAGGACAATGAGGCGGGGAGCAAACTGGTTCCCGCCATCCTTGACCTCCTGAAAAGCAAAGAAAAGCAGGTAAGCCTGCAGGAAAATATTGGAAGATATGCCGTTGCCAAGGCAGACGAGCATATCGCGACTGAAATAAAAAAAGCATTGCATAAATGACCCCGGTGGAGAACATACAAACAGGACCTGCCCTTACCAGCCTGCAAGGGATAAAGGCCGTATACTTTGTGGGGATAGGTGGTATCGGCATGAGTGCCATCGCCCGTTATTTCCTGTCCCGGGGTGTGCAGGTAAGCGGCTACGACAAAACTCCGACAGCTCTTACCAAAAGCCTGGAGGAAGAAGGTATGGCCATACACTATAACGAGGACCTTGCGGCCATACCCAGGGATGTAGACCTGGTTGTGTATACACCCGCCATTCCGGCCCAGCATGCCGAGCTGGTATTTTACCGGTCCGAAGGTTATAAGGTCGTTAAGCGAAGCGATGTGCTGCAGGCCATCAGCGCAGGTTCATTTAATATCTGCGTAGCTGGAACCCATGGTAAGACCACCATTTCGACAATGATCGCTCACGTGTTGAGGCATAGTGGTTACGGAGCCAACGCCTTCCTGGGTGGAATATCGGTCAATTACGGTACGAATTTCTGGAGCAGTGAACGGAACGTGTGCGTGATAGAGGCCGATGAATATGACAGGAGCTTTCTTAAGCTGACTCCTGATGTTGCAGTGATCACTTCCATGGATGCCGACCACCTCGATATTTATGGCGATGAGCAATCCATGCAGGATGCATTTGTTGGCTTTGGGAACAAGATAAAGCCCGGCGGGCTGCTGATCAGCAAGTTCGGGCTGAAGAGAACAAAAGAAATTACAGCAGCAAGAAAGCTGTCCTATAGCCTGCAGAATGATGCAGCCACCGTCTTTGCCCGTAATATAAAGATCTCGGAGGGCGGGTACGAGTTTGATGTACAGCTTAGAGATACGGAGTTGCCGAATCTTTCCTTAAAGGTAGGCGGCATGCACAACGTGGAGAATGTTTTGGTAGCCATAGCTGTAGCCAACGAGCTGGAGATACCGCATGAGCGTATCAGGGAAGCGATAGGGGCTTTTGCTGGTGTGAGGCGCCGGTTCGAATACATACTTCCGCCAGCACCAAACAAGCCCGGCGCTTATGTACAGCCGGTGCTGGTAGATGACTATGCCCATCACCCGGAGGAGCTGAAGGCCCTGCTTAAGAGCGTAAGAAGCCTTTTTCCGCAACGCAGGATGACGGTGGTTTTTCAGCCTCACCTGTTCACCCGCACGAGGGATCTTGCCGATGGTTTTGCATCGGTGCTCGCCATCGCCGACAGGGTTATCCTTCTGCCCATTTACCCGGCGAGGGAGCTGCCAATTGAAGGCGTGACAAGCGGCCTGCTGCTCGACAGGATTGAAAGCGAAGACAAGCTGCTGCTCGAAAAGGATGGGCTGCTCGATTGGATGAAGCAGCACCGGCTCGATAAAGAATTTGGCGAAGTGATCGTGATGGCGGGCGCCGGCGATATCGACGCCCTGGTGATGCCCGTTAAAGAAATTTTAGAAAAAGCATAGTGAATAAGAAACCGGTCATAAAGAAGATTTTGGTGTTCACCGCATGGTCCCTCGTGATCGTGGGCATGACCACGCTTTTGATCGCGGCCAACCGGAAAAAGAAAGACCAGTTATGCAGTGATGTGCTGGTTAATATAAAGGGCGGCGGAGAACAGTTTTATGTAGAGAAGACCGATGTGCTCCGGCTGATACAGCAGGCAGCCGGCGGCAAGCTGCTTGCCATGCCGGTGAAGTCTGTAGACCTTGCAAAGCTTGAGAAGAGCCTGGAGACGAACGCCTGGATAGGGAAGGCCGAATTGTATTTTGATGGCAGGAACGCGCTGCATGTATCGGTTGAGGAAAGAGATCCCATAGCAAGGGTATTTACCACGGAAGGCGGCTCTTTCTATATCGACAGCAGCGGCCGTAAAATGCCCCTGCTGGAAAAGATGAGCGCCAGGGTGCCCGTAGTAACCGGTTTCCCGCATGCCCGCAAATGGAGCAACAAAGACAGCATGCTGTTTCACCAGGTTAAGCAGGTGGCCGGATATATTGACGCCCATGAATTCTGGCGCGCGCAAATCGGCCAGATCGATATTACGCCGCAGGGAAGCTTTGAGCTTATACCTGTTGTGGGCGATCATATCATAAAGCTTGGCACTGCCGACAATATCGGGGACAAGCTTAACCGCCTCCATGTATTTTATCGACAGGTGCTTGCCCGCGCAGGGTTTTCGAAGTACAGCGCGCTCGACCTGCAATATGAAGGCCAGGTAGTGGCCGTTAGCAAAGGACCGATAGCAGCCGTTGATTCGATACAGCTGCAGAAAAATATTGAAGAGCTTATGAACAGGGCCAGCCTGCAGCAGGTGGATGCGGCTATGCTGCCGCAAACGGCCCCGCCAGTAAAAGATTCATTGAGAACCAATATGGCAGCGGCCTCCGGTTCAGCCCCTGTGGCCCCGGCGCCTGCCAGAACCAACCAATCCACCCTGAATTCCTCAGGGACCAATCCTGCGAAAACGACCGACCGATCCAATCCCACTGAAAAAACCAGGCAAACAAAGACGAACCGGAAACCAAAGGCTGTGATGAGAAAGAATGCTTAGGAGGCCATGGGCCTGAAGAATCGTCTGCACCGATGATCCCTTTTTGGGGACAACCTGGTGCGGCAGCATTGTCTCTATAGCCTGACCGGGCCGTATCGGAACAAACAACTAAAAACAACATAGACATGAACAACGAGCAACCAATCATTGTGGGGCTTGACATCGGAACCACCAAAATCGCCGTCATTGCCGGACGCAAGAACGAGTTCGGCAAGTTGGAGATACTTGGGTTTGGCCGGGCCAACTCCAATGGTGTCAAGCATGGTCAGGTCCTGAACATCGATGAAACCATCAAGGCTATTCGTACGGCACTCGAGAATTGTTATGCTTCCAACCCCAACCTGGAAGTGAACGAGGTGTACGTAGGCATTGCGGGTCATCATATCAAGAGCCTGCAGACCAGGGGAGACATCGTACGGCACGACACGGAGAACGAGATTTCGCAAAGGGAGATCGATCAGCTGATTGCCGACCAGTACAAGACCTATATCCCTGCCGGGGACCAGATCATCGATGTGATCCCGCAGGAATATACCGTCGACAATTTTCAGAACATTCCCGATCCGATCGGATATGGCGGCGTAAAGGTTGGCGCCAATTTCCATATCATCACCGGTGACAAGAATGCGATCAGGAACATCAACCGCTCGGTTGAAAAATCGGGTCTGATCACCAAGGACCTGGTATTGCAGCCACTGGCTTCATCTGCGGCCGTTATGGCGCAGGAAGACATGGAGGCTGGCGTGGCCATCGTCGATATCGGTGGCGGCACCACGGACCTTGCGGTTTTTTATGAAGGCATTCTCAAGCACACGGCCGTGATACCTTTTGCCGGAGAGAACATAACAAACGACATCAAAACAGGGCTGGGCGTACTAAAGACACAGGCAGAGCAGATGAAGGTGCAGTTTGGCAGCGCACTCGCCAATGAGGCCAAGGCAAATGCCTACATCACCATTCCCGGTCTCAGGGGCATGCCTGCCAAGGAGATCAGTGTGAAGAACCTGGCCAATATCATCCAGGCAAGGATGAGCGAGATCCTCGACTTTGTGACCTATCACCTAAAGCAGGTAGGCCTCGACAACAAGATGCTGAACGGAGGCATTATTCTTACCGGTGGCGGTTCGCAGCTTAAGCACCTCATACAGCTTACCGAATACGTGACCGGGCTGAATGCAAGGATCGGTTTGCCGAATGAGCACCTGGCGGCAGGACATATCGAAGAGCTGGCAAAGCCTACCTATGCAACCTGTCTTGGCCTTATCCTCAAAGGTTATGATGACTACGAGCACAAGCGCAAGCAGTTCGAAAGCATATTCAGAAAAGTGGAAGTGCCCGATGGACTGAAGAGTGTTATCGAAGAAGAGCCTGTGCCGGTGGAAGTTGAAAATGGTCCGGTGTCTACGGAAAGACGCCGGGGCATGTCTAATTTCTGGGGAAAGTTCAAGACAAGCCTGATAGAGATCTTTAAAGAAGAAGAGGACCATAAGCTTTAAGCCAGCAGACAAAGCCTCATCCATCTATTTAATTAATCGGCTGTTGCGCGCGTACACGCAACGGCACAAATCAAAATCTTATGATCCACTTTGATCTTCCAAAAGAGAAGTCATCTATAATAAAAGTCATCGGTATAGGCGGTGGCGGAAGCAACGCAGTCAATCACATGTATTCGCAGAACATAGAAGGTGTGAACTTCATCATCTGCAATACGGACGCCCAGGCCATTGCCCTGAGCAATGTGCCCAACAGGGTGCAGCTGGGTCCCCATCTCACACAAGGACTGGGGGCGGGAGCCAACCCCGAGATCGGTCGTCAGGCCACCGAGGAATCGCTCGAAGAGATCAAGCGCATCCTCGAGGTAAACACGAAAATGGCCTTTGTAACCGCAGGCATGGGCGGTGGTACAGGAACGGGAGGAGCGCCCATCATTTCCAAGATCTGTAAGGACCTTGGAATACTCACGGTCGGCATCGTTACCACACCTTTTACCTACGAAGGAAAAAAGCGCCAGCAGCAGGCGGAGGAAGGCATCAAGAACCTGAAGCAATATGTGGATACCCTGCTCGTGATCAGCAACGATAAGCTGCGTCACCAGTTCGGCAACCTCAAGATGAGGGAAGCCTTCGCCAAGGCCGACAATGTGCTTGCCACTGCTGCCAAGTGCATAACCGATGTGATCAACAGCACCGGCCAGATCAACGTCGACTTTGCCGATGTATGCACCGTTATGAAAAATGGCGGTGTGGCCATCCTTGGCAACGCGGCCTGCGAAGGCGAGAACAGGGCACAGCGAGCCATTGAAGAAGCACTGAATTCACCCCTGCTGAACGACAACGAGATCCGCGGCGCAAAATGGATACTCATCAACATCAACTCTGCCGAAGGCGAGCACGAGTTTACGATGGACGAGGTGGAGATCATACAAAACCACCTGCTGAGCCAGGCGGGTGAAAATACCGATGTGATCCTTGGGCTCGGCTACGACAATACCCTGGGCAGCAAGATCGGTATCACCCTCATTGCCACAGGTTTCCAGTATAAGGACCCCTTCACTAAAAAAGAAACACCAAGACCTGAGGCCAAAAAAGAGGACCGGATCGTTATGACCCTCGGAGAGCAATCGCTCCCAAAGCCCCAAGCCACCACCGAGCCCCTGGTAGAGGATCTGCTGGCCCCGAAGCTGGTAGATGAGGAAAATTTCGAGGAAAAAGAGGTCATGGATTTGCAGGAAACCAAATTTGATCTACATTTAGGCGCTGTTACAACAGCAGAAAGAGAAGAAGAGGAGACCCAACCGGTTCACCTCCACCTGAAGATCAAAGACGAGCAAACGGAAGCAGACGACGAGAAAAAGGAGCTGGAACGCAAGAAGCAGTGGCTCGATGATCGCTTTGAAAAACTGCGTCAATCCATTTTATCCGCAAACAACCCCAATCCATCAAATTCCAAGCAAAATACTTCTTCGACGTCTGCAGCGTCGGGAGGCTATCTGGCCAGACCATCCAATATTTACGCAGAGTCCAAACCTGAAGTATCCACTTCTAAGCCTGCTGAAGAACCGGTTCCGGCACCTGCTGCAAAAGTTGAAGATCCGGAAACTTTCGACATGCAGCTGGTGATACGAAATGACATTCCAGCGGCGGAGATGCCAACGAACCATCAAGCTCAAAAACCGTCCAACCCTCAGGCCGAGGAACCTGCTCCGCAGGACGTGGCCGAGGACCAAAAAAGGAGGGCAGCCGAACGTTTACAGAAACTGCGCAACCTGTCGTTCAACATCAATGCTGCCGATCCCAACAATGAGTTTGAGTCGGTTCCTGCGTATATCCGCCGCAATATGGAATTATACAACAACCCTTCTACGGTTGAAAATTTCTACAGCAATTACCAGGTGAAGGATGATGGCAGCGGAAATGCCAGCATCAGCACGATCAATACTTTCCTTGACGGGAAAAAGCCCGATTAGCAGCTACGGGCTATCGGTACATACCCGGCAGCCCGCAGCTTTCAGCTTGATCATAGAAGCCAAAACGTTCTCGTTCAATAAGCCACCAACCGGCTTGTGTTTTTAGTTGTTCCCCACCGTTCACGGTGGGGTTTTTTTATTGGCTCTTCTCCACAAATACAGCAGGTTCACTGCACCGGTGAGCAAATGATCCGGTGCGCCGGTCGATGCTTCTGACCTTGTCAAAGGAAGCGGGCAGGGCCACCCGTAAAGCCTGTTACCGGTAACATCCCTCGTCTCACGGCATTTGCCGGAAAATACATGGAAAGAAAAATGCCCGCCGCCTAAAAATTGGTGCGCCGGGCATTCGATCGTTTATGCGGTGTTTAATGATTCTACAAACTATAGATCCCTTTTCTTGTTCAGCCAAAAGCAAAGTGCCCAGGTGAGTCCGGTAAGCACAACCGTGAGTGCAACCTGCGTAGGGATATTGTCCACGGCCGTCCTGTAGTGTACCGGGTCGCGATCGATAAAGGCCATGAGTGGGATCATGCGGTCGGATATCTCCAGGGGCAGAAAGCGCCCCGCATCGTTCGCAAACCGGCGGCCAACGCCTACCAGCACCGGCTCAAGGATAATGAAATAAAAGATGAAGATGCCAAGCGCCACAAATGCCTTGCGGGCAAGAAAGGCGATCAGGAAGGCAACGGATAGCTGCGAAAAGGTCTGCAGGAAAAAAAGCCCGATGTATTTCGATTCGCTCCACATGCCGGCTGAACCTGCCTCCGAAATGTTCAAATAACCGATCACCAGGGCCACGCAGATGTACAGGAGGGTAATGATCAGCGAGATGAGGAATACATCCACCAGCTTGGCCATCATGAACTGTCCGCGGCTCCAGCCATCAATGATGTTCTGCCGGTGCGTTTTGTAAGTGTATTCGTTGGTGATGAACATGATCACCACGATCGAAGGAATAAAAAGAAACAACGAAGAGGCAAAAGCAACGGTATGCCAAACTTCCGGGAAGGTGAAAGGGTTACCCAGCAGCATGCGCATCATCTGGTTCTGGGCATCGCCTTCCTTGCCAAGAAACTCTTTATAGATCTGGTAAAAAATATAGTTGATGCCGGGATAGGAAAGCAGCACGAGTCCACCCATCCACCAGAATGCACGGTACTTCCGGATCTTCAGCCATTCTGTTTTCAAAAGCTTGTTCATATTCAGTTAGGTTTGAGTTAGTTGTTAGTGAGTTCAAAAAATCTGGCTTCCAGGCGTTTTTTCTTAAGCACCAGGTGGTTGAGCACAATCCCCTGGTTGAAGCAGAAGCTGTTGATGTCTTCGAGACGGGCACTTCCCTTGGGAAGGGTAAGCTGCACCGTATTGGCCGATGGATTGATGGTCACCTGGCTGCCCAGCGTTCTGAGTGCGGCGGCCAGCGCTTCCAGGTTGGCTGCGCTTACTTCCACCTGGTCTTCATCCATCATCACCTCCTCGACATGGCCGGTGGTGAGCAGGTTGCCTGTTTTGAGGATAGCCACATGGGTACATACTTTTTCCACTTCATCGAGCAGGTGACTGGCCATAATGATAGTATGCCCCTGGTCCTTCAGCTCAACGATCAGCTCTCTTATCTCGGCTATGCCTACTGGGTCAAGGCCATTGGTAGGCTCGTCGAGCAGCAATACCGAAGGCTTACCAAGCAGGGCGGCTGCAATGGCCAGCCGCTGCTTCATGCCAAGGCTGAATGTGCTGAAGCGGCTCTTGCGTCTTTGATAAAGCTTAACTTTTTTCAGTACCTCCTCGATATCGCTCGCCGATCCCCTGCCGCTGATGCTTTGGGTGATCTTGAGGTTGTCGAGGGCCGAGAGATAGTGGTAAAAATTCGGTGTTTCAAGCAGGGAGCCAATCTGCCGGCGCTGCTCGGGAGAGCCGGGCTTGCCGAACCAGAGAAAGCTGCCGCTATTGGCTTTAAGCACATCAAGCAGGATGCTGAGCAGGGTCGTTTTTCCGCTGCCATTGGGACCAAGTACACCGAACACGCTTCCCTGCGGAACTTCAAAAGAAACGTTGTTCAGCGCCCTCACCTGTCCATAATTCTTGGATATGCCATTGATGGTAAGAACTGAGCTCATGGTATTGATTCAAATTTGTTTGAAGATAATGTGAAGATGCTGGCCGTGCAAAGGCAATTATACCAAATGGAGGATTAGCGGTACAAACTTCTTTTCCCTTTCTTTGTTAACACAGCAAGGGAGGAGGGGTTTGGCACTTCCTTATGCAAAAAAATCAGGCAACCATGGCAACGATACTGATCACAGGAGGAACAGGTATGATAGGTACGCGTCTTACACAGATGCTGGCAGAAAAGGGGCATAAGATCATTGTGCTTACAAGAGACAGGGGCAAGGCGGGCAAATCAAAAGGCCCTGCATCTTTTGCTGCATGGGATATTCCAGGTGATGGACCGGGAGCCGCCGGACAAATAGACCGGGAGGCAGTTGAACAGGCGGATTTTATCATACACCTTGCCGGTGCCAACGTGGCCGAAGGCCGCTGGACGGCAACGCGAAAAAAGGAGATCGTGGACAGCCGCGTCAAAACAGGTGAGCTGCTGGTAGAAGCAGTCAGGAGCATCCCTAATAAAATTAAGGCGGTGATCAGCGCCTCCGCTATCGGTTGTTATGGTCCCGACCCTTCGGTGCCCAATCCCCGTCCTTTTGAAGAAGCTGATCCCCCGGCTGAAGACTTTCTTGGCCGCACCGTGCAGCAATGGGAAGGAGCGGTTAGCCCCCTCGCAGAAATGGGGCGGCGGCTCGTTATTTTGAGGGTGGGCATTGTTTTGAGCAAAGAAGGCGGGGCCTATAAGGAATTCAAAAAATCTTTCCCTTTCAGGATAGCGCCGGTCCTGGGATCCGGCAAGCAGGTGATCAGCTGGATCCATATCGACGATCTGTGCCGCCTCTTCATCACAGCTATGGAAAACGAAGCATGGCAAGGTGTATACAATGCGGTTGCGCCGGCTCCCGTGAGCAACCGCCAGCTGATGAAGGCAATAGCTAAGGAGTTGGGCGGACCTTTTATTCCGGCTCCCGTGCCGGCCTTTGCTCTAAGAATAGCTTTGGGCGAGATGAGCGTGGAGGTATTAAAAAGTACGACGGTAAGCTCAGCGAGAGCGGAGCGTGCCGGTTTTTCCTTTTCCTGTCCTACGATCGAAAAAGCTATCCATACACTCGAGGCCTGACTGGTTCCTTAGTTCCTATGCTCCCAATGATATACATTGGTAAAATCGCCTACGATAGCCTTATTATTTCTGAAAAGCAGCCGGTGCAGCCTGAGGGCTTCTATATCTTCTTTTTTTACCTTCCTGTGCACAGGATGCATGGTGCCGCCCGTAGCGCCTGCCGGCTTGGAAGGATCGTATTGAAACAGCGGGTCGACCAGGGTGCCCCGCGGGTACATAATGCCTGGCACGCCCTGGCCGCGGAGGTCGAGATGATGGGGATGATCGAGCCCCAATGTATGCCCGTATTCATGCGCGGCCGTGGTTGAACCGGGATAGAGGTTTTCGAGCAAAAGAAAACCTGTATTCGAGCCCAGGCCATCCACAAAAGAAATATTGCCTCTTACAAAAGCTTCGATCCTGAAATAATTGTTCCTGGGATCTGTATTCTGGAGTACTTCCAGCTCTTCGATATCCCTGCGTACCTCGCTGCTTATCCTGAATTCGACCCGGTACTCAAGATGGTCTATGAGTACTGCGGCCTGCGGTTCGTTCCACATGGATGCGATCTCCTGCTCCAGTAATTGAGCCAGCTCCGGCACGGCGTCGTTGCCATAGAAGATGAAATGCGAATATATGGTGAGGATGCGCCTTTGTACATCCAGTTCTGCTTCTCCCATCAGCTGTCAAATTTTAAAGAGAATAGTTTAATTGGCTCTGAGCGTCCTTTCAGCTCCATCGTGCCGATCTTGCCGATCTCGTAGCCGAAAGGCTGGTGAAAATCCTGCATAAAATCTTCCGACAGGATAAAAGGCTCTTCCAGCTCATTGCACATGCTCCTGATACGGGCGGTTGTGTTCATCGTATCGCCGCAATAAATGAGGTCCTTTTTAATAATGCCAATAAAGCCCGCCGTTACCTCTCCTGCATGCACACCTGCTTTGAATCTTGGCTGCTTGCCATAGCGCTTGCGGTACCTGTCGCCAAGCCTTTCAATGAAATAATAAGTATTGCGGATGAATTTGAGGCTTTTGATCTTGTTTTCGGGTGTGTTGAGCCAGCTGATGACGATCTCGTCGCCCACGTATTGATAGATCTCGCCGTCATTACTCATGAGCGGCACGGTAATGTCATTGAAAAAGCTCCTCAGCATTCGGAAATATTCTTCATGTCCCAGCTGTTCTGCAATGGAAGTGGACTCGTTGATATCGAGAAAAATAAAGATCCGGTTCTCTATCCTTGGCTTATGGTACTCTCCCCTCAGCATACTCCAGAACATGCCAGGCCCGTATTTGTCGGTCACTTCGAGCAGGATGATCGACACAAGGGTCATAAGACCCAGATCGGTTATGAAGCCTGTAAAGGTATTGGTGTGTACAAATCTTGTAAAAAAGCTGCTGAAATATTGCTGCAGGCTGCTTTGGTAGTTAAGAAAGTAGTACAGCATCAGCAGGATGAATGCGATAAGGAAAAACAAGAGCAAGGTAAAAGCAAGCTTGAGAATAATTGCCAGCCAGACCGGCTGGTGATTGAATGCCGGCTTAAGCACATAGATCAGTGCTGCCGATATAATGAAGCCGGCCAGCCCGAAAGTGAGGCAGAACTGGAACAGCGATACTTCAACGCCCAGGTCGTTCGATGGCTTAACAAGATTGATGAAGAATACAACACCGAATACGATCCATACCAGCGATATGGCTGCCAAGGTCCTGAGCCGGTAGAAAAATAATTTGCGGGGCATGGTCTGGATGCTGAGAACCGGGCCCATGGATGGCGACCGGCAATTGTTGAAAATTTCCTGCTAAGCTCATGCAATAATAGCACCAGCTTGCTTCCTAGTTTCTCAACGGTTTTCCGCCCTTCAGCACACTCTGGATTCTTTCAAGGGTTTTTTTCTCGCCGCAAAGCGAAAGAAAAGCTTCCCTCTCGAGGTCAAGAAGGTATTGCTCACTCACCAGACCGGGTTCGCTGAGGTCTCCACCGCACATGACATAAGCGAGCTTTTTGGCCACAGTTACATCATGATCGGTAGCATAATTGGCACGCCACATGCCATGAACACCTGCATAGAGCGCACCAAGTGCGCTTCTTCCGAGCACTTTTACATCCCTGCGCTGCACAGGCATTACATAACCGCTGTCGGCCAGCTCGATCACCGATTTTTTTGCTTCCGTTACCCGCCGGTTCTGGTTCACCACCACTTCGTCGAGCCCGCGGCGGTAGACACCCAGGTCATAGGCCTCCTGGGCAGAGGTAGCCACTTTCGCGGTGGCTATGGTAAGAAAACGGTTCTTGAGTGTAATGGTTTCGGGTTCATCCTGGTGCATTTCGTCAGAGGCCCTCACCACGAATTCTTTTGTGCCGCCGCCGCCGGGTATGAGTCCCACGCCCAGCTCAACCAGGCCTGTATATGTTTCAGCTGCCGCGCATATCTTGTCGCTGTGCAGGCTCATTTCGCACGCGCCACCTAGTGCAAGCCCATGGGGTGCTATCACCACGGGTATGGAGGAGTAGCGGCAGCGCATCATGGTGTTCTGGAAAAGACGGATGGCCATATCAAGCTCGTCGTATTCCTGTTCGATGGCCAGCATAAAGATCATTCCCACATTGGCTCCCGCACTGAAATTAGGGCCCTCGTTGGCCACCACCAGGCCCTTGTAATTTTTCTCGGCCAGTTCGATCGCCTTATTGATGCCGCCAAGAACATCGCCACCGATGCTGTTCATCTTTGTATTCCACTGCACACCCAGCACTTCATCACCGATGTCATAAACATTGCAGCTTGCATTCTTCCATACCAGCTTATCCTTGAAATTGCTGAGGATGATGAACTCCTTGCTTCCCGGCACCGGCTTGTGGGTTTTTGAAGCGGGATCGTATACAAGTGTCTGGCCGCCTTCGACCTTATAGAAAGAGCGGTGCCCCGCAGCTATCATCTCCTCCACCCAGGGGGCAACGGCAAGCCCTGCTTCCTTCATGGCTTTTGCAGTTCTTTCCAATCCAAGCACATCCCAGCTTTCAAAAGCACCGATCTCCCAGCCAAAGCCGGCCATCATCGCATCGTCTATGCGATAGATCTCATCGCTGATCTCAGGTATGCGGAAGGATATGTATGAAAACAGCCCGTAATGAAATTGCCTCAGGAATTCGCCGGCCTTGTCGGGTGCCGAGGCCAGCATTTTTAACCGCTGCTTGAGATCATCGACGGGTTTGGCCGCGTCAACCGATGCAAATTTTGCCTTCTGGCGCGGTTTGTATTCAAGGCTTTTGAGGTCGAGTGTGAGGATCTCTTTTTCACCGCCCGCAGCTTTTGTTTTCTTGAAGAATCCCTGGCCCGTCTTGTCGCCAAGCCAATTGTTATCTACCAGCTTGTTGAGCCATTCCGGAACCTCGAAGACCTTTCTCTGCTCATCTTGCGGACAGTTTTCATAAACACCCCTGGCGACTTTTACAAGGGTATCAATGCCTACAACATCGGCCGTGCGGAAAGTAGCCGATTTCGGGCGCCCGATCAAGGGCCCGGTAAGTGCATCCACCTCGTCTATGCCCAGGCCGAGCTTTTCTATAAGTCCAAAGATCGCCATCATTCCATAAACGCCGATCCTGTTGGCGATGAATGCCGGCGTGTCCTTAGCCAATACGGTGGTCTTACCCAAGTAAAGATCCCCGTAGTGAAGCAGGAAGTCCACTACCGAAGCATCGGTGGAAGGTGTGGGAATGATCTCGAGCAGCCTGAGGTACCGCGGGGGATTGAAGAAATGGGTACCGCAGAAATGTTTCCGGAAGTCTTCGCTTCGTCCTTCACTCAGCAGGTGTATGGGAATGCCCGATGTATTGGATGTAATGAGGGTGCCAGGCTTGCGAAACTGCTCCAGCTTTTCATAAAGCGAGCGCTTAATGTCCAGCCTTTCTACAACTACTTCTATGATCCAGTCGCAGCTGCCTGTATCCTTCAGGTTATCGTCGAAATTGCCGGTCGTGATCTTTTTCACAACATCCTTATGATAAACGGGAGAGGGATTGCTTTTGATAGCGGCCTGCAGCGAATCATTCACAATCTTATTGCGCAGGGCCTTGTTATCGGAATCCTTTGCCTCGGCCGGTACCATGTCGAGCAGCAAAACCTGTACGCCGATGCCGGCAAAATGACAGGCTATCCTGGAACCCATGACCCCGCTTCCTAAGACAGCTATTTTTTTGATAACCCTCTTGCTCATAAAAAAATTAGTTAGTTAAACAACTATTTAGTGAAGATAGGAAAAATTATGAGCAAAAAGGACTGCCCTGTGAAGACCGAGGACTGGTGCTGGGACAGGCTGATCCTGCAGGAAAAAAGCCGGTCTGCCAGACTTCGATGTACTATGGCAAAGGCTTATTTCCTTTTCTTTCTCAACTGAAAAGATCTTGAAATATTAAAGCCGAAGAAGATATCGCCATCAGTCCATTCGTCGACCGTATCGGAGAGAAAAGCTCTCTCATTCATGCCTTTGGCATTGGTGAAGTGAAGCTGGAATACATGGCCGCCGGTTTCGATGTCAAAACCCAGCGAAAGGGGGTTATGACTGTCGGCGGCCTCGTTTTGATTGACAAGATAATAATAATCGATATTGAAGGACACGCGTTTGCTCAGCTTAAGCCTTGCGCCTGCTCCGGTGGCAAAAAGATCGTTCGGATCCCTGGAAGTGCGGACAAGGTTGCGGTGAAGCAGGGTGGGCATAACCTGGAGCGTGACCCGCTCGCTGAACTTGCGGCCTATGACGGCCTGTCCATAATAAGCGAGGCGGTGGGCGAATTCGTTTTTACGGTCGGGGTTCTGCCATTTGAGCGTACTGAGTGTGGAGCCTGCCACCAGCACCATGGACAGGGGACTGCTGCCCTCACCCCTTGACTGCCGTAAGGGCCTGAACTTTACAAATCCATCCAGCTCTTTCCCAAAAGAGCTTCGGCCTATGCCAATGCTAAGGTTCTCAAGCAGGCCATAGTCCAGTCCAAGCCTTACCGTAGCGGGGCCATCCAGTCCAAAAAATTCGTAAGCACCCCCGCCAATGCTGCCAAAGCGATGCAGGATGCGAAAATCCAGCACGCCAGGCCTTAG
>DASTPZ010000172.1:0-3229 GCA_035761965.1 Flavisolibacter sp. | reverse complement strand
TAGCAAGGATCAAATTCTCTGAACCCAGATGGATATACCCCTTATACTGCAGCAGTTCAATTTTGGCGAAGAAAGCATTCCGCTTCTTGTACCGGATCCTGCGCATATAAAAAAACAATTCCTCGATGGCCCCAGCCTGCCCTATTGGTCGCAGGTATGGCCTGCAGCCATTGCCCTTACTGGCTTTGTACTGCATAACCCGGGTATCTTTAAAGAAAAACGCGTGCTTGAGCTGGCCGCGGGGCTGGGACTGCCTTCAATGGCTGCGGCGAAATACGCAAGGTCTGTGCTGTGCAGCGACCTGGAAGCCGAGGCCATGCTTGCAGCAAAACGATCGGCAGAAGAAGCCGGACTGAACAACCTGCGCTGCCTGGTACTCGACTGGAATAACCTGCCTGGGGACCTGGACGCGGACATCGTTCTTCTCAGCGATGTCAATTATGACCCCGCAGCCTTCAATACCCTTCGACACCTTATAGAGGTCTTTCTTCAAAAAGGGGCGCTGGTCATATTGAGCACTCCGGAAAGGCTGGTGGCAAAAGATTTCGTTGCGCCGCTGCTGTCTTATTGCACGAGCCGGGAGCAGGCTGCCATCAAGCACGGAGGAACCGAGGTTGGTGTAACATTGTTCGTCCTGCAGTGCCTGCCGCCTAACAAATAAGGATGCCATCCGCTTATTCCATATGACCGTATAATACCAGTCTGTTAGTGATATTCCTTGATCAGTAAGATCATGGCCTCGTTCTCCTGCAGCATTGCATGATCGAAAGCCGATTTTCCCCTGCTGTCCGCAAGTGTGCTGTCTGCACCGTTTTCCAGCAGCAGCCTGGCAATATCGAGCTGGCCGAAGGTAGCGGCAAAAGTAAGCGCAGGCGCACCCTGGCCGTTTCTTGCATTCACGTCGGCACCTGCTGCCAGCAAACGCCTGACTATTTCAATATGACCTCTGAAGGCAGCGCCCATCAGTGCTGTATTGCCTGATATATCCTGGCTGTCGGGCAGGGCCCCTTTTTCGAGGAGCAGATCAACCACTTCTTTCTGATCGTTGTAGGCTGCAATGATCAAAGGGGTATAGCCTTTTGCATCGGACGCATTGATTAATTCGGGGAAAAGCTCGCAAACCTTGCTTACATCTGCCACGTCACCGCGGCGGCAGGCATCGAAAAAAAACGCTTGTTCGTTCAATAGCATAGAATGGGTTAAGGGATAATAAAGTTATTTCATCCTGGCCGTGGAAAGGCAGGCCCGGCCATACCGTTTTGGAATTCATCTTTACGATCAAAAAAGATCAGCCAGCGTTCGCATTAGCAAAAGCCGATACCATTCAACTATTTTTTTCAATAGCCATATTGATTTATGTAAAACAGAAATTTCCTGCATCCTGGCTCTGTAACCAATAAAACCAATTGCTGATGAAACGGTTGCTACTCCTCATGCTCGCCCCAACGGCCTGCCTTGCACAGGAAGTGCATAGTGTTACCTCGCAGGACTACCTTAAGCTGATAAGGTCCGACAGCAGCCGCAGCCGGCTCCTCGCAAGCGACACGGCCTATAACCTTCAATACTCGAAGCTCAGAACAAGCAACAATTATCCAGGCCCTGTGCGGACGGTCGTTGTAAAAAGCCAGGACCTGAGCCTGACGCCGCTTGTTCAGAAACTGCTCGTTTTTTCGGGCAACTTCTCTACCACCGTGGAGGTAAAGCAGGTGAACCAAACCCCTGCCCTGCAAAACGAGTATTCACAGGGCAGGTCCCTCAACGGCCAGGCAACATGGCAAGGTCCTGAAACAAGGGAAGTATTCAGCTTCGGCCCCCTGATGTCGGAACTGGAATACGACGGCGCCGGTTATGCTTACGACCGGAATGGCAGGTTGGTGCCTGCGGCGAATGGCAACGGGAAGAAAGCGGTCAAATACAAAAACGACATATTTCGAACAGGTCTTTCCACAGCCCAGTTCCTCTCTGTGCAGGGCAGGTACCTGGTAGCGCGCAAACAGCTGCTCGCAGCAACACTAAGGGTGGGCCGGCGCGGCGAAAGTCATTTTATGCGGGGCAATAAAAGCAGGGCCAATAGTTTGATGGCTTCGGTCGAAAGATCGTTCAAACAGCATACGGCAACTGCTTCCTTCAACCAATTCGAAGAACATTATACGGCGGGCAATGGCATTGGCTTCCTGAGCAGGCTATATCAAAACGCCCTGCTTACCCCTGTAAGCTTCGATAATAGCCAGGGCTCCCGCATTGGCAGCTTGCAGCGAAGCTATGGAGCCTTTAGCGATAACCCACTGTTCCTGCTCGAGAAAGGCAGTCCCATTATGAAAAGCAACCGGTCAGCGGGTTTACAGTTTGAAAGAAAAAACGGCCAGCTCCAGTATAAGGTCAGCCAGTCGCTGGAGATCAGCCGCGAAAACAGTGGGGAAGGCTACGAGGCCGGCGCAGCCTTCTTTCCCTCAGGCATAGCGATGATCCGCAATTTGCGGCAGCGCAGCCACCTTACCAAAGCAAAGCTTCAGTATAAACCGCAATTGAATATTTCCAATCTGCACACTACAATATCAGCCTCCTATATCGGATCGTGGGACCAGTCATTGATCCTGTATGCGCCCGGAAATGACTATCAGTACAAACGCAGCTCGCATCAGCTGGGCCTGAGCTATAGTACCAGGCTCGAAAGGCGGAACTTCGACGCAGGACTCAACCTGGACAACAATACCTATAGCTCGAGCACATCGTCGGTGCGCGACCTGTTTATTCCAGGGATATCGGGCTTTGTCATGCTTAATACCCCGGGGCCTCTCAGCATAAAGCTCAGCGGCTCTGCCATAGCCTTAAACAGCGAGCCGGCACTCGGTAATTCCTTTCGCGGAGCAAGCCTTCTTCAATACACTACGGCCGATGCTTTCGAATATTTTCCCCGCATTGAAGCAAGCAGCGTTGACAACCTGATGCCCATAAGGCATCGCGACCATGCGGCCGCTATTGAGCTCAGGTATGGCCACAAATTTTCCCTTAGGGCGGAAGTATTCAGCCGGTCCATCTCGGGCGATGTGATGCCGGTGCTTGAAGGCGGCGAGCTGCTGTTGAAGAATCTTGCCGACCACAGCAATACGGGCCAGGAAATTCAGTTGTCCTTCTTATCGCTAAAAAGCAAGTTGTCAAACGCCCATTCCCTTAGCTTCTTTTCCTACCGGAGCAAGGTAACCGCGGCTGCACCGGGTTATGATGGCAC
>DASTPZ010000171.1:0-30156 GCA_035761965.1 Flavisolibacter sp. | reverse complement strand
TGGTGAAAGGAGCAGCTATCGACCTCCTGTTGCTATTGCTGGCAACACCGGCGAAAATCTGGTTATTGTTCAGCGCAATAGCCAGTCCATCATCGTTTCCACCAATGTCCACGATAAGCCTGCTGGAATTGTTGCTGGATTTCATCCAGAACGCGATCGACTTCTCGTTATACTCGTTTCTCAGCCAGCCATCATTTGTATTCAGTGAAAGCTGGTGCGTATTTCCGTTTTGCTTAACGGCATGCGTACCTTCTGCCTTGCTCACGCCATCGAAAGTAGGTCCTCCGGCGGGGATAAGGTCACGGTTGTTACCGCTGGCATCTGTGTAATTATTGTCAAGCTTCCATTGCGCTTCGGCAAATTTATAAATGAGTGCCGATTCGCCCTCGGTGCTGATCGCCCTCAACTTGTAATAATACCTGGTATTGGGAACAAGGGTCGAATCTGAATAAGATTCCGTATTGGCAGGGACAACAGCAATCACCGAGAATCCGCTGTTGGCGCTCGTTGACCGGTACAGTTCAAAACCTGTTTCGTTATCACTGTTGTCTTTCCAGCTAAGGTTGATCTGCTTGTGCGAAACCACGGTTGCAGACAGGGCCGTAGGCTTTGCAGGAATGCTTCCGGGGTTGATCACCGGCTCGGCGAACAGTGCATCGGGGATGGCCACGAAATTGTTGCCGGAGCTGGGTGTTCTCCACCTTACAGACATACCCTCGCCACCATCGTTCTCAAAGAAGGTGATGGCAATTGGATAAGTACCCGCAGCCAGGTTGATGGCGGCGCTGGTGGCATCCTGAGATCCGTGAACACCATCGTTGTTCACGAGAGGCGTAGCCGAGAAATCGTAAGGTGAGGCTGTTCCGTCCTTAGGTCCGAGATAAAGCCTGCTGCCATCGTCGGAGTTCGTACGGAAATAATATGTACCGGAAGCGGGGATCGTGATAAACCCTTCCCAGAGGAAAGCAAACCTGTCGTTCTGCGTTCTTGGGCTCAGCGATACGTTCGGCATGGTGCCGATCGTGTGCGGTGTAAGTGTGTTGAAATTAGGTAATACGCTCCAGTTGCCTGTATAAGTATAATATTTATAGTTCAATCCTGTAAGGACCGGCTGGCCGGTAACCTGGTTGCTGTTGGCAGACTGGTTGCCTGCTGCGTCAACAGCCCTTACTACGATGTTATAAAACTTCTTGTACTCAAGCCCGTAAACAGTGAATGAAGTATTGGTAGTTGTATAAGACTTGCTGCCATTCAGGTAGATCTCATAGCGTACCACACCAATATCATCGGTTGAAGGGCCCCAGCTGAGTCCGAGAGAAGTCCTCGATTTGCTGGTGAGCACCAGGTCCGAAGGAGCGGTCGGGGCCTGGATGTCCGACTCAGTGGTGGCGGTGCTTTCATTTGATGCTGCCGATGCCGCTGTTTCATTAACTCCCCTGAGCTTGAAGAAATATTTTGTTTTCGGCGTGAGTCCGTTAACCGTGTAGCTTATCGCATTTGCTGCCGTGATCGCGATCAGCTTATATGGTCCGCCGGCCTGCAGGCCCTGGTAGATCTCATAACCTGTTTCGTTGTGCTGGGGCGTTGGATTGTCGCTCCAGTCGAGACGGATCGAGGTTTTCGACAAAGTGGATGCCAGCAGGTTGGTGGCGGGACTGGGCTTGTTCGGGCCGTCGGCGCTGATCACGGTAAAAGGAGCAGAAAAGCTGCTTGAGCAGCCGTAAAGCTCTGTCACCCTTACAATATAATCGCCGGTGGTGTTTACATTCAGCGTATTGTCGGTGCTGAGCGTTGTATTATTGCCCACTTTCTGCCAAACGTAAGACTCGTAGCCTTCGGGTACTTGCAGGGTAACATTCGCTGTATCAAGAGCAGGCAGGTGCTTGCTCATCAGTCCAGACACGGTGATAGGCGGCGTAACGGTAGGCGCTTTGATCTTGATATGAACAGGCACTGGTGACCATTCGGACCATACTGTGCCTTTTCTCATCCTGGCAGCATAAATGCCCACCTGGTTCACCTGGATGCTGTTGCCCGTAGCACCTGGAATTACTTCACCATTCTTGCTCCATTCGTAGGCGCTGTAACCGGGGGTTACACCAACAGTAACGTTGATGGGATCACCGGGGCAAAACTCGGTGCGTCCGAACAGGGTCCAGGGGTTAGATCCGTAAACCCTCATGCAGAAAGGAAAGAAATCGGTTTCGTTCCAGGCTGTAGACCATGTTCCGTGGCCGAGGTTGGGATATAAAGTATACTTGAAATTACCACCCACACCGGCGATGGCAAATCTTACCTCATCGGCAGTGGCGGGGGCAGGGTTGCCATCGAGGCCACCCTGGAAATACCAGATAGGCTTGTATTTGAATATGGCCATCTTGGCAGGGTCACGGTGACCAACTGCTATACCCGACATGGGCAGCACTTGAGAGATGTGCTGGGGATAATTGATCATCATATCCCATGTGGCATTACCACCGGCGGAAAGACCGTTGGTGGTAACACGGAAGATGTCCAGCTTGTTGTTGGTGGCCATGTAATCGAGTATCTGTGCAACTACCGCGTAGTGGTTGGTGCCCCATCCGCCTTCGCTCTGGGGAATGATAACGAAGCCATCGAATTTACCGCTGGTAACGGCGCTGTTGAAAACAGGGCCGCCATTGGCCATGGAAAACTCGTTATCGGTACGAGGACCTTTTTCTCCCAGGCCATGGAAAAAAACAATGGCGGGATACTTCTTGCCATCAACGGCTGTGTGGTTGTAGGTGGTTGGAAATTTCACGCGAAAAGGCACACCATTGAGGATGTACGCTTTCCAGGCAGTGGAGTTCCAGCCAACTCTTACAGTTCTCACCCATTTGCCGATCTGGCCTCCGGGAGGAAGCGCAGGCGGTGCGGCAGGGTTGTAGGTCACAAGCGGATCGTTAGGGTCAATAACGCTCTGCGCATGTGAATGCTGCATGAAGAAGCAGGCAGCAATCAGAAATGTTGCAATAGTTTTGATAAAACGTTTCATGGTCATCAGCTTAAGTTTGTGGATAGCTTCATTTTGTTTACTTGCGATAGTCGATATATGTCAACTCATGCCCGGTTTAAGAACAGGCACAAGGCTGATTGAAAACCACATCCTTTTTGTCGAACAAAAAGGAAAAATCATAGAAGGATTGGAACTGTAGGTTCAGAAAATAGAATAAAGGAGTACGTGGCTAGGTCAAGGAAAGTGGGGGAATTCTGTAGGAAATTTGAATCGGCTACAAAATAAACTCATTTTTTCCGTTTCCCATAATTTTAAAGCAAGAATAAAATTATTTTAAGCTCAAGCCAGGCCTGCATTTTACTCGAAAATTTCCGGCCGCACCCTCACCTCTTCCGGTCAGCATCCATAGCCGAAAAAAGGAAAGATATCCTGCTCTTCTGAACCCAACGGTTCTACCTTAAGTCAAATAACTGGTTATTAATTATTTATCGGGTTGGTCTCTTACCCCGACCCTTACAGCGTAAAAGTTATCCGCCGGTTGAAATGCCACAGAATACCTTTCCAGAATGAACGCAGGTGCTCCTTTTGTTTTTTCACGGCAAACTGGAGGGTATTTTTTGGTATGGTAAAGCAGATAAAATAAAGCAGGAATACCACCAGTCCGGGCAGTGGCGCATTTCGCCGCATGAACAGGATCCTGTTGCGGGTGAGATAAAATGTTTTGAGCGGACTGAATTTACCTGTAGTCATAGACTCCTTGTGGTAAATGAGAGATTTAGGCTGGTAGTAGACCTTATAGCCTTTGCGCTTGATCTTTTCGCACCAGTCGAGCTCTTCGTAATAAAGAAAAAAGGGTTCGTACAGCAGGCCTGCCTCATCTATGACCTTCTTCGGCACCATCATACCGCCGCCATGACCATAGTTGGTCTCGCTGATCTCGTCATACTGCCCCTCGTCTTTCTGGCGCCAGCCCACCATCATATTCCTTCCGGTAAAAATGTTCACGGATTCGTAGCCTGCATATTCGATCGTTCCCTTATCGTAGAAATAATGAAACTTAGGACTTACAACGCCGGCGTCGGGATACTGCCTGAACACTTCAAGCAGCCCTTCAAGCAGGCCGGGCGTGAACTCCGTATCGTTGTTCACCATGAAGATGAAATCGCCGGAGGCGGTGCGGATGCCTGTGTTGTTTCCTCCGCTGAACCCGAGGTTCTGTTCGTTCCTGATGATCCTGGCTTCAGGGTAAATTGAGTTGAAAACAGCCGTGGGGTCTTCTTTAGAAGCATTATCAACCACGATCACCTCTATGTGCGGATAGGTGTTCTGTGTGCGGATGGAACGCAGGAAGTCACAGGTGACCTCCTGGCTGTTATAATTAACAGTAATGATAGATACGATTGGGTAGTGCGTTAACATAGTAGGGGGGCAGGATTAGGGTTAAGTACAGGCGCCTGTTTATACATCCGTTTTCTGGAGCAGGGCGCCGGGTGTATTGGCCATGATCCACAAATCGTACAGCAGGTTGGACTTACGGGCATAGGAAATGTCGAGACTGATCCTTTCTTCTGTAGACATATCCGACTTGCCGCGTTTTTTGATCTGCCACAGACCGGTGATGCCCGCAGGTGCCATAAAACGTTCAACAAACTCGTTCGTCGTAAGGGTCGAAGCTTCGTACAGGGGCAGAGGCCTGTTGCCTACCAGCGACATATCACCCTTGAGCACATTGAAAAGCTGCGGCAGCTCATCAAGGCTTGTATTCCTCAGGAACTTACCCACCTTGGTAATGCGCGGGTCATTGGAGATTTTGAAGAACTGCGGCCCGTTGTTCTGGGAATCATACTGGTTGAGATGAGCCAGCTCAGCGATCTTCTTGTCGGCATTCATCTCCATGGTGCGGAACTTATAAAACTTGAAGATCCTGAAACCCCTGCCGGCCCTCTTGGCATTGTAGAATACAGGGCCTCTTGATTCGAGCTTGATCGCAAGTGCGATCAGCAGGAACAGCGGAAGGGTGAGCAGAATGAAGCTCAGCGAAATGAGCACGTCGAAAGATCTTTTATAGAAGCAGGTCGCAGGCTTGATGCGCTGGGCTTCTTTGTCGGCATCCAGGCTGTATTCCTTGGCTTTCTTCAAAAAAGAGATCTTAGTAGAGAAATCAAATTGCCAGTTCCCCAGGTCGATGATGTCGTCGATAATATGGTCGTTGCCCAGAACCTGGATCTGGCGCAGCTGACGCTCGGAGTAAATGATGGGCGTTGTAAAATGCACGCCTTTGCCTTTCAGAAAATTCTGGAAGTCTCTCAGGGCTTTCGCATCGTAGGGAATGTCTACGATGATCGCATCTACCTGGTTGTTGAACTTTTCTGAGCGGATGATTTTTTTTGCAGTTTCAAGGTTTTCGGCAACAAAACCAGATTCGAAGTTCCCGGAAAGAAGGTTGATGGCGTTACTGTCTGTACCGATATAGAAATAGGAAAGAGCAGCTTTTTTGCCAGTAATGGTTGCGACCCTTAAATAGTTTTTGAGGTCGGCTTTAGGTACGCCTGAGACTTCAACTTGCATAGCTTTGGTTTGTTTTTAGGGTTCAGTTATGACAAGAATCAAACGTTAGAAGTAACATCTAATTCTATGATTGATTTAACAGCGGTAATCAAGTCTACCGGATTAAAAGGTTTAAAGAAGATCTCGTCGATCTCGTATTCGTAACATCTCTGTCGTATAGCTTCGCTGTTAGCTGTGGTGAGGACTACGATCGGAATTCTATATAGCTTGCTGCTCTTAATATGCTCAATTAGTTCCCAGCTTTGCTGAGATTGAAAATCCACATCTACCACTAGTGCCTTGATGCTTCTGTTCGACCTCAACTTATATAAAGCCTGGTATACGTCTATGACCGGTACAAAATCGTATTCTTTTTCAAAAATGGTTTGCAACAAGTAGTTCATGGCTTTATTGCCATTCACACTTAAAATGCTCTTGCTCATAGTACAATAGGGTTTGATTAGCTTTTTCGTCAAAATCGGCTCACGTGTTGGACTATGGCACTTCAAGGGATTGGAATTTCCGTATGCGAATAGTACTAGTTAAAAAGGACTATCGGCAAGCAAATACGCCTGGAAATTTCAATAAGGAATTGAACAAAATGTTGCTCAAGGAAAATTGGGAGAAGGTTTTCAGAGGTATTACGAAGAGGGATAGTACTCCCTTTGATGTAAATATTACGGTCCGAAAGTAGAACAAATACTCGGAACCTGCAATATTTTTTAAAAATTTAGTTTTTTTCCGGTGACCCTGCTTTAAGCCGGCCTCTAAACCTGGACCGTATGGCTAAAATAAGGATTTATTTTAATCATTAGCCGGGGCACACTATTTTCAGTAGCAGTTACCGGAACATCAATCCCTTTCCATGCATACAAAAAAAATAACGAAGCTGCTTGTGGCCAACCGGGGCGAAATTGCCATCCGGATTCTCAGGGCCTGTAATGAATTAGAGATCCGCACCGTTGCGGTCTACACTTACGAGGACCGCTATTCGCTCCACCGCTACAAAGCCGATGAGGCTTACCAGGTGGGCAGCGAAGACGATCCGCTCAAACCCTACCTCGACATTGAGGCCATCATCAGGATAGCGCTCGAAGCGGGGGCAGAAGCCATTCACCCTGGCTATGGCTTTCTTTCCGAAAATGCTGGCTTTGCCGCCCGGTGCCGCGAGAACGGCATCACCTTTATTGGCCCGGATCCCGAAGTGATGCAGCAGCTCGGCGACAAGGTGATGGCCAAACAGATTGCCATGCGCTGCAAGGTGCCGCTGATCGAAAGCAGCCGGGAAAACCTCGTTTCGCTCGATACAGCAAGAGCCGAGGCCAACCGCATAGGCTACCCGCTTATGCTGAAAGCTGCCGCCGGCGGCGGGGGCAGGGGCATGCGGGTGGTTCGGTCGGAGACGGAGCTGGACAAGTGTTTCGAAGATGCAAGAAGAGAAGCCCGCAATGCTTTTGGGGACGATACCGTGTTCTTTGAAAAATTCATCGACCAGCCCAAGCATATAGAGGTTCAGATCGTGGCCGACAGGCACGGCAATGTAATGCACTTATTTGAACGCGATTGCAGCCTCCAGCGCAGGTTTCAGAAGATCGTGGAGGTGGCGCCCGCCTTTAGCCTGGCCGACGAGGTTAAGGAAAAAGTATACGCGTACGCCGTTGCTATTTGCCGGGAAGTACACTATAACAATATAGGCACCGTGGAGTTCCTGGTCGACAATAACCAACAGGTCTATTTCATAGAAGTGAATCCCAGGATACAGGTAGAGCATACCGTTACCGAGATGATCACCGGCATTGACCTGGTTAAAACCCAGATCCATATTGCAGAAGGACATGCACTCGACCACCCCGTTATAGGCCTGCCGCCGCAGGACCAGGTAAAGAAAAACGGCTACGCCATCCAGTGCCGTGTTACCACCGAAGATCCCGAGAATGATTTTATGCCCGACTACGGCACCGTGCTGGCATACCGGAGCGCCGAAGGCTTTGGCATAAGGCTCGACGAAGGCAGTGTGTACAACGGGGTAAAGATTTCCCCCTTTTTCGATTCCCTGCTGGTCAAGGTCACCGCACATTCAAACTCGGTAGAAGATACCGTGCGCAAACTGAAACGGGCCCTGATGGAATTCCGCATCCGCGGTGTCAAGACCAATATCCGCTTTCTGCTGAACATCATCTCCCACCCTGTTTTCATCGAAGGAAAGGCCTCTGTCAATTTTCTCCAGCAACATCCCGAGCTTTTCGACATAAGACGGGAGCAGGACAGCGGCACCAAGATCCTGAAATATCTTGCGGAAATATCCATCAATGGACATCCCGACGTTAAAAATCCTGATAAGAACAGGGTCTTTGCCAAACCCTTACTGCCGCCGGCGGCGCTACAGGCAACCGTTCCGCCCGGAACCAAGCAGCTTCTCAGCGAACTTGGGCCCGAAGGTCTTGCCAGCTGGCTATCCAAGGAAAAAAAGATCTACTATACCGACACCACTTTCAGGGATGCGCACCAATCGCTGCTCGCCACCCGTGTTCGTACCATCGACATGCTAAAAGTAGCCTCTTCCTTTGCCGGTCATTTTCCACAAACCTTCAGCATGGAGGTATGGGGAGGCGCCACCTTTGATGTATGTATGCGGTTTTTGTACGAAGATCCCTGGAAACGGCTGGAGCTGATCCGAAAAGCCGTGCCCAACATCCTCCTCCAGATGCTGCTGCGCGGCGCCAATGCCGTTGGATACAAGGCCTACCCCGATAACCTGGTGGAAGCCTTTGTTGAAAAAAGCTGGGAAACAGGCATTGATGTATTCCGCATCTTCGATTCTCTCAACTGGATGCCTAATATGGAGAAGAGCATCGAAGCGGTACGGCTGAAGACGGGCGGCATTGCCCAGGTGGCCATGTGCTATAGCGGCGACATCCAGGACAAGAGCCGTACAAAATATACCCTCCAGTACTATAAGCAATTTGCAAAGGATATCGAGAACAGCGGCGCGCATATCCTGGCCATAAAAGATATGAGCGGACTTTTAAAACCGCTTGCCGCTTACGAGCTGATCAGCGAGCTCAAGCAAACCGTCAGGATCCCCATTCACCTGCATACCCATGATACTTCGTCTCTGCAATCGGCTACCTATCTCAAGGCTATCGAGGCAGGCGTGGATGTGGTTGACTGCTGCATAGGGGCTATGTCCGGGCTTACCTCCCAGCCCAACCTCAATGCCATTGCGGAAATGATGCGTTTTCATGAGCGTGAGAATGCCTATGATATGAAGGTCCTTAACCGCCATTCTACCTATTGGGAAACGGTCAGGGATCATTACTATCCCTTCGAAAGCGGCATGCGGGCCAGCAGTGCCGAGGTCTTCTACCACGAGATCCCGGGTGGCCAGTACTCCAACCTCAAGCCGCAGGCCGAGTCGCTTGGATTGGGCGATAAGATAGAAGAGATCAAAACAGCCTACCGGGAAGTGAATGAAATGTTCGGCGATATCATCAAGGTCACGCCAAGCTCCAAGATCGTGGGTGATATGGCTCTTTTTATGGTTACCAACGGACTTACACCGCAGGACATCCGTACAAAAGGCCGTAACCTGTCCTTCCCCGAATCGGTGATCTCTTTTTTCAAGGGCGACATCGGTCAGCCGGTAGGCGGATTCGATCCTGCCCTGCAAAGCACCATTCTAAAGGAGGTCAAGCCTTACACCGAAAGGCCTAATGAGCACCTGGCACCCATAGATTTTGAAAAATCCTTCGAGGCATTTAAAAAACGTTTTGGCAATACGGTGGGATTTACCGACCTGCTGTCATGGCTGCTCTATCCAAAAGTGTTTGAAGCTTATTTCGAGAAGAAGAAGGAGTATGGTGAGGTTTGGCATATTCCTACCGTTAACTTTTTTTATGGCCTGAAGCCCGACGAAGAGGTCCTGATCGAAATAGCCAGGGGTAAAAGCATCCTGGTGCGCCTGCTCACATTCAGCGAGCCCGACGAGGAAGGAAAGCGAAAGATATTCATGCGGCTGAATGGGCAGACCAGGATCATCGAAATACAGGACAATGCGGTGGCAAGATCGGTAAAGGAAAACCAGAAGGCAGACAAGACCAACAGCAGGCATATAGGCGCCCCGCTACAGGGCAAGCTGTCACAATTGCTGATCAAAGAAGGTGAGGCAGTAAAACGAAACCAGCCCTTGTTTGTAATCGAAGCCATGAAAATGGAAACCACCATAGCCGCCATAGATGAAGGAAAGATAGGCCAGGTTTTGCTTTCGCCCGGTGCGATGGTAAGAACGGACGACCTTGTCCTGGTGATGGACGGAGTTGCGGGCTGACATACTCCGATAGGATTCATATGATCTAACGCAGAAATGCAGGCATAAAAAAAGGTGTGATAAGACTTGCTTATCACACCTTTTATATTTCAGCAGCCTTCCTACTGCTTTACAAACTTCAGGGTTTTCACTGTGTTGATGTCGGTATTCACCACGAGCAGGTATACACCCGAATTAAGATAGGTCAAGTCGAGCTCTCTCACCACCACCTGCTGCGAGCGCAGGAATTCTTCCTGGTGAACAAGTGCGCCTCTTTCGTCATACACTTTGATGACCGTGCGATTCTTATTTGTGATCGCATCTATCTTCAGGTTGAACCTGCCCGAGGTCGGGTTGGGATAGATCGAAGCTGTAGAGCTTACTCTTGGATCGGGCTTGACCGTAATGGTAACCGTATCCCTGGCGATAGCACCGGCATTATCCCTCACGCTCAGTTCGAAGCGGTAAATACCTTCGATGAGGCCTTTGAACTCTGTGGCCGGCGCCGTTGGTGATACGATCTGATAGGTATCTGGGCCACTGATCTTTCTCCACTGATAGTCGACGATTACACCATCTGCATCGGTTCCCTGTCCAATGACGGTGAGAGAATCAAGCGGAAGCGTGATCGTATCGTTCTCACCGGCAAAAGCAACCGGCGGCACATTCGGAGCGGGTTCAACTCTCACCTGCACAAGGTCTGAAGCACTTGCCCCATCATCGTCAGTTACCGTCAGCCTGAAGGTATATGAGCCTTCTGTAAGCCCGGTAATGATGGTCTGCGGCTGGTTTGGCGAAACGATCACATAGCTGGCCGGACCGGTAAGCTTCTCCCAGAGATAGCTCTGTATCGTACCGTCGCTATCGGTACCGCTTCCCAGCAGGTTAACCGTATTGTTCGGAAGCACAATCGTCCTGTTTGCACCGGCATTGGCAACCGGCGGCTGGTTAGGCGGTGGAGGGGCCGCATGCACCGTTACCTGAACATCGTCTTCTGATACCGCACCATCATTATCCGTCACGGTCAGGCGGAAAACATATACACCTTCTACCAGGTTGCTGATGACCGTTACCGGCTGCGCAGGCGATGCGATCGCATACTGTGCAGGACCGCTGAGCTTCGTCCATTGGTAGGTGATAACCGTGCCATCTGCATCAGTAGCGGCTCCATTGAGCGTTTCGGTATTCACGGGCAATGTGATGTCTTTATCTGCACCTGCGTTTGCAACCGGGGCCTGGTTAGGCGGCGGCAATGCAGCATTCACGGTAACCTGTATTTCATCATAAGAGCTTGCGCCCTCGTTGTCTGTAACAGTAAGGCGGAAGATATATACGCCTTCTTCAAGATCAGTGATTGAGGTCTGCTGCTGTGCCGGTGTAAGGATGGTATGCGCCAACGGGCCGCTTACCCTAACCCATTCGTAGGCAACGATACTTCCATCGTTATCTGTGCCCGAACCATTTAGCGAAACGCTGTTGACCGGCAAGGTTATTTCAACATCCGAACCCGCATTGGCAACCGGCGCCTGGTTGGGTGGCGGTGCCGGCGCTGAAACGGTTACCGTAATAAAGTCCGTTCCTGTGGCACCCTGGTTATCTGTCACGGTGAGCTTGAATTGGTATACACCCTGTACCAGTCCGTTCGCAAAAGTCTGCTGCACGCCCGGCGAAACAAGGGTAGAAGCTGCAGGACCTGATACCTGCTCCCACAGGTAAGCTGTTATCGAACCATCTATATCAGCACCATTGCCACTGAGGATAATGCTGCTTACCGGCAGAACGACATTGATATCACTACCTGCATCGGCTGTTGGTGGTGTATTGACCGGAGGCTGGGCCGCGGCGGCATTCACCGTCACCTTTACCGTGTCCTTGTCTATCGCACCCTCGTTATCCTGGATCACCAGCTCAAACTCGTATACACCTTCCACCAGGTCGGCAATTGCCGTCTGCGCCTGGGCGGCACTGGTTATGCTATACTGGGCAGGGCCGCTGACCTTGTTCCACTGGTAGCTTACCACGCTGCCATCGGGGTCAATGCCGCTGCCACTTAAGGTTGCCGTGTTTACGGGCAGGGTAATTGTTTGAGAGCTTCCGGCATTGGCTATAGGGGCCTGGTTGGCCGGAGGGGCCGCGTTCACGGTTACCACAACAATATCATTTGCAGTGGCGCCCTGGTTGTCGGTCACCCGCAACTGGAACTCATAAACACCCTGAACAAGGCCGGTGATCTCGGTCTGGGCTGTACCCGGACTCACAATATTATATTGGGCAGGACCCGAGATCCTTGTCCATTGATAGCTTGTAATGCTGCCATCGGGATCCGAGGCGGTACCCGACAGGCTTACAGAATTCTGCGGCAGTGTAATGGAGATATCGTTACCCGCGTTTACAGCAGGAAGCTGGTTCACCGGCGCTGGATTCACGGTAACCGTCACCACATCGGTAGCGGTAGCACCCTGGTTATCGGTTACACGAAGCTGGAACTGGTAAGTGCCTTCCACCAGTGCATTTACGGCAGTCTGGGCCGAGCCTGCATTGACGATCGCAAACTGAACGGGTCCGCTGATCCTGCTCCATTGGTAACCAACGATGGTTCCATCCGGATCGATACCGCTGCCGCTCAGGTTTACGCTGTTGACGGGCAGGGTAATGCTGATGTCCGAACCTGCGTTGGCGGCAGGTGCCTGGTTGGGTGGCGCAGGCGCGGCATTTACCGTTACGGTCACTACATCCGTAGCCATTGCACCCTGGTTATCGGTCACCTTCAGCTCGAATTGGTAAACTCCCTGAACAAGACCGCTGATGGTGGTTTGGGCCGATGCAGGGCTTCCGATCGCAAAACTTGCAGGACCGGAGATCTTTGTCCATGAATAAGAAGCTATACTGCCATCGGGATCGGAGCCCGTACCGGTCAGGATCACCGTGCTGTTTGGCAGGGTGATGGACTGGTCCTGTCCGGCGTTGGCTGTCGGTGGCTGGTTTCCACCGGCGCTAACGTTGATGGTAACGGTATCGGCGATGGTGCCGGTATTGTTATCGGTGATCAGCAGCTTGAACTTATAGGTACCGGTGGTAAGGCCGGTAACGGTAGTATTAAGACTGTTTGGCGATGTGATGGCGCCACCTGCACCACTGATCTTGGTCCACAGATAAGAGACAAAATCGTAGGTGATGGTTGGTCTTCCATTATTGAGCGGGCCGGTAGCCGTAAGCTTGCTGGGTGTACCTGAGCCTGAAAGCGTGGCCACCGAGCTGGTGATCGTTTGATCGGGTCCGGCATTGATGGTATGCTTGGTAAAATTGTACTGCTGGTATTTTGCCGACAGCGGCGATACCATGGTTGGAACCAGCACGTCCATGGCATTAGGCAGCTGGGCTTCCTGCATATTGAGATAGCCATTGCCAAGCGCCAGGGCCTTGTTCCTTCCCCACGAGTACAGCGAGTCGTTTTCGTCCTGGGCATATTTGAAGAATGCCAGTGTATTGTTTGAAAACAGCTTTTTCCAACGGATGCCCACGCCTATTTCAACAGGTGGCGCACCCACCCATTTCTCACCCTTGTTCCAGCTCCATGCAAAAGGCGTAGGGTAAATATCAGAGTGGTTTACCAGTTCCTGCCCATTGCCTACTTCACCGTTCGGGTTATCACCTATGCCAAACATCCTGCCAAGACTATCTATATAATGCGTCGTATTGTAGCTGGTCGCGATCTCCTTGATCGGTGCGGTAAGGTTCCACAGGTTGCGGATGGGCGTTGGCTGCGAATAAGGCGCTGTGCCGCCCCAGAAGCCGAATTCTGATCCCCAAACATAAGGATATCCCATTGTTTGAGAAGCCGGTGCAGGATCAGGAATGATACATCCCTGGTAGTTCCAGTGTGAGCCAAAGATATCAATGGCCGGGCGGGGGATATTGATCTGCGTAGGTGTAAGGCTTCCGTTCTTCGTCCACTCCCATACCTGTCCGTTGGTGGTAAGCACAAGGATCTTTCCACCCATCACTACCTTCTTCACCTTCATTCCCGGAGGAGACAGCTTGATCGGCTTGGTGATCCAGGCCGTTCCGGGGAAAAGATTGTAATTATCCTCGCCCCAGTACCAAAGAGAACTATCTGAACGGATAGAGGTATAGGTAGGATAATAACCATAAATGGCAATATTGTTATTAAAGGCAGCGCCCGTCGTATCTGTATTCCAACGCACGGGAACTGTATTGTTCTGTACATGCCTCCACACATATCCCTCGTTATCAAGCATAATGAGCACATTGAATCCCGCGCAAACATCCACTACTTTTTTTCCGCCGAGGTTGTAAGGCTGCATCACCTGGTTGGTGAATGAGTAAAAATTGCTGTCGCTGGCCAGGTAGCCTACTTTGTACTCAGTGATGGCCACCTTGGTCACGATTTTACGGTTGGAGGGTGAAGCCTGTGCGCCGTTGACCGTAACCGAGATATTGGAGGTACCGGTTGCACCCTGGTTATCGGTTACCGTGAGCCTGAAAACATAGGATCCCTGGGTAAGTCCTGTAACATCAGTGGTAGCAGAAGACGGAGATACGATAAAAGCTGCGCCCCCGCTTACTTTGGCCCATGCATAGGAAGCAATCGAGCCATCGGCGTCGGTGCCGCTGCCATTAAGCGTTACGGATGACATAGGCAGCGTGATCGTCTGGCCTGCGCCGGCATTGGCCACCGGGGCCTGGTTAGGCGGCGGCGGCGGTGGCTGCGGTGCCGGAGCGGCATTTACCACAATCGTTACTGCGTCGGTAGCGGTAGCACCCTGGTTGTCGGTCACACGAAGCTGGAACTGGTAGGTTCCCTGTGTAAGGCTGTTGACCTGGGTTTGCGCCGCATTGGCATTTGAAAAATTGAAAGAGGTTGGGCCTGAGATCCTCGTCCATTGGTAAGAAGCGATGGATCCATCAGAATCCGCGCCGCTGCCGCTAAGCGTTACCGAGCTGGTGGGCAGGGTAATGGACTGATCGCTGCCGGCATCTGCCGTAGGCGCCTGGTTGGGCGGTGGTGCGGCGGCGGTAATGATCAGCTGAACATCATCCGAGGCAGAGGCCCCGGTATTGCTGGTCGCGGTAAAGCGGAAAGTATGAATACCTGCTGAAAGGCCGGTAACCGTGGTAGCCGCCGTATTGGGGGAAACAATGGTAGCCGCGCCGCTGGTCAGCTTGGTCCAGGCATAAGAAGATATAGTGGTGCCGCCGGCTGGTGTGGCCGTACCGGTAAGCGAAACCGAAGACAGCGGAAGCACGAGGCTCTGGTCGCTGCCGGCATTTACCACCGGTGCATCGGCGGCAGGCGTGCCATCCTGTCCAACAAGGGTTGTATCGCCCTGTCTTAGCATCCACTGGAATATGGATCCGCCCGTATAGGTTCCCATGGTATTGGGATGGAAGGTATTGTTCACGATATTGGGTGCCAGAGGCGCTATGCAGCGCCAGTTGGTACGCGAAGGATCGTACATCTGGTTCCAGCAGCAGTGAGCGCCACCCCCGATGTTTTCGAAGGCGAAATAGGCCGAACCGGGAACGCTGTCGTTCATGTTCTCCGACACCCGCCATACGTCGCGGCCATCGTTGGTGCCCTCGAGGCCAAAGAATTTTCCGCCGTATTTGCTGGCCCAGCGTCCAAAAGACTTCCATCCAATATTATAAGCGAGATAGGGTGGAAAGGCTTCGCAGCTCACGCCCTGGAGGGCTACATAGCTTTTTACCTTTTTCATGCCCGTTTCATCGCCTGCGCTGGCCTGGTGCGAAATAAGGATACCCCAGCTGAAGCCTCCCATGGAGAGCCCTGCCAGGTGAACCGAATTTCTTTTGATGCGGTAAGTATTGAGAAGGTGATCAAGAACCAGGTTAAGTTCCGGACCGCGGGGGTACTGGTAGCTTGGAAGCACCGTGATAAGGATCGGGTAATGCCTGCCGTTACCTAGCTGGATGCCCCCGTCCCAGCCGTTATTCAGCCAGTAGTGGGGTCCATATTTCTGCAAATTGGCATAGTTGGTACCTACTTCACCAAGACCAGGCATACTAATAAGAGCAGGGCGGGAAGCAGTATCAGGATGATTGGTGGTGAACATGTTAACCGGGCGGGATATCCTGAACCTGAATTGGAGGTTCGCATAACCTACGTTGAAAAGCGTATCGTAGGTGATGAAATCATGCGTCTCACTTTGCGCGTGAGCCTTGGTTAACGTTAAGTTTACTACACACAACGGCAGTAATAAAGCTAGAATAAATCTAGATTTCATGGATAGTTGGATTTTGGTATACAAGATCAACACTCTTGGTCACACTATTAAAGTATAATTACTAAGAATTTTTCGGTTATTCTTTGTGTTAGGTTTCCCTAGTATTATCTCTTAGTAGGTGACAAACAGTTTTGAAAAGTATCGGATGACTCTAAGAATTATGCCAATATTTTACGAAATAATCTGAATACATAATTCGGATTGCAATATTATAGCAAAATATAAAAAAACCCCTATTTTTAATTTCTAATTTTCCAAGTTTCCTGCGAAGCCAAGTTAATCCATCCTCCTCTGACAAGCCGTATTGCTATTGCTGAACTTTTCCACCTTGAATCAACAAAAAACCGATCATGAAAAAAACACTGAAGCTGTCGCTGCTGCTATCTGTATTTTTTGTTCAAACTATCAATGCCCAAACACCAGGTGGTGTAAACACTTCGCTGAAACTCTGGATCAGAGCGGGTTCTGGAACTAACCTCACCGGCACCCTTGTAAACTCCTGGACTTACGTTAATGACAATACGAAAACATTTACAGGTACCGGCACCCAACGGCCAACCCTAACCGCAAACCTCATCAATTTCAACCCGGCAGTAACATTCAACTCTGCACAATGGATGGACGGGCCAACCGGCGCCAACGCTCCCATCCCCGCAAGCGATGACGATTACACCGTTTTCGGTGTATGGCAGTCGAATATCGTAAACGACTTCCAGCGCATCTGGGTGCAGCGCACCACGCTCAATACCAATAACGATGCACTGGCTTTTTCTACCTGGAACGACGGCAGGTATGGCGATGAAACGGGCAGCTTTCCTTTCGATCATACCATACCCAGGCCTTATACGGCAGGCGCATGGAACATCAGCCAGCTTAACCTGCTCAACCAGGCTACGGCCGACCTTGAGATCATCGACGACCGCAATATCAGCACAGGCATCACAACCGCCACTACTGATCCCGCCGGCACCAATGGCGCGGCCCTGCGTAACCTTGGCGCTACCGTTAACCGCCTGGGCGCCAACCACGACAATGCCCAGCCTCTTAATGGCAGCATCGCGGAACTGGTTGTTTACGACCGACCCATCAACGGTACTGAAAGAGCCCGGCTTTTTTCTTATTTCGCCCTTAAGTATGGTATCCCTATCAAAACCAATATCGTGTCCTCGAACGGAACGGTAGTTTGGGATGCCACGGCGAACAGCACTTATAACAATGCCGTATTCGGACTCGCGCTCGATAACACATCCGGCCTTTCAGTGACCTCCTCCAACAGCATTGAAACCGGCAGCGGCAACGGTGTTGGCAAGACCGGGCAGGCGAACATCGTCTTGTCTAACCCTTCGGCCCTCACAACCGATCAGACCTTTCTTCTTATCGGTCATGATAATGCTTCGCTCACCCAGACAACTACCAATATTCCGCCTGTAGCTGCCGGCTCTCAAAGGCTTGCACGCCAGTGGAAGGTTCAGTCCACCGGCTCGGCGGGCTCTGTCAGCCTTGCAATCCACCTGAACGGCCTGACCGTTACCGGTACCAATCCTACCGATTTCCGCCTAATGGTAGACCTGGATGGGAACGGCGATTTCACCACCGGTACCGTTTTCTATTACACACCCGTCAGCTATGCCGGCAATGTGCTCACCTTCAACAATGTACCCCTCGCCAACAACAATGTTTTCGCCCTTGTTACTTCTGCAACGGCTTCCACACCGCTTCCTGTGACCTGGACATCCTTTACAGCCAAAGTGGTAGATAAGAAGATACAGCTCGACTGGAGCGTTGAGAACAACGACGACGCAAAGCATTACGAGATCGAGCACTCGCTTGACAAGATCAACTTCACCCAGGTTGGCATCGTTAACAACCAGGCCGGTGTTGTGAAGTACAGCTTTATCTATCCGAACCTCACCGGCGGCAGGCACCATTTCAGGATCCGCCAGGTTGATCTCGATGGGAAAGCCGTCTACAGTAAGCTCGTCAGCATCAAGGAATCGGATATTAATATCCGCGTGATCAACAACCCGGTAAGGAATGGCCGGGCGGAAGTGGAGATCGCGGCTTACAAGGCAGGTACGGTTACACTTGAGCTGCGCTCGCTTTCCGGAGCCACTGTCATCAGCCTACAGCAAAAGATCAACCCCGGCGTATCGAGGGTGAGCTTACCGATAAGCGGTGCTGCGTCAGGACAATATATCCTTACCGTGCATTCAGCCGATATGAAGCTAACCGAAAGGATATTGAAGCTTTAAAGTAAGTCGCGTTCCGCGACTAAGCATACGTGAAAGCCCCCTTGTGCCAAGGGGGCTTTTTTGTTCTTGATGCAAACATAAAAGGGAACAGCTGCTGTTCCCTTTTATCGATTCCCTGGGGAAATATTATTTCTTTTCCGCGATCACCATGATCTCCTTGATGCCTGTGAGCCTGGAGAGCAGGTTGGTGGCAAAGCGGTAAAGACCAAAGTTGAGTTTGGCAAGCGGCAGGAGCTTGAAATAGCCCGCGCCTCTTACATACCTGTTCTCCTTGATTGTAAAGCCTGTAGTGATCAGCAGGTTATTGATGGCCTGGAAGTTCCAGGTGAACAGGTGCTGGTTGATATCATATTCGAATTTTCCTTTTCCATGACGCTCATGGGGAATAACGAGAATGAGTTTCTTGCCTTTTTTCAGCTTACTGTGAATGTCTTCAAGCATGGTCTTTGGATGCGGGTGATGCTCCAGCACGTGGGCGGAGAACACCACATCAAAAGCTTCGTTGGGAACGCTGTCGAGATCATTGGTGGCATTAATGCCCTTTTTACGGCAAAACTCCACGCCGAATTCAGAAATATCGTATCCCATGGAATTGGGCATGTAAAGAATGTTCTGGCCAAGTCCGCAGCCAAAATCGAGCAGGCGCGTGTTTTTATCGATACCTGAAAAGAACTTGGTGAGGGCTATCCTGGCCCTGGCGTTATAATAAGCATCATTGAAATGATTGCTATGCCTGGTGGAATGATACCAGGATTCGTAATCTAGGGTGGTATGCTTGTCGGCGACTAGCGTATTTTCCATAAAGCTGAATTTGTCGGTTGCTCTTGTTGATTTGAAGCGACTAAAATAGAAAGGAAATCCAAAAACCCGAAATATTTAGGCAAATTTCTATTTGAACCGGAGCGGCAGAGCAGGTTCCTGCAGCCCTGAAATCCACTCTCCCGGCCAATGCAGGAACGAGCTCTTCGCCAATTATGTGATAATTACCCGATTTTAATTGGTTTAGCGTTTTTCTTTCGCTTACTTAGCCGCCGGAACCGACCGCTTCCTGACCAAACCTAACATCAATCAATGACCGCTTGAAAAAATATTTCTCTTCTTACTGGATCCGTTCGGCATTTTACACCTTTCTCCAACGCTTTTCGCTGACGTTCTTTGGGGTCATTAACTTCATGATCCTTGCCAGGTCGCTGCCGGATGCAGAGGCCCTGGGCACCTGGGCCATATTCCTGACCATCACCGGGATCTTTGAGGCGGCCAAGGTCAACCTGCTCAAAAACGCGCAGATAAAATATGTGAGCATGAGCGATGACAGGCACGAAAAGACCATTATTGCCTCCTCCTCCCTGCTGATCAATATTGTTTTTACCCTGGCTTTTATTGTTTTTCTGCTTTTTGGCGCCTCCCGGCTGGCTTCATGGTTTAATACAGGTGAAGAAATGACCAGCATGCTCCATTGGTTCATTCCCGGGCTTGCCTGCATGATATTCTTTTCGCACCTGGAGTCGGTTCAGCAGTCCCACCTTGATTTCAAGGGAGGGTTTGCGGGTCATTTTGTCCGGCAGGCTTCTTTTTTTATCCTTATCCTATCACATAAGCTAAGCGATACCCCCCTGACGCTCACCGATCTTGCCAAATACAGCTCGCTTACTATTGGCCTTGGCACCCTGGTTTTACTGGTGTTCACCCGCAAATACCTGAGCTTCCGGTTCAGGCCCAGCCGCACCTGGACAAAAAAGATCATGGGTTATGGCGGTTATATCTTCGGTTCCGGCGTGGTAGCAAGCATATTCACCAATCTCGACCAGATCATAACGGCGTGGGTTATCAATCCTGGAGCCGTAGCCTATTATAATGTAGCTTCCCGGATCAACCTCCTTGTAGACACGCCATCCTATGCCGCTTCGGAGATCATTTTTCCCAAGGCTTCGCGCGCGCTGGTCGAGGAAGGAAAGGAAAAGGTGAAATATCTTTTCGAAAGAATGGTGGCCATCCTGATTGCCATTACCATCCCGATCGCAACCGTGATCATACTTTTTCCAAAGCTCATCACCGTAACTTATGCGGGCAGCACCTACGCGGCGGCGGCGCCCATATTGCAGCTTTACATGATCGCAGGCATCATAAGGCCGGCCCAGAACCAGGCCGCGAACCTGCTTAATTCCATTGGCAAGACACGGCTCGTGTTTTTGATGAACACGGGCTTTATGGTTGTTTTGCTGGGTATGAACTTTTTATTCCTTAAACAGTTCGGGCTGTACGGCGCTGCTATTGGCACAATGATCACTAGCATGCTCAATTTTGCAGCCTGGTATTTCCTGATGCGGCGAGAAATAAACCTCGACCTTTCTGCAGTAGGCAAACACATGGCCAAAACGTATAAAAGCATCTTCCGGAAGCTTTCGTTGCTGGTCTCCAAAACAAGGCGGCAGACAAGCTACCTTCCCTGAACCCTTCAGATATTGCCTTTCTTAAGTTCAGCTACGGCATAATCGCAGGCCCTTGCTGTAAAGGCCATGTAGGTAAGCGAGGGATTAGCCGTACCCGACGAGGTCATAAAGCTGCCATCGGTTACAAATACATTCTTTACCTCATGCATTTGGTTGAAACTGTTGAGCACTGATGTTTTTGGATCTTTTCCCATCCTTACCGTGCCCATCTCATGCGAAGCTGATCCTCCCGGCTGAAGGTTGCTGTAACCATTGATGTTCTTGAAACCCGCTACTGTCAGCATTTCTTCTATGCTCTCCGATATGTCGCGTTTCATAGCTTTTTCATTATCGCCGTACTCAAAATTTACCCTCACAAGCGGCTGGCCCCATGCGTCTTTCCGCTCCTTATCTAGCGATATGCCATTTTCATAATAAGGCAGTGTTTCTCCCCAGCCGCCCAGCCATAAGCGCCACGGACCTGGCTGCAGAAGACTTGCCTTGAAATCCTTGCCGAACCCGGGGATGCCTACTCCCTGCTCCTTCCAGCCTGCCCTGGCACCCATGCCCTGGAGGCCGAAGCCCCTGATATAATCCTTGCGTGCCGTGTCGGGAGAAAGATTGCGAAAGCGCGGCACATAGATGCCGATCGGTCTTCGCCCGTAATAATATTTGTCCTTGAAACCTTCAAACTCGCCTTCCGCCCCTGTGCCTGTGAAATGGTCCATCAGGTTATGCCCCACCTGTGCGCTCGAATTGCCCAATCCCTGAGGAAAGCGGCGGGATGTGGAATTGAGCAGTATGGCCGCGGTAGCGATGGTGGAAGCATTCAGGAAAATGACGCGTGCGTAGTATTCTGTCACCTGCTTGGTATTGGCGTCTACCACCCTTACACCGGTTGCCCTTCCCTCATTTTCATCATAGATCACCTCTGTAACGATGGAATCCGGACGCAGGGTCATATTGCCGGTGGCGGCCGCTGCCGGAAGTGTGGCCGCATTGCTGCTGAAATAACCACCAAAAGGACAGCCACGGCTACAGAGATTCCGGTACTGGCAAGGGCCCCGGCCATTCCAGCCGCGGCTCAGGTTAGCGACGCGGCCTATTGTTGCCATGCGGTTCTTGTAATGACTGCGGATGCGATCGGCGAAGTGCGTTTCCACACAGTTCATCTCCATTGGCGGAAGGAATATACCATCAGGAAGATGGGGAATACCTTCCTTCTGCCCGCTGATGCCTATATAATTTTCAACATAGTCGTACCAGGGTGCAATATCCTTATAACGTACCGGCCAGTCTATGCCAACACCGTCCCTGGCATTGGCCTCGAAGTCCACATCGCTGTAGCGAAGGCATTGCCTTCCCCAGGTGAGCGACCTGCCTCCCACCTGGTACCCGCGAACCCAGTTGAAAGGCTTGTCCTGGATATAGGGATGCTCGGTATCGCTGGCAAAGAAATGAGCGCTGCCTTCGTCGCTGAACGCCTGCTGTACCGGGTTTTGTATCATCTGCCTGCGCGATGTGCCGAGGCGGTATTCGAAATCCCATGGGTTTTTCATTGCCGTGGGATAGTCCTTGATGTGCTCTACATTTCTGCCCCTTTCGAGAACGAGGGTCTTCAATCCTTTTTCGCAAAGCTCCTTGGCCGCCCAGCCCCCGCTGATGCCCGATCCCACAACGATCGCGTCAAAGCTGTTCTGCTGTACGGCTTTTGTATTCTGATAGATCTTTTTCGGGTCTCCCATAAAATTAATTTGTCGCCCAGGCTTTTTGTCCGGGCTTCAGCGGGGTACAGGCATCATAACGGCCGGGTACCGGCAGGTAGGCCAGTCCTTGCGTAGCTCCTTCCCTCGAGGTACAATAGCCGGTGATCGTATAGGTTTTGAGCGTGGTAAAGAAGGGCTGGCCGAGTATCCTCGTTTGAATTTTTCCGGCAATTCCGCCCAGGGGCCGGCCTTTTCGCTCAAAATGACCAAGTACTGCCTCCTGCTCGGCTACAGCGCAATCCTGGTAGGGCTTACCATATTTTTGCAGGCAATAGAGCTTGAGATCCCTCAGTCCATTGATGAATTTATTCTGTGATTTCTTTTCAGTGGCCTCTTTCACCATTTTAATGATGAAGTGTTGAACACCTGCGTCCCTTGCGCCAGGCGTATCGGTAGCCGGAATGATGGTTTCTGCCAGAGCGGCCAGCAGCGTTTCGTGGCGGTCAAGATAGGAAAGCTCGGGTCTTTTCCCAGTATCATACCATTCGTTCCCTGCCAGCAGGGCCGCGGCGCCGGTGCCGGTCAACAAAATCCGGCCGATGGCCTTTCTTCGGTTCATATAAAAAAATTGCGATGCAAGTCCGCCATCCTGCCGCCCTTAAAGGCACGAATAGAGCCTGCTGATGACAGGCCGGTGGTGATGGATGGTGAACAGTGCCGCTAAAATCGGCTTTCTTCTGCTATCCTCATAGCGCCGCATCAAAAAAATTGCGGCCCGGAGCCTGCCCGACAGGTCCGGGAGGGCGCCCTAACGGGCTGCCGGCAACCGGGAGACAAGCGCGGGCAAGCTGTTAAAATACGCTTTTCAAACCGTTGGGTAATTTTCATACAAGTCAATACAGTAAAGCGTTCTGCCGGTTGCTGTTTCATACGGTACTTTAACCAAATACGCTTGTAGCATTTGCTTTTAAAGACTACATTTGACCCAAAAGTGACGTAATGGACTTTGTATACCTTTTTCGCGTTCTTCGCAAAAGGAAATGGATAATTATTGGCTCTGCCGCGCTAGCTGCTCTCATAGCCTGGTACTTTACCAGGAATGAACCCAAAATCTACCGCTCATCAACCCGTATTTCAACGGGTTATGGTGTTCCTGACAATATCAGCATCAACGAGAACGAGAACTTTAACCTGTTCAATGCAGAGATAAAGTTCAACAATGCCATCAATACCTGGACCTCTCCTTCTGTCATTTCCCTGCTCTCCTATGAGCTGATCCTGCACGACCTCAAAAGCAACAAGCCATTCCGCCGCCTCAAGGCCGACCAGCTGCAATCGCCTGTTTACAAGTCGATCAACAAGGCCCAGGCCATCAAAGTATTCGAGGAAAAGCTGGCTACCATGAGCGTGCTTACCTCTTACAAGCCCGAAGAAAAAAAGCTGCTTGAGTTCCTGAACCTTTACGGCTATGGGTACAAGAACCTGATCCAGAACCTCTCCATCTACTGGGTACAGCGCACAGACTATGTGCAGGTTGATGGTGTTACCGAGAACCCTGAGCTCTCTGCATTTCTCTGTAACAGCGCTTTTCAGCAGTTCATCCGCTACTATGGCCGCATCAGGAGCGCCGGCAACCAGGAAACGGTCGATACCCTGGCCAGCCTGGTTGAAAAGAAAAGACAGGAGCTTGAAGAAAAGAACCGCATGCTGAGGGGCGAAAAGCCAACCGATATTTCCACCGAAGGTACCATGAGCACTTTTGAGCTCATCTCCGAGCTGGAAAAATCCATTACGGTCGAAAAGAACATACAGGTAGACTATTACTCCTCGCTGCGCAAGATCAACCAAAGGCTTTCAGCGCTTGGCGGAAGCGCCAATACGGGCGGAGCTGTCAATAACGAAGAGCTGGTACTGGCAAGACAAGCCATGAACGAAGCCTATAGTGAATACCTTAAAAGCGGTGACCCGGCCAAGCTTACCAGGTATAACCAGCTGAGGTCCGAATACAATACGAAGTATGCCAGCACAAGATCAACCACTGGCTCCACCCCTGGCACAGAGAACAGGTCGGAGCTGCTCCAGAAAAAGAATGACCTCGAAGTAGACATAGAAGCCAGCAATTCGAAGATCAGGTCGATCGAGCAGAAGATCGCTGCGCTCAAGAGCAATGCTTCCTCTACCCTTTCAAAAGGCGCCAATGTGGAAACACTGATGGAGGAAGTAAAGCTGGCAGAAAGAGAATACCTGGAGGCCAAGCAGAAATATAACAACGCTTATGAGATGAGCTCTGCTTCGGTAAACAATTTCCGTCAGCTTCAGCTGGCCCAGCCGGCCATTGAGCCCGAGCCTTCCAAGAGAAAGCTGATCATCGGCATGGCAGGTACGGTAACGCTGATCAGCGCCATCCTTATCATCATGCTGCTGGTTTACCTTGATTCGTCGATCAAGACCCCAGCCGTATTTGGAAAAGTGGTAAGCCTTAAGCTCATCAGCATGGTCAATTTCATGAACCTTAAGAATAAGAATCTTAAGGAGATACTGGCCAGCAACAATTCAAAAGAAAGCAGGCTGGAAAAACAGCGAAGCAATATCTTCCGTGAATCTATCAGGAAGCTTCGCTACGAGATCGAATGGACCGGCAAGAAAATATTTCTTTTCACCAGCACGCAAAAGGGCCAGGGCAAGACAACGCTTATACAGGCGCTGTCTTACAGCATGAGCCTGAGCAATAAAAAGATCCTGGTCATCGATACCAACTTCTGTAATAACGATCTCACCGTACAGATGGATGCTGATCCGGTACTGGAAAAGCTCTCCTCCGAAGACATTGGCGGCACCCTCGTAGAGCGGGTAAAAAAGCTGGCCAAGGACATAGGCGTGGGCAACAATGTATTTGTGATCGGCTCTGAGGGCGGCGACTACACGCCTTCGGAGATCCTGCCGCGTGATAATTTTCTTCATCACCTGCATGCATTGACCAGCGAGTTCGATTATATCTTCCTGGAAGGCCCGCCGCTGAATAATTTCAGCGATAGCAAGGAGCTGACGCAGTATGTCGACGGCGTGGTGGCGGTCTTCTCAGCAACCCATATCGTGAAACAGATCGACAAGGAATCGATCAGCTTCTTTAAAGAGCTGAATGGCAAATTCTGCGGATCTGTTCTCAATAAAGTAAACCTTGAAAACGTAAATGCAACCTAAATTGAACCGATTCATTGCCTTTATGGCCATCCTGGTGGCCGGCAACCTAACTGCATCATCCCAAACTCCCGGCAGCAAAGCCAAGATCTACGACACGACCCTGAGGTCAAAGCCGATCATCGACACCATCGATACGCTGATCGAGAACCGGCTCGTAGCACTGGCCATGACAAGCCCCGTGTACGATGCCTCCATGCACAGGATCAAGATCAATGAGCTCGAGCTGAAAAAAGCAAAGAACTCGTGGATGAACCTCCTGACCATTTCGACCAATTACAATGATCAGTCCTTTGCCCCTACCCAGACCGTGGTCTATCCCAAATATTTCTTTGGGCTTACCATTCCCCTCGGTGTCATCTTCTCGCAAGGCAACCAGGTAAAGACTGCCAGGGCAGCCGTAGCGCTGAGTAAGGACCAGCAGGAAGAGCTGGCAAGGGATATCAAGGCCGATGTGCTGGCCAAATACCGTCAGTACAAGCTATACAATGCACTGATCGAAGTGCAGAGTGAGTTGATCAACGACGTGCTTGCGCATGCCATGCAGGCCGAAGATGATTTCAAGAAAGGCAAGATCGGCGTGGAGGCCTATATTACCTCGCTCAAATCAAAGAACGAGGAGCTGGTAAAGAATATGAACCTGAAATACCAGCAGGATGTGGTAAAGCTCGAGATCGAAAAGATCATTGGCGTGCCACTCGAAAGCGTTTTACAGCCAGTCCCCGAAGCAGCTCCGGTTACACAGCCTGGTAAAAAATAGCATTAACCTTACTCTATGGCAGGAACAGGCTATATCAAAAGTCTTGACGGCGTAAGGGCCCTGGCCATTATCCTGGTCATGACCTTTCATGCAGAGCTGACCGAGTACGGATGGATAGGCGTACAGCTGTTTTTCGTGCTCTCGGGATTTCTGATCACCGGCATTCTTTGGAAAGAACAGGCAAGCCCGGAGTCGCTGGGCTATAAGTTCAAAAAGTTCTGGGTGAGGCGGTCTTTGCGCATTTTTCCATTGTACTATGGTTATGTGATTGCAATAGCACTTGCCTATCTGCTTTTTCATTTCCCCCCGTATTTTGAGCCCTTCTTTCCTTACCTGGTCACCTATACAGCTAACTTTCCCCTCCAGCTGCTGCACAGCACGGGAAATCCGCTGTTCAATCACCTGTGGTCGTTGTCGATAGAAGAACAGTTTTACCTGCTTTTTCCGCTGATCATCCTGCTCAGCCCAAGGCGCTTTACAAAGAACCTGCTGCTGCTCATCATTTTTGTATCGCCTGTGCTGCGTTATTTCATCGGGCGTTATTATGCGGAACAGGGCTTTCCGGAGCTCATCGTTTCAAATGGCGTCAATTTCAATACGCTTTGCCAGCTCGATGCATTCTGCACCGGGGGTATCATCCAGGTGATGTCGCTCGAGAAGCGCGTTCAGCGGCCTTTCCGGCTGTTTGGCATCATTGCGCTTCTTACCGCGGGCGCCGGACTGCTTAGCTATCTGCAAAGCAGCTCACCATATAGCTATTGGCTCGACCTGGGCTTTTATCATTACCTCACGGGAAATTACCAGCATGTTTGGCATTACACACTGCTCAACCTAACCTTTGCCTCTTTCCTGCTGGCTCTTGTAAGCGTGAACAGCCAGGAGCGTTTCCCGGGCATCAGGCGTTTCCTCGAAAACAAATGGCTGGTCAAGATAGGAAGGGTGTCCTATGGCATGTATCTTTTTCACTGGCTCATCTGGGTATATGTATTCATGAATATTTTCAGGCCCGAGACCTACCTGGTCAAAGCGCTTATATTCATCCCCTACCTGGTGGCAGTTTACCTGTTCTCTGAGCTGAGCTATAAGTTTTACGAGGAGCCTTTTATCAAGCTGAAGGACAGGTTCTTTCCTCCTGCCGGAAGACCCAAAAAGGCCGCCATACCTGCAACAGAGCTGGCCAAAGCAGGCGAAGCTTAAAGCCTGGTTCTTTAATCTCAAATTATATGGCAGCGTGAATATCTGTCAGCTGTTTTCCCATCGGATATTTTACAGCCCGATCACCCGCTCGCAAAAACTTTAGCGTGAGAACTCCTTAGGCGTATGGATGAATCCTCTTTTATTCTGCTTGATCTTAAGCAGCGCCTTGAGCATGGAAACCACAAGCGCAGGCACCTCTAACAGGGCATTGAAGGTTGTCTTATTATAAAAGGAGCCAGGAATAGCCGTCAGCATGGTAAGAAGATAAAGCAGGAAAAGACCGGTCCACCAGGGCCAGGCCGGAGACAGCAGCGCTGGCGCTACCAGGGCATCGATGGCGCAAACAAAAAGCACCGCGCAGAAGAGCAGCATAAAAAGCAGCCTGGGTAAAAGAATATTCTGGAAGAGCTTGTTCATGTAAGTTTTCTTTCCAGCATGCGCCAGCATATCTTTTTTCAGAAATCGCTTGAAATGGTCAACCTGTGTGGCCAGCCAGCGGGTACGCTGCTTTTCGAACACTTCTTTGCGTTGCACTTTTTCGTCATAGATGAATGCATCTTCGATATACTCCACCACAATACCCTTTTTCACGAGCTGTATATCCACTTCCCTGTCTTCGCCGGGATTATTCTGTATTTCAGGCAGGGCAAAGATCTGCTTGAGCAGGTCGTACTGAAAGGCCATGCCCGAGCCGATGAGGGTGCAGGAAAAACCGGCGGCCCTGTGCCCGCGCCTGAAGATGGTATTGTTCACTTCTTCGCTCATGGCATCCAGCACCGCAACCGATGTGTTCTTGTTCTTCGCGGTACGATGGCATTGTATCACCTGCCAGCCTGATTGGTAAGCATGATTGATCTTTTCAAGCGTGCCTTCCGACATGATATTATCGGCATCAAGGATCATGGCCACGTCGTAATGCCCGGAAGGCAGCTGCTGAAACGCAGCATTGAGCGATTTGGCCTTCATGCTTTTTTCAAAGGATACCTCTACCACATTTACAGGCAGGCCACGTAAGGCCGCTACCGTGGCAGGCTGCAGCGAGTCGGCGATCACCGTCACCGAATACTGACCAGAAGGATAGGACTGCAACAAGGCTTGTTTTGCGGTATCGATAATTACATTGTCTTCTTTATAGGATGGAATGAGCACCGCTATGCGGGCTTTCTGCTCATGCCTTGTATAGCGGCGAAGCTTTCCGAGGCGGCCGGCAAGGGCAAAAAAGAAAAGGTAGCCTACGCTTGCCGCAAGGTAGACAAAGATGATCCATGTGATTATCGCTAATACTGTCATAATAGTTTCTTTACACGGCGGGCACTGCCGTTTTTTGATTCACCTGTTCGAGGTAAAGGGCTTCGATCTTCCTTGCCATGGCTACTGCGTCGAACCTTTCTTCTACCGTTTTGCGCCCGCTGGCCGCAAGCTGCCGTCTTTTGGCGGGATCGGACAGTAGGGTAAGCAGGGCTGCCGCAAGCTCTTCTTCCAGCTTATCGAGCGAAACCAACAGGCCATCTTTTTCATGCGTGATCACATCGACGCAGCCCTGCACATCGGTGGCAATAGACGCGTTCTGCATGGCCATCGCTTCTATGAGACTTACAGGCAAGCCCTCTTTGATCGAAGGCAGGCAAAAAATATCAGAGGCTGCCAGTATCTCTGGCACGTCCTTCCGGAAGCCGGGCAAGATAACGTGCTTCTGCAAGCCGAGCTCCGAAGCAAGGCTGATAGCAGACTGCCTGGCCGGTCCATCGCCTACCAGTACGAGGTAGCTGTCGGGATAAAGTGCATGAACCTGCTGAAAAGCCCTGACGAGCGCAAGCGGATTCTTATCGTGGATGAACCTGGCAACAAAGCTGGTTACCACCGAAGAAGGCGGTATGCCGAACTCCGTCCTTATTGCATCGCCACTGCGTGCTGCGTATACCGAAAGGTCGACCCCATTGTTGATCACGCGGCAGGAAAAACGGCCGAATTGCTCGAGACCGATCCTCCGGTTCGAATCCGATACAACAATATTCATCGAAGCCTTGCCGGTAAGAAATTTTTCTCCCTTTATCCTGAGCTTTCTTTTCCATGCCGGAAGGTGGTCATGAAAAGACCAGCCATGCACGGTATGCACAATGGGTATGGAAAGCTTTGATGCAGGATGATAGAGATTGGAAAGCGCCCGGGCCCCATGAGTGTGAACGATATCGATCCTGTTGCCAACCAGTATCCGTTTGATGGCGGGCCAGACGGCCATATTAAAGGGAAGTTTTGTATTGACAACATAGTTGGTTATACCCATGTCCGTCAGCCGCCTGATCATCTCTCCGTCTGAAAGCGCAACCACTACAGGTTCGAACCTCGACCTGTCCATCTGGCTGATCAGGGTCAGCAGGTGACTTTCGCCCCCGCCGATCTCTCCCTGCTGGATCACTTCCAGCACCTTTATTTTCCGGGTACTTCCCATAATTCAGCTTGTTTTGACCGTTTTTCCGGACGGGTTCAAATTTGCACAAAAAAACAGACTTTTTCTAGC